>JANYDG010000064.1 GCA_025359885.1 Acidobacteriota bacterium
ACGAGATCGAACGGCTATTCCGAAGACTCAAGGGCTTCCGCAGAATCTTCTCCCGCTTCGAGAAACTCGACGTGCTCTTCATCGGCTTCCTCAACTTCGCCCTCATCGTCGAAGCACTCAGATAGTGTGAACACGCCCTAACTTGCGGCCAGGTCACGTGCACGCCATAGGGCGCCCTCGACGGCGACAACCGCTTCCTGAGCAACTGGCATTTCGGGCGCGGCTTGGGTGAGCAATTCAAGAAGTCGATTTCGGACGATGGAGATTTTTTCGAGCACGCTGCCGGTCCACGCGACCGGCACCTCCTCAATCAAGCCATGGCGCTCACAGAGCTTTTTTCGGACCAGCAGGATGGATTCCGCGAGATCTTCGGCCGCCTGACGCAGAATCATCGTCGCAACCGCGTCGCCCTCCTCAGCCGCCTGCGAAACCAGTGGCGCCAACGCTGAAAAATCCGGACCGGGAATTGCGTTGCCGAGATCCACGAGCTCTTCTAGAGTGCTGGTGCCCCAGGCTTCGCCCACGCGCGACAGAATCATGCCGGGTTCTCCGCGATCGTAGGCGTGAAGGGCCTGTCGGATGCCATGCAGACCTATCCAGTAGCCTGAACCTTCGTCGCCGAGTACTGAGCTATAGCCGCCCGCACTTTCGCGCTCTCCGGTGGCGGTGCGTCCAATGCAGTTGGAGCCAGTGCCCGCAATCTGCAGGATGCCCGCGCCCCCCTGAAAGGCTGCATCGAGGGCGATCACTTCGTCGCCGACGACTTCAGATCGTTCAATGCCGAATTCGCGGAAAACATCGGTAATCCATTCGCGGATACCGGGTAAGGAAGCGCTGGCAACGCCGGCAGAGGCTGCGTAGACCTTGGTGACGGCCGCTGCATCATAGACCTCTCGAAGCAGGGCGCGGAGATTGGATTCGGCAGTTTCCGCACCGACCCGCAGGCGCTTGATGGAGCCGCCCTGGGCGCGTGCGAGCGTTTGAACAAAAGAGCCATTGACCTGGGCGATGACAGCCCGGGTGTTTGTGCCCCCGCCGTCGATTCCGAGCACGATTCGAGTCACGAGCAGCTACTCCTTGGCAGATGCAGTTGCATCCGGGGCGGGTGTTTCGCCGCTGTCACGCAGCGTTGCCGCGAGAATATTGAGGATTCCATCAGACTTTGGCGCGGTCAGACCGAGCATGTGGGCGAGCCAGGGATAAAGATTGACGTTCTCAAACGGTGCGACCGTTTTGCCTGGCAGGATGTCGGGGCCTGCGGCATAGAAGCTGGCTTTCATCTCAGGCAGAGTGCTTGAGTCAAAGCCGTGCATGCCTGACATAGGAGGCGCGTCGGGCTTGCCTGCCTCTGGAGCGTGTGCGCGGAGCATATAGGGGCCGGTGGGGATGACGACCGGGTCACCCTCTCGGGGATTTTCGTTGTAGTTGAGGCCGGCAGGTACGTCTTTGCGCCGGTAGGCATGGAACTTTTCTGATGCTTTCTTAAGCTGGTTATAGATGCGGACTCGATCCTGCTCGGTGCGGGGGTAGAGCAGAGTACCCACAGTTTCAACGCCCGTGAGGTCAGCAAAGGAGTCTAGAGTGACCCAGGGGCCCTGTATCTTTGCCATGCCGTGGTCGCTGACGACGACGAGGTCGATGGGCAGATGGGTTGCGTCGAGAGCGGCATGCAATCGGCCAACCAGCGCGTCCACTCTGGCGACTGCGGCCCCGGTCTCGGGCGCGTCGGGGCCAAAACTATGGCCGGCATGATCTACGTCTGAGTAGTAAAGCGTGATGAAGTGGGGGCGCGTGGACACCGGTTCGCCGAGCCAGGCGAGTACCTGATCGATGCGGGCACCCTCATTGACTTTGTCGTCAAAGCTTAGATACTGAGACGGTTGTTGCCCAGCGATCTTTGCCTCAGAGCCAGGCCAGAAGAGACAAGCAGAGCGCATTCCCTGGCTTTCCGCCAGCGACCACAGGGGCACACCTTTGTACCAGGAGCCATCCGTGACTGCCTTTGCATCGCCTATCCCGTAACGCGCTTGCTTTTCTTCATCAAAAAAGCCATTTGCAACCAGGCCGTTGTGCTCCGGATAAAGACCTGTGACCATCGCATAGTGATTGGGAAAGGTGAGCGAAGGGAAGCTCGGCAGCATACCCTGAGGCGCTGAAACACCTTGTTTGCCCATGGCCACCAGATTGGGAGCACCATACTTTTGCGGGTAGTCCCAGCGAAAGCCGTCGAGGGAGACGAGTACCACATAATGCTGGCGCTGCGCTACGGCAGAGTTGGGGCCGTGGTCGGTGTGGATAACAAGCGACGCAAGTGGACCCGTTACTGCCGTCGCCTGGGCAAACAAGATCGCAGCAGAGGCCAGAAGCCAGCTCGCAAATCCGAATCGTATCCACCGATGCAAACTCATTCCTACCCCACCGCACCAGCTTATCGCACCGGGCAGGATCAACCATTTTGGACGGCCCGGGATTGCCTTACAACGAGATGAATTACTTACAGAGCACACCGTTCAGCGAAAAGTTGGTGGGAATGGCGTTGGTCGTTCCGGCAGTGGCGGTAAAGCCAATACCGGTTACGCTGCCGGCCGGGACGATGGGACCGTTGTAGCCTACATCCTTGACGGTTACGACTGCCGCGGTCTGGGTTTCAACTCCGTTCCAGAAACTGGTGATGGTCTGGCTGTTGGCAAAGGTCCACTGGAGAGTCCAGTTGCTGATGCTGGTTACGCCCGTATTCTGAATTGCGATGCTGGCCTGGAAGCCCGTACTCCAGGAGTTTGTGACCGTATAGGTAACGTGACAGGCGAAGCCGATTGGCTTGGCTGGAGTCTTGACGCTGGCCTCAACCGATGCCGCCGAGGAGCCGTGTGCGTCCGTCGCAACCACGATGTAGTAATAGTTGGTTGAAGCGGCCAGGTTGCTGTCAGTAAATGCTGGAATGGTGAGGCCAACGGCAACCTGCGTCGCAATGATATTCGTAACACCGGGTTTGTAACCCGAGGTGTTGCTGCGATAGACCGTGTAAGTGACGGAGCAGTTCGTCGGGGACGTAACTGCTTTCCAACCCAGTTGCACCGAGTCGGACGAGATCGAGGTTGCCCTCAGCGCGGCGGGAACGGCCGGAGTCGCGCCGCAAGTCGGCACGCCTACACCGCCGCCCACACCGGATAGTGGAAACTGAAGGGACGAGAGCATCTGCTGCTTGATGGAACTGACCGGAAGCGAATTGTAGCTGCGGTCGAGCAGGCTGAAATCGTCTTCGCCATTGACGGCCCAGTAAGTCCAGCTGATACAGGGGTGATTGGCGAGGTAGCTGACTAGCGCAGAGAACCACTGCCCCTGGCTGCCCGCTGTATTGCTTTGGAGGTCGGTGCTGGTATTGGTGGTGCCGAACTCGCCGATCCACACCGGCGCGGTCTGGTTCTGGCTGAGGTAGGCCCAGTATCGGGTCCAGGCTGCGCCCAGGCTGGCGGAAGTCGTGGTCGAGGAAAACCAGCTCTGTGTGCTCAAGTCCGGGCCATAATCATGCGCTGAGTACACCAGCCGGTTGGCCACGGTAAGCTGAATTGGATAGCTGGCTGCACCCTCAAGATTCCCGCCCTGCCATCCACAATCGCCGCTATAGCAGTCGGTGCCCTCGACCGCGATGAGTAGGTTTGAATTGACAGCAAGGATTGCCTTGGCTGCGCGCGTAGCGGCTGCCGGCCAGTTCTGAGCGGTATTGGTCACGGGGCATCCGTTGGTCCAGCTGTCCCCTGTCCAGCAGGAACCGGTGCGAGCAGATCCCGCAATCAGATGCGGCTCATTGCGCAGGTCAACGGCAACAACGACCGGATTCCCTTTGCCATCCAGCACAGTCTTGTAGCGGGTGACCAGCGCCTTCCAATCGGCAATCCAATTTGCTTCAGGGTAGGCCGGTGTGTACCAGAGACCGTTCGGCTCATTGCTGTTGCCCGCCTCAGAACGATGGTTTACCAGAATCACCTTCAATCCCAGGGCACCGGCCGCGCTGATGACCTTATCCATGATCTGAATTGAGTTGAGGCCGACAAGATCAGTGTTGATCGGTCCACTCGCCTTGGATGTAGCCATGGTGGTTGGGATGATGGGTGTCTCAACCATCTGGTTGGAATAGGGCAGCCGAATGGTGTTGTAACCCTCCGCATGAATCGTGTTCAGAATCGTGTGATAGTCCTGCGCGTAGAGCCCGTGCACCACTTCGTCGGTCGTCTCAAATCCGTACCAGTTGATGCCAGCGACGCGCACGACTTTGCTGTTGGCATCGACAATCTGGTTGCCGCTGGTATGCCAGTATCCAACACCCTGGGCTGCGGCAACTTGCGGAAAGCCAATGAGCGCAACCATGGCAAGAATGGGCACGCCTGCAAGTCGGATAGATTGCCGGATTTTGAACCAGATCGAGATGAACATTCGCCCTCCGGCAAAGATAAAAAGTAGGGCGAGGACGGCCAGTTAGCACATCGATTCCGCCTGTAACAATCTTCACGGAATCCGGGTAACCTGAGAATGGAACGAACGAGTAGCTGCGTGGAACTTTAGTGGCATTGGCCGATCACAACGGTCTTCGAAATCAATTCATTTAAAAATCAAACGTGAAAGCGGCGACCGTTGTGCTATACGTTTCCAATGTCGCGAACGAATCAAATCTGGTTGCTCATTGCTGCATTTCTCTTTTTCTCTACAGCATCCGCGCCGGCTCAGGGTCCGGCCAATACCCCGCCCATGGGCTGGAACAGCTGGGATGCTTACGGGCTGACCATCGACGAAGCCGACTTTAAGGCCAATACCACAGTGCTTGCCGGAATGAAGCAGTATGGATGGCAATACGCGGTCATCGACGAGGGATGGTACCTGCAGAATCCTTTTGGCACCGACACTGAATCCCAGAAATTCGTCTATGACGCAAACGGCCGACTCATCCCCGCGCTGAATCGCTTCCCCGACGCAGCCAACGGAGTCGGACTCAAGCCTCTTGCAGACTGGGTCCACACCCAGGGGCTCAAGTTTGGCATTCACCTTATTCGCGGCATTCCCCGGGCCAGCGTTCGGGACAACAAGCCAATCGCAGGCTCCACTTTCCACGGCGCCGACGCCGCCGACACGACCGACGTATGCCCATGGAACCAGGACAACTTCGGCATCCGCGACAACGCCGCCGGACAGGCCTGGTACGACTCGATGATCGGCCTTTACGCCAGTTGGGGAGTGGATTACCTCAAGGTCGATTGCATCTCCGACCGGCCCTACAAGGGATCTGAAATTCGCCAACTTGCCGCCGCAATCAAAAAGGCCGGCCGACCCATCGTGCTCAGCCTTTCACCCGGCCCGACCAAGCTGGAGCATGCTGCCGAAGTGGGCAAATACGCCCAGCTCTGGCGGATCTCTGACGATCACTGGGACGTCTGGCACAAAGACTCCGCGCCAGGCGAAGGGAGCGGCGAATTTCCCTTTGGACTGCGCGATGCATTTGACCGCCTCGCCGCATGGAACCCTTACGTCAAGCCCGGCAACTGGCCTGACGAAGATATGTTGCCCTTCGGCTCACTCACCCCCCACCCAGGCTGGGGCGAACCACGCCAATCCCGCTACACCCAGGACGAGGAGCAGGCGGAGTTCACGCTTTGGGCAATCTCCCGGTCGCCGCTTATCCTCGGCGCGAATCTGACCAAACTTGACGACTTCACCCGCACCTTGATCACCAGCAAAGATCTGATAGATTTCAACCAGCACGCGCAGGAAAGCCACCCAGTCAAGGATTTGCCACCCGGCTTTGAACATATGCGGGTCTGGGTTGCATCGAAGCCAGGAAAGCCAAACCCCGCCTATCTGATTGCTTTCTTCAATCTCGACGAGAAGCCGGTTGAGTTGCAAATTACCCTGCAACAGCTTGGACTGCACTTCCCCAAGGATCAAACAGCGCATCTGGATTGCAACAAGGTCAAGACAAGTGTCTCTGATTCTCAATCCATCACAGTTTTTGGACACGCGCACGGTAGCACGGTTTGTCGGGTGGACATCTTTTAGGAACGATGGGACGGCAGGCTGGGCACGGGACCTTCCCAACAAGTCTTGGCAACCTTCCGAGGATGTTTGCATGCAACGTCGCGTTTTCCTGGGTACTCTCGCCGCCTTCTGTATCAGCTCGCCGCTATCATTGCGGGCTGACACAAGCAGCGGCCAGAAGCTGGCCAAGGCGGCGCGGTCGCAAATTGGTGTGACTCTCGGCTATGACCCTCGCTATGCCCATCTACGTTACCCCGGTGGAGATGTAGACCGGTGCACGGGAGTCTGCGCAGATGTAATTGTGCGCGCGGCCTGGGATGCTCTTGGGATCGATATGCAAAAGCTTGTGCATGACGATATGGTCAAAGCGTTCGACGCATATTCGGTGCACCGGGCATAGGATCGAAGGCGCCCGACACCAACATCGATCATCGCCGTGTGCTTAACCTCGAAACCCACAGGCAACGCGTTGGATGTCAGCTTTGGCATGCGAACGGAACCATTCCCGGAGACGGCTTCCCTGCTCCGCTGGCGGTGGGTGACATCGTCACCTGGCAACTCAACGCTCGGCTTCCGCATGTGGGTATCATCGCCCAGGTCATGCGAGAGCAAGCAACAGGCGTCCACAACCTTGGCAACGGTGCCGCAGAGACCCCACTTCAGGCATTGAAAGGCCATCGCGCAGCCGGGCTCTTCCGCTGGCCTAAAACCATCTGAGGGTTCGATCGTCATCAGCCGATGAAAAATTGGTCCTTGATAAAGCAGGCTTAGAAAGGCATTGATTCTTAGTTCACTGCCCCGCATGCGCAACGCGCAGCAACGGCTCAAGGTCTTTCCCGGCTCCGTGGCCATGCCATCGAACTTGCCCGGCAGCGTCCAGCAGCACGACATACGGATCCTTGTCGGTGGTCACGCCAAAATAGCTGCGCCACAGCTTCTCATCCTGCGTGAAGACGAGGAACTGGTCCTGATCGGCAGCAGGAACTCCTTTGCGCATGCCGCTCTTGATCACGCTGCGGATAAAAACCGGCGCAGCCTCTAGCACGGCTATCTGGTACACGGGGAGGTTGGCCAGCGCAGGGTCACCATGCAGGGTGCGCATCCAAAGTCCACAACCGTCGCCTGCTTCGCGGCTAAAGCCAACGACGATCACAGCCGCATGACCGCGAACCACATCGGCCAAAATCAACCGCTTACCAGTAAGGGTTTCGCCTGGCGTTGTAGGAAGTGCCTGTGACCAGGCCGATGCGCCGCAAAACGTCAGGAATGCGACCCACAGAGCAATCTGGCGCAGATTGAGAGCCCTGCGGCGCGCTACAGTTGCCTTGAATCGGCATTCAAACGTGAAATGACCTGTTTCCATGGTATCAACTTCCTCCCGGGCGATTTCGCCACGTGTGCGAAACTGAAGATTCAGGTTTGTTTCTGCCTTCGGTCAAATCAAGTTGAGACTCAAGGATGTAGACGCTGGTTCAGGAAGTTCCACTGGGAGTAACTACGGAAAATGGCCCTGCTTCGTTCCGCTTTCATCGCTCTATCGACCAATCAGCCCATCCGCCGCTTCAGCGAAGACTCTGGCGTCGGGCGCAAGCTCAGTTCGCGGTTTGTTGCCGGGCTCGAGGTCGAAGACGTCTTACGCGCAGCTGAAATGCTCAATAACTACGGTATGACGGCGACCCTGGACTCGCTGGGCGAAAGCGTGGCCACTGAAATCGAAGCGCATCGGTCTGCGGAAATCTACCACCGACTGCTGGATTCCATCGCAGCCAAAAAGCTCAAGGCCAACATCAGCGTGAAGCTTACTCAGATGGGATTGGAGTTGGACCCGGATCTGGCTTACAAGATCGCTTCCGGGCTGACGGAGCACGCCCGCGCAACGGGCAATTTCTTGCGTATCGATATGGAAGGGTCGCCCCTGACCCAGGTAACGCTTGACCTGGTGCACCACATCCACGCTCGCGAAGAGTATCGTGGTCACATCGGTATCGTCATCCAGTCGTATCTATACCGTTCCGAAGCCGACATACAGCAACTGATTGATAACGGCATCCGAGTGCGTCTGTGCAAAGGCGCTTATCAGGAACCGCCTTCTGTTGCCTTCCCCAAAAAGACAGACGTAGACACCAACTACGTGCGGCTGATGGGCATTCTGCTTTCCAGCCCGCTCTACCATGGCATCGCCACGCACGATGAGGCGATGATTGAGGCAACCAAGAACTACGCCAGCAATCAGGGGATCGCACCTGACCACTTCGAATTCCAAATGTTGTATGGAGTGCGCCGCGACCTGCAGAAGCGCCTGGTGCGCGAAGGGTACAACGTGCGGATATACATTCCTTTTGGGCGCGAGTGGTACCCCTACTTCATGAGACGGCTGGCGGAGAGGCCGGCAAATGTCTTCTTCCTGGCAAAAAACCTGATCCGATCCTGAGCTGACGCAGGTGGCAGATCAGCGTGGGGATTCGTATGGCTCAACGCGCAGCAGATTCTCAAGGATGCCGCGCTCTTCGGGCGAAAACGCAGAACCATAGCGTGCCGAGTTGAGCACAGTCGCACGTTGATCCGTTGGCACACCGCGTAAATCCTGGAAGGCGCGGCGCACCTGCGATTGCCGATCAGCCGGCAGGCTGGCCATTTGTCGAGCCGACTGCGTTACTTGATTGCGCACTGCAGCAGAAAGGTGTTCAAGTGCCTCTGCCCGCGCGAGGCGACGATCACGCTGCGGCTCAGGCATCTGGTTCACCTGGTGAAGCTGCTGGATGACGCGCTGCTGATCGCCGGGGTTCAGATGATTGAATCCAGGCTCACTGCGCAAGGCTCGCTCCTGCTGATCGACGGGCAGATTACTATGCTGCGCGATCCAATCTGGCAAATGCCCCGCGGACTGCGGCGAAGGACGTATCGAATAAGGTGTACCCGGATATTGCGGCCGATTCGAGGGTAGAGCATTGGGGAAACCTGGCGATCGGTTGGTACCTGGAGCATTGCCGTTTCCGGGTCCAAAACCCTGCGGATTCCCAGTGGGCGGATAACCTGGTTGGAGATGACTGGGCTGGGGGTAACCGGGCTGGGGCCTTGCCGTATCTGGACGAGACGGCATTGGATTCATCAGCTGCGGACGGCCGGGTAAATTGCTACCGGGATAGTTTCGGCTGGGATATGTGTTCCCTGGAAAGTTAGCGCCAGGACGCGGCGCAACCTGAGGCCGAGGCTGAGGAAAATTTTGGCTGCGGTTTGGGGGTGCAAACTGAGGGCGAGACTCGGGGCGCGGCTGAGGTCGCGGCTGCGCATTGGGCTGGGGCGGCCGGGGAGCCGGGGCAGGACGCTGCGACGGAGGGTTTCCGTGCTGAGCTGGCTGCGCAACAAGAGACCCTGCACCCACCGACAGTAAAATCCCCAGACAGGCAGCGACTGCCGTATTCCGGGTGATTCTCGCGTTGTGTCCCAGGTTGTTCATGCTGCTGTCTTCCATTCCTTTCATACTTTCAGCTTGCCCTTGGTTTCAAGCCAGTTGCGCTGCTTAGTCGCTGTTCTGATTGGAAAGAGTCTCCAGTTGATCCAGTAATTGCGCGTTGGTGTCGAGCGTCTGCAGGTCATGCACTACGGCGGCCTGATTTGGCTGGTTTTCCGGAGTCGGTTGGTGGCCCGCATCATTCGAGTTGAAATAAACTCCGCCACTCACCAGCAACACCAGTGTCATCGCCATCGCCGCCACCGGCCGCATCGAACGCAAGGACCATTGCGAACCATAAACCAAACGCGCGCGAACCTTTTCTAACCAGCTCGCCGGAGCGGCCTCGCGCTCCTCGTCGAGGCGGGCATTGAGCCGCGTCAAGAAGTAGGGATTGGGCTCCGGAGCCTCCCATGTATCGAGCAGCGCCATGGTTTCGCGCAACTCAGTAAGCTGCTGGCGACAGTCGCTGCACTCGGCCAGATGCGCCTGAGCCTCACTGAAGCTAAGATCATCGGTCACCGTGGCATTCAATTGTTCAGTCTCGAAAAGCACGTCGGGCATCTTCGAGTTCATTTCGTTACAGGTCATTGGGTACTCCCTTCTCATTACCGGTGTGCCCCGGCTTCAGTTGCATTACCCTCGGCTAGTTGTATTGCTTCAATGTCTCGCGCAAGGTTTGATAAGCACGAAATAGAAGCGACTTGGTCGCCGATTCACTCAATTTCAACACTTCGCCAATCTCGCGATAGTCCATCTCCTGGTACTTGTGCATGAGAACGGCCATGCGTTGCCGCTCAGGCAGGGCCGCCACCTGGGCCCGAATTGCTGCCATACGCTCCTCGCGCAATAGCTGCTGCTCGACGTTCGGATCATCGTCCGCTACTTCTGGTGCTGCTCCGGAGTCGGAATCCGGTACGTCTAATTCGACAACCTGCGCTGTTCGCTCATACCTCGTATCGCGTGCATGGTTTACGGCCAGGTTGGTGGCGATACGATATAACCAGGTGCTGAACTTGGCCTCGGCGCGGTAGCTTTCACGCGAACGATAGACGCGGAGAAACACCTCCTGCGCAAGTTCTTCTGCAACCGCTTCATTGTGCACCATCCGGAACAAGAAGCGAATGATCGCGCGATGATATTTGCCGACGAGGTAGGTATACCCGGCCTCATCCCCGGCGGCGACTGCCAGCATGACCTCGGCGTCGGTGCGCTCCGCCTCGACGACTCGCTCCGCGGCAGGCGGACTGGCGGTGACCGAGCCCACAGAACCTCGGCCAGCATTCAATCCCTGCCCCAAAGTTAGCCCCGGATTGTGAATCGCCAGGCTTGCCATATCCTCTTGAACACCGTTAGCCGCGAAATGTTGCGCAGACTCGGGCGATTCTTGTCCGCTCTGTATGCACGTCATCGGGCTGGCTGGATGGCCAGAACCGGGGCCTGCAACTCCGTGAAGCTCGCGGGGCAAAGGCGGCTCAGCAGAAGATCGCGTTGGCAGAAGTCGCAGGCGCATTGTGCGAAAAAAGGTCGAATCCAAACGAGAACATCATTGAAGCGCTTCACGGAAAATTTACCGGAGCTGCGTCCGTATTCCGCCGCTCTCCAACCGCTGAAGCGTGAAGACCGCTCGGGCAGCCAGCATTGAAGAGCCCGGCTCGCTGATGATACTCTACCGTAGTAGACCCGCCTCGCCCAAGGGCACCCAGCCCAGGCAGATGTTTGTAGATCGCGGGCGATTAACTCAGCGGTAGAGTGCCACCTTCACACGGTGGAAGTCGCAGGTTCGAATCCTGCATCGCCCACCATATATAGATAATCTTTTTGCCTGACTCCTTCCAGAGTTGCGTAATTCAATTGCGTCGTCGAAACTGTGTTGGCCATGAGATTCGTCTGTTCTCTCGCTTCTGGTTTCTGCGCGCTCCTGCTGGCCGGGATGCCTGCTTCAGCATCGCATCTGGTCACCGGCAACGGATTTGGATTTGCGGTGATCTCTCCGGAAACCGCCACAGTGACGCGGTTCTACGGGCATCCCTACAGCTTTGGAAAGCCGGATGCGCTAAACCCACTGAGCGAAGGCATCGAAACTCCGAATTTCATCAAGACTCTGGGCTGGGGCACGGGCATCGCGCAAAGCCCTTCGGCAGAGTACGAGGCAGACTCGCAGATGATCCGGGTGCACCGGAGCGACGGCGAGGGGATGGTCTTCATGCCCTTTGGCTTGCGGCAGGCGTGCCTCATCGTCAGTTGGGAACCAGGGCAGGGGCAGAATCCGGCGCACGGTTTGCAAGCGGAGTGGAGCCATCCGGTGAGGTCGCATTCAGTCATCCGGATCTCGGGTCGAGACTTGCGGGTGCTGAGATTCAAAGGCATTGAGGAGTCTCTCTTGCTGATTCCGCTCGAAGGCAAGAAGGCCGCACCGGGGCAAGTGCAACGGCGGCTGAATGGGGGCTCTGCCTGGGCTTTGATTACCCTCGAAGATGTGGCACAACTGCGGCCAACAGTGACGGAGTTCATTCGCTGGCAGGCGGGGCTGGCAGCGGGTGCGTTGGCGAGGCGCGAGATGGCCGAGCTTGAGCAATGGCGGGTAAAGCCGGCCGTGCATTTTCAGAGCGAAAAGGAACGACATCTATGGCGTGAGAGCGAGGTCATGCTGCGCATGGCACAAAGCCGTGAGCCAAACCGCGCTGGCCGCCACAACAACGGGCTCATCATCGCCAGCTTGCCTGACGGCGTGTGGTTTACGCCGTGGGTGCGGGATATGGCCTATGCCACCGTCGCACTGGCAAAGATGGGGCACCAGAGCGAGGCCCGCGCCGCGCTGCTGGCCTACTTCAACGCCGAGCCCACAGGCAAGATGCGGGGTGAAACACGCGGCGCGGACTACCAGATTTCAGTCGTGCGCTACTTTGGTGATGGCTCAGAAGAGCCCTTCTTTACGATGGAGGGTGCTACCAACATTGAATTCGACGATTGGGGACTCGCGCTATGGGCCCTCGGTGAGTATGAACGGAAGTACAACGATACCGCCCTGTTGCATAGCTCGACATATCGAGGCCGGCTCTACGAGAGCGCGCGGGATTTTGTCGTAAAGCCGTTGCTGGTAAATACGGATAAACAGGGTAAAGGTGCGATTGTTGCTGCCGACACCTCGATATGGGAAGAGCATCAGAAAGACCAGAAGCATTTCGCGTTTTCGACTTCAGCGGCGATTTTAGGACTGCGCAATTTTGCAGACATCGCGCGTCAGGCAGGCGATGAGCACACCCAAACCGAGGCAGGTATACAAATAGCCCTCCTGGAGAAGGGGTTCAATGCGGCATTCATCCGGGGCGGGCAGCTGCGAGGAACGTTGGAAGAAGGCGTGAAAAACGATATCGACGGAGCCCTGCTAGCCATGATCAATGCTGGGATTGTCACAGATCCGGCGATGATTCGCGACACAGTTGAACGAATGGAATTGCTCAGGGTTCGATCCGGCGGTTATCGGCGGGTTCGCGGCACCTATACTGACCCTGCCATCTTTGAATACTGGTATGAGAAGCAGGAGTTCCTGTTTGTCGATTTCAGCTTGGCCGAAGTGTATCGCCGACTGGGGAGAAACAAAGAGGCTGCAGCAATGTTGGAAAGAATCGTCGACAAAGCAGCTGCAGACCACAATATCATCCCAGAAATGTACGTGGCAGAGAGTTGCCCCTTGTTTCCGGGCGAACTTGGGGCGCCGACAGGCGCTTTGCCCATGGCTGGATACGGTGCCGGGGCTTACATTCTGCATCTGCTGGAGCGCGAAAAGCTGGCGATTCAACCTTGATTTGGCGGCAACGAGGGGGTAGCCGCCGACCGACATAGAATCTGAAAACTGAGGAAATTTTCGCCTTTTATTCGCCTATACTGGGGTCATGCAGATCGCCGGATATCGGAAGGAAGTGGATTTGTCGCGGATCGGGCCGACGCTGGTGATAGCCAGCAGCCTGATTCTCGCTATTCGTACGGCAAAATGGCCCCGAATCGTCGTTGAGACAGCTTCGCAGCCGGAGTGGGACGCGGAAGTGGAACAATCGGTCCGGCTGGCCCATCGCATCCTGGCGCACCTTCTGGCCAAGTCGCCCTTCCTTTTTCAACAGAAGAATGTGCCGTGGTACCAACCGGCAGACGAATCGCCAAAGTGAACATGATGCGGTGATTCGAGCCAGGAATTAAGGGATTGTTAGTTTGTTCAAACCAATTGCCTCAAGTCATGCGACTTCTGCGCCGAATAGGTCTTTAGTGCCAGCAAGATATGTTTTGGCGGGTAGAGGCGCATTGTGGTGGAGACGGAAGAGCTGAGTGACAAGTCGGTAAACCTGCCCTGGGCATACTTTCGCCTATCGCCGTTTCCCCAGATAGCTATACGCGTGATGCAAATGGTCAACAAGGACGATGTCCCTCTGGACCGTGTCGCGACCCTGATTGCTGCGGACCCGGCATTTGCGAGCGAAATTCTCACCATTGCGAATTCTCCGCTGTATGCGCCGCGAGTGCCGGCAATGAGCATTCTGCAGGCGGTTTCGCGCCTGGGAACGCGCCACATCCAGGGTCTTTGCCTGACGGTTGCAGTACGTGCCTACCTCGGCCAGACGATCAACCATCCCACCATGAAAGGTGTCTGGCACCATAACCTGGCATGTGCCATGATTGCCGAGCAGTTGGCAGTCGCTAGCTTCATGGACAAGGACCTTGCTTACACCGCGGGTGTGATGCACGACATTGGCCGACTGGCGATGGCTGTTATCAAGCCAAAACAGTATGCTGCGTTGCTGGACAACCACGTTGGACCAGCGGGCAGCATTCTAGAGGCTGAGTGGGCGCTTTTTGGCTTTGACCACTGTGAAGCAGGCCAGCAGTTGATTGCCAGTTGGAAGCTGCCGCATGATTTTGATGCGAGCGTTGCCCATCATCATGTTTCGGTGGAAAGTACTCAAAGCTGGGAGGTCGCAGACCTGGTCTGTGTGAGCTGTCATTTGGCGGATGCGGCGGGTTTTACGGCATTTCCAGGATGTGAGCCTGCCTTGTTTGACGATATACAAAACAAGATCCCGCAGGAGGCACGAGGCCGCTTCCACCCTGATCTCGAAAGCCTGTCTGGCGATATTGCGGCCAAGATTCGAGCGGTGGAAGGGGCTTGACGGCCGGCGGCGCACAATCGATCAAACAGCTCTAGAACTTGCCCATGCGAACTCGGACAACTTCATGTTGTTGCTGGAATGTGAGGCCGCGATCTGTTTCGTCGCCATTCCAAAGGCGCACCGGCTTCCAAACGCCCTTTTCGTACGTGCCCTGTTCGGCTGAGATCACTTCACTATGAATCCAGGGCATCTTGCCCGCGAGGTGGAAGGTGACGCTGGCATCGACACCTGTCACGAGAAACTCGTCTGGACCGAGTTGAACGACCACTGCGGCACCGTGCGCGTCCTTCGTGCCGGGTGCGCGACGGCCATCATTTTGAGGGAAACCAAAAGCCACGGTAGCTTGCCATCCGCCAAAATCAAGCTCCTGCGTTGCCTGTCCGGGCTCCTCGACGCTGGTCTTGAGCTTGCCGTCAAACTCGAACTGAGCAATTTCCTGGCTCATGGGGTTGATCATGGCAAAGTTGTTGCCATGCGCTTTCCAGGCTTCGTCGCCGGTAATGTTCCAGCCGGATTCATCGACGCCAAAAGGGGAGAAGCCTATGGCCCCGCTGCCCAGCGCATAAAAGAAGAACTTGGCAAAGCTGTCACTGCGGCCGGTTTCCGGAATCCATAGTGGATTGTCGGAACGCTTGTAGGTGGCCATCGTCTCCCGGTAGAAGCCTGAGTCGTCGGTATAAATGTCAGGGCCAATCATATCGAGGGCAGGAGCGAGAGTGCGCCACAGGCCGACAAACTTTTGCACCGCTCCGCCGCTGGGGTAGCCAATGCCGGGTGCAGGAAGCTGGCGCTGAGCCAACTGTGCTGCAGGATAATCAATCCACACATTGATATAGAGGGGGATGGCGAACTCGGCCTTGCCGGCGGCCGCGATTTCGTTAATATAGCGCGCCTGATGGTAGACCTGAAAAGTTTCGTCTGCATCAGAACCGAAGACCTGACTCCAGGTGCCGGCAGACCTGTGCGAGGCGGCAATAAGGTCAGCGGGCACTTGCCCGGCAAACTCGCGATTGGCTTCCGGTGAGTTGTCGCGAATGCTACCTACGTTTCCCGACTCGTTCTCAACCTGAATCATGATGACAGTGTGACGCTCGCTATCGACTTCCTTCAGGTGGCGCATGAGGGCTGTAAAGGCAGTTTTGTCGGCTTCGAGTGTGTTGTGAGAAATGGGCGACATGACATCAATCGGCTCACCATCGGGCCGGATGACGCGGGGAAAGCGCTTGGTGTCAGCCTTTACCCAGGTCGGTACGTAGTGATTGTTGCCGTTCTTCCAGGTGCCAAACCAGAGCAGGACCACATGCAATTCATGGGCCCGCGCGCCCTCGATGATCTGATCGACGTTACTGAAATCGAATTTTCCTGGCTGGGCTTCCAACTGTTCCCAGTAGACCGGTGCCTCGACCGTGTTGGCATGGAGCGCGGCCATTGACTTCCAGACCTGGGGAAGTTCGCTGGGCCAGCCGCTGGAGTTGTGAATCTGTCCGCCCAGCACCAGGTAGGGCCGCCCCTCAACCATCAGGGCGTAGCGGCCGTCTTTCTGAACAATCTGCGGTGCCTCAACAGCGTGGGCGACGGAGACAGCAGTGAGGGCGAGCAGGGTTGCGGCCAAAATTCGACGTGGAGAACGTAGATGCATAAAAAATACCTCGGGAGCAATGTAAGCGGTTACATCCACGGTAGGCAAGGCACATTGCAGAAATTCGCTGCATCGCTCCGGGCGGCACCTCTGAATCGCTATTTTGGCAGTATGTCCTTGATTGCAGAATCAAAGACTGTATACGGTACTGCACCGACAATCCGCACGCCATCGATGGCGTCGCTGGCGGTCTTGCCGATGACGAAGCTGGGAGTACCGCTGATGCCCAGCAATCCAGCATCTGCCGTATCCTTCTGGATGGACTCGGTAAACTTCTTCTCGCCGACACAGGCTTTGAAGATGGGCATATCCAGGTTGACCTTTTGCCCATATTTCAAGATTGCGTCCGCGCTGAGGTCTGTCGACGTATCCTGCATGATCGCATCATGCATCTCCCAGAACTTATGTTGCTCACCGGCGCAGCGCGCGGCCTGAGCGGCGGGGTTGGCATTGGGATGAAACTCCAGAGGTAAATCGCGGGAAACAAAGCGCACCTTGCCCGTATCAATGTAATTCTTTTTGAGTTGGGCAAAGCTGTCGGACTCAAAACGACGGCAGAAGGGGCACTGATAGTCAGTGAACTCAACCATCGTCACAGGCGCGTCGGCACGGCCGAGGGAATACCAGCCCTGGCTGACATTCATCTTTACTTTGTCTGACTGCGCCTGCGTGGGAGCTGCCGCAGCCGCTGGCTTGTTTGCCTGGACATTTGCGGTCTGCTGATTTTGAAGGAGCTGCCGAATCTGGCGTAGCTCCTGAAGGATTGCGTCGGCCTGATCTTTGCTCATCCCCTCGGGCATATTGATCGTGACCGAATCCGATTTGACTGATCTGGACGCGGAACCGCTTTTGGTTCCTGCAGCATTCAGTGGGGTTGAGCCCGCCTTATCCTGCGCCTTGACCACCGGCACTAGAAGGACCAGTGCCAACCCCGTGTAAAACCATCGCTTCTGAATCATCGTTTCTCCGAAATAGCCCTAAAAAAGCCTGAGTTGAAGCCTACTCTCACTACCCGACTTTGCGTCAATTGCATACACCCAATAATGAGCAGGAGTGACCCGGTGCACAGTCGTTGTTAATCGAGCATTTTTTGCCCGTGGCACAAGAAGCACAGCTATTTCCGCCGCAATCCACGTCGGTCTCGCTGCCATCCTGGCGGTGGTCAGCACACTGGTTGGAAACACAAACCAGCGAAAGTGCATCGCAGGCATTGCTGGCGCAGTTAGCATCGGTCGTGCAAGCCACTCCGAGGCCGCAGTTTGAAGTGCACGCTGGAGGAGGCTGGCAGGCACCCTTGCTACATGTGGAGCCAGACGTGCATCTGACCCCACAACCGCCACAGTTGTTTAGATCAAAGGTCGTATTGACTTCGCAACCGTCATTTGGATTGTTATCGCAATCAGCGAATCCAGAGTTGCAGCTAGCCACGCCGCATGCACCGTTAGTGCAAGCGGCAACGTCGTTGAAGGTGGCGCAAACAGTGCCGCAGACTCCGCAGTTCGAGGTGCTTGTGCTGGTATTGACGCACACGCCGGCACAATTCGTGGTTCCCGCCGGACAGGACAGCGTGCAGACGCTGTTGATACAAGCGTTGCCGGCAGGGCAAGCAATGCCGCACGCTCCGCAATTGGTCGTGTCGGTCTGCTCGTTGACGCACTTACCGCCGCAGAGGGTCGTCCCAGCCGCACAGGTCGTCTGGCAAACACCGTTTCCATCGCATGTTTGACCGGAGCCGCAAGCCGTTCCTGCAGGCAGGTTGGAAGTCGTGCAGGTGCCAGCAGCACCCTGGCTGTTGCAGCTCGCCGCCTGGCAAGGATTACCTGAAGCGATGCAAGCCGTATTGCAGCAAACGCCACTGGTACAGTGTCCGCTGCCGCAGGTGAGGTTGGAGCTGCAGGTTGCGCCAAGGGGGCTCAATGCGGCTGAGGCGCACACGCCATTCGTACAGTTCCCGCTCTGGCAGTCTGTGCCCTGCGAGCAGGCCTTCCCAAGAGCGCAGGACGGGCAGGCTCCGCCGCCGCAATCAACGTCGGTTTCCGAGCCATCTTTGATCATGTCAGAGCAAGTTGCTGCTGCGCAGACTCCGCCGTTACATTCCAGGCTTGAGCAATCGCTGTTGATGGCGCATTTGGCGCCAATGCCGCAGTTGGGCGCGCACGCGGTCGCCAGGCATTTGCCGCCGTTACAGGTTTGGCCACCAGGGCACACTAAGCCACAGGCACCGCAGTTCGTCGAGTCATTCCCGTTTGTGTTGACGCACGCCGAACCGCAAAGCGTTTGACCCACCGGACAGCCAGCCAGGACGCAGACGCCGTTGGTGCACGCCGAACCAGCCGCACAGGCTATTCCGCAACTACCGCAGTTAGCCGGGTCAGAGCCAGTAGTTTCGCAGTACATGCCGCACTTCGTTCCCGCACAGGTATCCGTGTCGGTCGAATCCTGCATTTTGTATTCGACCAGCAGGTTGGCATCCGCACCGGTGTTCGAAGCACACGTAGATCCGGTGCGCAGAGATGCCTGCAGCGTCTGTCCCGCCGCAAAGGTGAGAACGATCGGGCCGCTGTCAGACCAGTAGGTGCCAGGAGTCAGCACCAGGTCCTGGCCCTTGGTGCCATCCGTAAATCGAAAAACCGCTGCGGGGCATTTTGCATCGGTTGGCGTCTTGGCCGTCGCTGCAATGCGCAAGACCGTAATTGGCTGATCAAGACTCAACTGACCGCCCGTCCATGTGCCCTGCAGGTTTCCAGGGAAGAAGGAGGGGAAGATCATGCGCGCATTCACGCCCGGCCCAGGTACACCCTGTATACCCTGTAGGCCTTGAGTGCCCGTGGGGCCTGTATCACCCTTTGGCCCAGCCAGCCCGGCCGGCCCAGTTGCTCCGGGAAGTCCAGGAGTACCCGGCACCCCAGGCGTGCCCGGAGCACCCTGAGTCCCCGGCGCACCCGCTGACGCCACCAATACCCAACCCATATTCGTGGTGGGATTCGACCCATCGGAAGCAATCGGAGTTGTCGCGTTGTAGGTCGATCCATTGAACGTCACGACATCATAAGGAGTATAGGTCGCGCTCGAGTCGAAAGCACCGCGGAAGTTGAAGCCCGTTCCGTTGGTTCCGTCTTTGCCATTCGTCCCGTCTACGCCGTTGGTTCCGTTCGTCCCATTCAACCCTGGCGCGCCCTGTGGGCCTTGATTTCCCTGAGCGCCCATGGGTCCGGTATCACCTTTATCGCCCTTAACTCCCTGACTACCCTGAGGACCAGTATTACCAGTCGCTCCAGTAGGACCAGTTGCTCCAGTATCACCTTTCAGTCCCTGAGGGCCAAAGGGTCCGGTCGCACCCGTATCACCCTTAGGACCCAGCGGACCCATTGGACCAGTATTGCCTTGCGGTCCCTGAGCACCCGTATTTCCAGTCGGACCCTGCGGGCCTGCTGCACCGGTTGCGCCAGTCTGACCCGTTGCACCAACTGGGCCAAGGGGGCCAGTATCACCTTTCAGACCCTGAGGGCCAAGGGGGCCGGTCACACCCGTATCACCCTTAGGACCCATTGGACCGGTATTGCCTTGCACTCCCTGGGCACCCGTATTTCCAGTCGGACCCTGCGGGCCTGTTGCACCGGTTGCGCCAGTTTGACCCGTTGCACCAACTGGGCCAATCGGGCCAGTGTCACCCTTTGGGCCTGTTGGGCCAATGAGTCCGGTTGGACCAATAGGGCCTATGGGGCCAATTGGACCAGTATTGCCTTGCGGACCCTGAGCACCCGTCAACCCTTGCACGCCCTGTGGCCCCTGAGGACCTGCCGGTCCTACGAGCACGATCTCCAATTCGGGCTGGTGCGAGGTTTCTTCGCTCTCTTTGCTATCAATACCAAACAGCCCCTGGGTCCCGATTAGGCCGAGCGCAATGCCATTATTGGTCGTCGGATCGGCCATCCACCCCTGAACCGTGGGCGTGATGTCAATCTGCACAAACATGTTCGTGCTTGCGTTGTTCACGGTGACCGGGTGGCCACCAGTCGCCGAATTCCCCGGGAGTGGACGCGTTCCGCTGTAACGCAGCGTGCTCTCACTCCAGGCCGGCGTTTTCGGCAGGTTGTACACATCAAACTGACCGCCGACGGCTACCGCATCAACGAACAATCGCAGCGAAGCCTTCTTGACTGCCGAGCCCGGCGGAATGGCAGACAGGTCGAACTTAATGTAGGTGATCTGTCCCTTGCCCACAATATTGAGCTGGCTGGCTCCAAAGTTGGCAGAGGGATTCAGATTACTGACGTAAGTATCCGCAACCGGCGGAGCCTGTTGAGCGGAGCCGAAAGGCACCAGGGCAAGGGCTGCAGAGAGAGTCAAGCCTGCAAGTATTGGTTTCAACATAGAGCACCTCGTGGGGGAGTGTGCTCACCAGTCTTACTCGCCGACCACAGGCTGTCAAGAGGATTATTTTCTTCGAATCCGGGTAGGTGACCTTTGTGCAAATGCCGTAGAAACTTTCACTTACCATGGACTAAGGCCGGTTACCTCGACGCCAGATCAGCAGGGAAAGTAATAAGACGAAGATAACGATAGCCGCGATCTGAACCAGGTTTGCGTGAGGCATCGCGCGTCTGAACTCACTTTCTTGCCCATAATTTCACCCCTGGCTTGGTCCACAACCCAGCTATGAATCGAATCCTTGGCGGATGGACCGGATTTTCCAGGGGCCTCTCACCTTACTAGGTTGGCCGTTCAATCTGATGCACCGGTCCGCCGTATTTTCCCAAAAGAGCGTTCCAGCGGATCATCGCCATCTCACGCAGCATGTGAAAACCGTCGCGCAGGTAGCTGAGGCGGCTGCGCTCATCATGTCCCCACGAAACTGGCACTTCTTCAATACGGAGATGGCGCTTGCTGGCGATGAACAGGATCTCAGGGTCAAATCCCCATCCCTCAATCGTCTGCAGTTGGAAGACGGTCTGGGCGGCGCTGCGCGTAAATGCTTTGAATCCGCATTGTGTATCGGCAAAGCGCAACCCCATTACAGAGCGGGTTACAAGGTTGAAGCAGCGGCCGAAGAACTGCCGGTAAAGCGGCTGCCGGTGTGTCTGACGATTGCGTTCCAGCCAACGGGAGCCAATGGCGATGTCAGCCCCGCCGCGGATCGCCTCAAAAAGCAGTTCCGCTTCGGCGATGGGTGCAGAGAGATCGGCGTCTGAGAACATCACAATCTCACCGAGGGCACGGAGCAGCCCGTTGCGCACACTGAATCCCTTGCCGCGATTGCCTCCCGGGTTTTCGAGTAATCGAACTTCCGGCGCAGTTTTTGCGAATTCCAACACCTGCGCGGCGGTGGAATCTGTTGAGCCATCGTTGACCACGATGACTTCAGCATCCCAATGCAGCGCTCGGATACAGCTAACCACCTCTTCAAGTGTCGCGTTGATGCGGGCACTCTCGTTGTAGGCGGGGATCACGATACTGCAGGCAGGATAGCCGGTCACGGAAACTCGAACCTTTCTGGCGAAGTCGCAGTCTGGCCTCGCTGGAGGACATCGCCGAACCCGAAGGTTACAAGCAGGACCAACTCTTTGTCATCATACCGGAGACGCATCAGGGTCGGAGTACCCCATACAGGTGACTCCTCGGTTCCCCAACTGCTTCAATTTGCACATGAAACTACTTTTTTTGGGTGACTGCACAGAATCCGGTTATTCTTGGAGGCGGAGGCCTATCGGCATGACCAAAGCAGACCTCGTTGAGAAGGTGACCCAGCTCGGCGACCTTACCCGCAAGGATGGGGAAGTGATTGTCGAGACCATCTTCGACTCCGTGATTGCCGCGCTTCAATCCGGAGACAAGATTGAAATTCGCGGTTTCGGCTCGTTTCGAATTCGTGAACGAAACCCCCGCATCGGCCGCAATCCCAAGACCGGGGATCGCGTAGACGTGCCCGCAAAGCGGGTTCCCTATTTCAAGCCCTCCAAGGAATTGCGCGACCTCGTTAATCCCGAGGAAGCCTCAACAAACTAGAAAATGCCAAATCATGTCCCGGAAAGGGAATACGGAAGAAGCTGACTATCCCGCCTCCAGCCTCCGCAGCCCGCGCTTTGACGCTGGGGAAGGTATTCGCACCCCCACAGGTTGGTGTGAAGTAGACGGTGCTCGAGTTGGCTGGCGATGCGCAGGCCTCATTGACCCCGAAATGCAGCCCATCGTCTGCCTGAATGACATCGGTGGCGAGAGCCAGGAGTACGACCACCTGCTCGCTCGTTGCCCGGTCGGGAGCCAATTGATTCTGGTGGACTGGTCCAGACAATGCTTCCCCGTAGAGACAAGCATTCCCGCTTCCGAAACTGGCTCGCAATTCAGCCTTGAGCGATCAACATCTCTTCTCCAGGGCGTACTAAACCAACTCGCGCTACGTCGACCCATTCTTCTCAGCTGCGGCATTGGAGCAGTCGTAGCGATACGCTATGCGGCAGAGCACTCAGCGCGCATCGCGGGGTTAGTGCTGTGCCAACCAGCGGGGCTGGTCAAGCGAAGCGACGACAAAGTTCTTTCACGATTGCAGCGCCTCGCCACAGAGGTTTTTGGCGAATTGCCATTGGGGCGACACGCAAAAGCCTCCCGCATCCAGGCATTGCGCCAAACGGCTGCGCGACGGGCGATGGCGCAAACCGTAGATGCCCTCGAAGCTGATTTGTATCGGAGCCAAACTGAACTCCGTGCAATGTTGGCAGGGTTGAGTTGCCCAATTCTCTTTGCTTTGTCACGTCAGAGTCATCAACAGCCGCTGGGTTCATATCTCAAATTACTTGATGCGTTGCTGGCCTCGGCACCTCAGCATCGCTTTACAGTCTTCTCCGGCAGCTTCAACCCAATCTGGGATGAGCCAGAGCGCTTCGCTCAGGCGCTGACCGGCTTTGTGCAGGCACTTCTACCATTCGAAAAACACCACCACGCCTGGATTCTAACCGCCGTAGATTGGCCGACGGGGAACAGCAATTTGTGGAAATGCGTCCACCCCAGTTGTCCGGACGAAAAGATACTTCCGTCAGGTCAGAATGCCAACGACATCTCTGTACCCCCGCAGGATTAAGGCCGAATACCGATTACACTCATCATCCGCCCGGTACGGCCGCCTGAGGCGCGATGGGAAAAGAAAAGCGCTGGCTGGCAACTGGTGCAGCCGCCCACAACAGAAATGGAACTCGCCCGCAGCCCGGCATCGACCAATTGGCGACGATTGGCTTCTGCCAGATTCAGCCTTGGAGCCCGATATTCTGACTCATGCCGCGTGAAGAGCGCTTCGGCGTAGCTGAACCGCGAGGAGAATCGGTCAACGACCTCCTCGCCAACGGTATAGCAGCATGGACCAATCGATGGGCCAATGGCTGCAATCAGGTTGGCCGGAAGCGACCCAAACTCCGCCTGCATCCGCGCGACGCCTGACTGAACGATTGCTTCAACGGTTCCGCGCCACCCTGAATGGAAGGCCGCCACCACGAGCTCAACCGGGTCAGCGATGAGCACCGGGACACAGTCTGCGGTCTGGATGCCGAGCAGAATGCCAGGCTGACGGGTGATCAGACCATCGGCGTCCTCTAGAAGGGTCGCGCCCGGGAAAGCAGATCTTGCCACTGATACCAGTTTTTCGTCGACCGCCACACTGCGGCAGGAATGGACCTGGTGTGCGGTGACGTAGGGAGTCTCACGGCTTCCTGTCACGGAAGCGACGAAACGATGGCGATTTTCGAGACCATTCTCTTCGGTGTCGTGCGCGGTGAAGCCGAGGTTGAGATCGCCCCGAGTTTCAAGGCCGCAGGAATCAGGCAGGTAAGCGCGGCTCACGCCACCTTCACGGGTGCTGAATCCGTGCCAGAGCCACGGGAAACCAGCCCATTGCTGAACCACGATTGGGACCGGGACCTGCTTAGGAATCGGTTGGACCTGCTGCTCGAAGCGGTCAGGTTGAGGTGCGTGGTCGATCAGGTCCTTCATCCGCCTTGCCTTCTTGCCTCTCTGTTGCGAAGATTCGACGGCTCTGATTCCCGCCCTGCGAACAGAATAAATGCCTGAACAAGTTAAGAGCCCGCCTTCCGGCGGGCTCACTTGAGAGGCAATTTAGAAGGGAAGTTCAGTGGATCGTTGGGAGGGGGTCTGCGAGCAGACCAACAACGGAGATTGTTGCTCTTTGGAGGGGAGACGCTACAGCGGTTGCCTCTGCTTGTTGAATAGTAAGATGCATTGTTTGAGAAATAGTTGCTACAGCAAACAGCGGTTTCGCAAAAAAACTTTTCAGAATGCCTCCCACAAAGGTTACCTGTTGCCAAATGAGGCACCCCCGTTACCAAAGATGCAATTCGCGGCTTGAAGAAGTGATTACCGGGCAGCAAGCTGAGAGTATATGAAACGCGTTTACCTATATTTGATCGCGATCCTGGCGGTGATCGGTTTGATCTACGCCTGGGGCCACCGCGACGAATTCAGCTTACTGCGCGCGTGGATGCCGTCTCGGCCCATCGACGGCGTGATTCTGACTGGGAGGCCAGTTCCCCAGGAGTGGCGGCCGGTTGATGAGTCCTCGCTGGGATTCAAGCTGGAGATGCCGGGCGAGCCGAAACGCATGGTGGTGCAGGCATCCTCCGAGACCGGGTCTACGGAGCCGGTGAATATGTTGCTGGTCAAGCCCGACTCAGACAGGACCTATGCGATTGCGTGGGCGGAGAAACCGCCAGTGGCGCGCGTGAACGATCTGAACCCCGACAAGACGCTTGACCAGGCGCGCGACGGAGCGATGAGCCGGACCGAGACGACGACCCTGGTGAGCGAAGTGCGCAGTACGCCGCAGGGATTTCCAGGCCGCGATTTTGTCTCTCGCAATGTGGGCGGAGGCATTTTGGATACTCGCTTTGTTTATGCGGGCGCGAGACTTTACATGCTGATCGCGACATCGCCCTCGGCCTCGGCCCGGCACGAGGAAGACGTGATCCGCTTTTTCAATTCGTTTACCGTGGCGAGCAACTCACAGATTCCTGAGACGCTGCCAGCGGAGACGCGCTAACGCTTCACGATTGGCCGGGCCGCGCCGCCTTGGCGACAAAGTGCGTGATCAAACCAACGGGTAGAAAGCGCACCAGGAAGGCCGTAAGCTGCCCGCTGAAGTAGGGGATGATAGTTCGTTTTCCCTTGGCCAGCGCCTCCAGCCCGATCCTTGCCACCGCTTCGGCAGATTGAACACCGCGCGCTTTGAACTGCGCCGCGCCTGCTACGTCGAAAAATTCGCTTTCTGTTGGCCCAGGGCAGAGGGCGGTAACCTTGACGCCGAAAGGCGCGACCTCCTCGGCTAGTCCAAGGGCGAAAAATCGGTCGAAGCCCTTGGTGGCCGCGTATGTGGAGAGAAACGGCACGGGCTGGAAGCTGGCGGTTGAGGCCAGGACGAGGACCCATCCGCGTCGGCGCTCGATCATGGCGGGAACGAAGAGGCGTGTAAGGTGCACCATGGCCTCGCAGTTGACGCGAATCTGGGCGAGTTCCTGGCCGAGGTCGCAGTTGGCGAACTCGGCGTACTGTCCGAGGCCGGCGTTGTTGATGAGAATCTCGACATTGAGACCTTCGATAGCGATTGCATCGTAGATCGCCTGCGGTGCGGTTGATTCAGTGAGGTCGGCGAGGACGATGCGGACATCCGTTCCCCTGGCGGCTAGTTCCGCGGCGAGGGCTTCGAGGCGCTCTTTGCGGCGCGCGGTAAGAATCAGTTTGGCTCCGTTGCGCGCCAGCTCACGCGCCAAAGCTGCACCGATGCCCGCGCTGGCTCCGGTGACCAGCGCCCATTTTCCGTTGTAGTCCTCTGTGCTTGCCATAGTTAAGATGATAGTCGAGCATGGCTGACCGTTCATTTGAGTCATTCCAGAAAACGAATGCAGGCGAAATGCAGGGCGAAGAAAGGAAGAAGATAGGGGGGGGGAGGGGGGAGTTTCTCACTTTTTCTGCCCATTTTGGCCATTTCTGAGGCTTTTGAAGCGTTTTTTATCGCACTTTGCGATATTTCATGGTTCCCTGATTCGTTTTCGAGGGACAGTTGGATCCACTTTTGGGAGACGAGTGTCTTTGTGAAGTGCGAGAAGTAAGTCTCTCGCTTTGATCAGAATGACAAAGGCTGTCGGCAGCCGATTCTCTTAGAGGCAAGACAGACAGAAAAGCAGGGGTCATGCCAAATACCTGAACCGATTATGCGCCTGGGGCAACTAATTATCGGCAAAGGTTGTCAGCGATAGATTTCGCGGCGGCGGCCGGTGGCTTTGGCGAGGGCTTCGAGACGATTTTCGATTTTGATGGGCAGGCGGGGTGGCTGGGGTGAAGCAGATTCCCTGCGGAAATAACAGCAGGAAAAGCAAAGGCTGAGGCAACGGCAAAAGCTGAGACGGGCTGAGTTCGGTGGTATCCCACCCTTGCCGCAAAGAACGCGTCAAGGATGGGGCACCCGGCATCCGGTCAGGAGATTCCGGCGGAAAACTGGGCGGCGAACTCTTCATTGAGCCAGTCTGTGAAGGCGGAGAACTCTTCGTCGCGGCCGAGGAAGTCCTGGACCATCTGGCGGCCGGGGCGGGAGCCGCCCTGTTCGAGGACGGTCTGTCGGTACTTCTTTCCCGAAGCGCAGCCGAGCAGGTCGGCGGGGTCGAATTGAGCAAAGAAGTCGAGGGCGATGACCTTGTCGTAGGCGTAGGTATAGTAGTTGGACGAGTAGCCCATGAGGTGGCCAAAGCTGGCGTACATGCGATTGCCGTCGATCCACTGCCAGGGTTGGAGGCTCTGGTAGAGG
The DNA here is from genome assembly GCA_025359885.1 of Acidobacteriota bacterium. Classification (GTDB taxonomy): domain Bacteria; phylum Acidobacteriota; class Terriglobia; order Terriglobales; family Acidobacteriaceae; genus Acidicapsa. Next base: position 27,075 of record JANYDG010000064.1, read on the forward strand.
GATTTGGTGATGCGGTCGAGGTCGATCCCGGCGGGGTCCTGGTCGTGGAGGTCGAGCGAGAGGGTGGTGTAGTAGAGCTGGGAGCGGACCCAGTCGGCGCGGCCAAAGGCTCCAGCGAGCTTCATTTTTTGAATGAGCTCGGCGGGAAGCACTTCGCCGGTCTGGTAGTGGTGGGCAAAGCTCTGGAGGAGGTTGACGTCGCGGAAGAATTCTTCGAGCATCTGCGAGGGAACTTCAATGAAATCACCCTCGGTGGCGAAGCCGGAGAGGCCGGCCCACTCGGTGTGACCGCCAAGGATAGCGTGCATGAGGTGGCCGAATTCATGGAAGTAGGTGACTACGTCGGAGTACTGCATGAGGCCGGGGTCGCCGGATTGTTCAGCCTCTGCGCCGCCGGGGAAGTTGCAGATGAGGCCCGCTTCGGGGAGGTAGCGGCCGCGCACGCCGGTGACGACGGGGGTGGCGGAGAACCACTTGTCTTTGCCATCGCGAGGGTGCATGTCAAGGTAGAAGCGGCCGACGGGCTTGTCGCCATCGACAACCTCGAAAACCGAGACGCTCTCATGCCATCCGGGGGCGGAGGAGCGGAGGAACTGGACGCCAAAGAGTTTTGCGGCTGTGTCGAGCACACCCTGCTCGACCTGCTTGTAGGGGAAGTAGGGGCGGACGGATTGGGAGTCAAAGGCGAAGGCCTGGCGGCGGTACTGCTCATACCAGTAAGCGCGGCTGGCGGCGTTCATCCGGTCGAGGCCGGGCTGGTGTTTACGGGCGAATTCGAGGACCATTTCGTATTCGCGGGCGGCTCCGGGGCGGCTGGCTTCTTCAAGCCTGGCGATGAAGGAGCGGACGTTGGCGGCGGAACCCATCATCTGGTCGGCAGTGGCGAGGTTGGCCCAACTGGAGAAGCCGAGGAGAGTGGCGATTTCCTGACGGACGGCGAGCAGGTCAAGGAGAATCTGCTGGTTTGCGGGGTAAGCGCGGGTATTGTAGGCGAGGAACATACGTTCGCGAAGTGCGTCGCTCTTGGCAAAAGTCATGACCGGCTGCATGTCGGGCTGGTCGGTGGAGAGCAGGAACTGGCCGTCGCAGTTGGGGGTATGGCGAGCCATGTAGTCAGCGGGCAGACCGTCGAGTTCGCTGGCGTTTTCGGCGATCACGGTCAGTGCTCCCTCCTGGATATTGCGGCTGAAGTCGAGGGAGAGCCTGGTTGCCTTTTCGTGAAGCTGGTTAAGGTGGGCACGGGTGGCGTCGTCTTTGTCCACACCAGCGAGGCGGTAACCGAGCAGCGTGCGCTGAACGAAATGCCGGGTTGCGGGTGAGGCCGCGGTGAGGTCGATGGCAGAGAGGGCGGCGTAGACCTCGCGGTTGAGGCTGAGGGCGGTTCCGGCCTGGGAGACGCGCTGCGACTCATCCTGGGCCTGGTCGCGGACGGCTTTTTCGGCAGCGACGGAGTTGAGGACACCGGCCTGGGCCCCGGCGAGGTTGAGTTGTTCAAGGGCGACATCGTAGAGGCGCAGCGAATTCTCTGGGGTGCGGGGCTCGTGGACGGCGAGAAGCGCGGCGAGAGCCGCTTCATGGGCGGCGAGGCGGGCAGAGACCCATTGGGCAAATCCCTCGGCTGAGACATTGCCACCATCCCAGGCATGAATTTCTGCCGAAACATCCAAAACTGCATCCACCGCAACACTCATCTTTGCCAAAGCCTCCAAACCTCTAGGTTGCCACATTCGGGCCCGGTTGTGGGCGGCGAATGTCGGGTGCTGGATTCGGGTGCTGGATGGTAGGCATGGTGCAGGATGCGGTATGCACTTGCGCTGCGACGGCGGGCGTTCTAAGATGCGCAATTGCTGCCATGCTGCATCACGCTCCCAATTCGCCCGCTGCTTACCTCCGCTCTCGCGTTGGCAGGGTATGCGTTGCGCTGCGTGGACAGACGGTGGCAGAGATGCTGGAGCGCGCCGAGGCGGCGCTGGCAGAGTCACAGTTTCTCGAGTTTCGGCTCGATTCCCTGCCCAATCCTGCGGAGGCGGTGCAGGCTGTAGCACAGTTTCTCGCCGGACATAAGGAAGCCGCGGCCATTGCGACCTGCAGGCGAAAGGCGTATGGCGGGGATTTCTCAGGAACGCTGGCCGAGGAATTGAGCATCCTGACCAACGCCGCAAAAGCTGGCTTTGCGCTGGTTGATCTTGAAATTGAGTCGGCGGAGGAAGCAACAAAGAAAGTGCTGGGAGCGCTGCGTGAGGCGGGTGCGGCGCTGCTGATCAGCTTTCACGATTTTGCCGGCACGCCGGATGCTGAGGTGATTTTCAAGCGAATTCTGCAATTTACGCCGGACTACATCAAGATTGTGAGCACGGCGCATACGCTCACTGACAGTCTGAACCTGCTGCACTGGATCACTGAACGCTCGGGCGACGCGCAGTTGGTGGCAATTGCCATGGGTGAAGAGGGTATCGTGAGCCGGGTGCTGAGCTTGCGCGCAGGGGCGAGCTTTACGTTTGCCGCGGCACCCGATGGTGCAACGACGGCTGCCGGGCAGATGACGGCGCGCACGCTCAAAGATCTCTACCACATTGAGCAAATCGACCAGGCGACGCGGATTTACGGAGTAGCGGGCAATCCAATTGCACACTCCCTCTCACCGCTGATGCAGAATACTGCCTTTCATCGAGAACGGATCAATGCGGTTTACCTGCCGCTCAAGACGGATTCGCTTGAAGACCTGCTGACGCTTGCGCGCCGCCTGCCGCTGAGCGGCATCAGCGTGACCATGCCGATGAAGCAGAAAGTGCTGAGCGCGCTGGCCAATGTTGACCCGCTGACGGCGAAGCTGGGCGCGTGCAATACCATTCGCATGGGCGCCGACGGTAAGCTGTATGGGTTCAACACCGACGTTGCCGGTATTGTGAGGCCGCTGGAAAAACGACTTGGGCTCAAAGGAGCGCGGGTGCTGGTGCTGGGGGCGGGTGGGGCGGCACTTGCGGCGGTGTATGGCCTGGTTGACCGGGGAGCGCAGGTTTCCGTGTGGAGCCGCAAAGAGGCTGCAGCGGAGGAACTGGCGATTAGTGCCAAGTGCATGCATATCACCCGGAAGCAGATCGCGGAGACTGAGTTTGACGTGATGATCAACGCGACGCCCTGTGGAATGCATGGCAATGCTCACCCGCTGCCGCTGGAAAGCGAAGAGTGGCAGGCGAAGCTGGTCTTTGACCTGGTATACAACCCGCTCGAGACTCCACTGCTGAAAGTAGCTCGAAAACGCGGCATTGCGACGATTCAGGGCGTTGAGATGTTCGTTTACCAGGGAGCACGCCAGTTTGAGATTTGGACTGGCAAGCCTGCGCCCGAGGCTGAAATGCTGCGTACAGTGCTGTTTGCCCTGAACAAAGCGCAGACGGCGTGACTTTTTGAATGCCTGATTCCGGCTGCCTGATCCTCGCCTTTCGATAGTCGTCGCTTCCGCGCTCTTATATAGTGGTTACGAAAGGTGTTTGATGAGCGATCCGCAAAATTTTGGTTTGGACGAATTGGGCCAACGAGTGCAAGCGATGGGCGACCCGGGCGCTGAACCACGCCTTCGTCCATTTCCTGGAGCGCCGCTTCCGATTGGTGCGACAGTCAGTCAGCGATCTGCGTCGCAGTATCAGGGCTTTGAAGATGCGCGGATGATGCCGCCCGCAGCCCCGGCGACCCAAGGAGCCCAAGCGGCCCAAGCAGCCTATCAACCTGGCTCGCAGTTTGCGCAGACACCACAATTCCCTCAACCGGGTGCGTACCAGGCTAGTTCTTCTGTGCTGAATCAAACCCCGACGCAATCTACCCCGTATCAGGCGGCCCCATTTCAGCCTGCACCATTTCAGCCTGCACCGGTTGCGCCCCCGGCCTCCTCGGGGAGCGAACCGCCTCTCGCATCGAGCAATGGCAATCCGTGGGGACAACCGTCGGCGACGGATTCCTTTGCAGAATCGCAGCATGCTTCTGCTACGCAGAGCAGCGCATCGGTGAGCGCGGCGAACCTGACGGCGGCGGCCGACGACCCCTATGCGGCGAAGTCAGGCTTCCAGCGCGTGGTCAACGCAGTTCGCACGACACTGCCGCTGGTGCAAAGGCTTCTACCGCTTCTGGATGGCAATTTTGCAACCACGCTGAGTGCTCTGATGGGACCTCACAGCGGGCTCAACGGCCATCCGCCACCGGCCCAGGTGCATGTGGACCTGGAACCAATCGAGCGCGGTCTGACCGATCTGCGCACCAGTCACCGCGATCTGCGCGGACAGGTGCAGGAGCAGTTGGGCACACTGAAGCGCGTCGAAGACCAGTTGGAGCGGGTTCGCGAGGCAACGGACCGGAACACGCTGGAGCAACAGGAGCTGGTTGAAGATCTGCGGTCGGTGGGCAACCGGATCAGCACCTTTGCTGTGGTGGGCGTGATTCTGCTGGCCGTCTCGCTGGGTCTGAATATCTATTTCCTGGTGCAGCTGCAGCATATTCTTCGCTAACCCGGCTTGTTGAACCCGGCTTGGCTCATCCGGCTTGGTTAATCCAGTTTGGCCAGAGTCAAAACTTGTTCAGCCTGGTCCGGGTCAGCGTTTTTCGGTGATATGCGGCGGCCCAAACCGGGTGGCGGGAGCGCACTTCCAGAAGGTTTCGCACGGCGGCGATGCCAGCGATGGCAATCCGGGGGAGGTGCTGGCATTTCAAAAGGCTGACCAGTCACCGAACGGCCCGGCGACGTAAATTGCCTGCCAGACCGAATCGGAGAGCCGAATCCGTGTTTCTGCATTGGTATACGCTTACAAGTGGCCTTGTTTACGGCACTGCATTTTAATTTGACTCGATAAACATCACTTTCCATTTCTTGCTCCCGTTTTGGGATTTAGTGAAGCATGCCGTTGCCAGCCGTATTTTCGGAGGGCTAGTATTCGCGATAGCCCACTCTCTTGAGGGACAACCTGGACCGATGGGCCGGAAACTTGACGCGTATTGCTTCAGCTTCACGAACTGAATTGACTTTGTAGCTCGTTAACAAAATGGGTGGCGAATACCCACGTCACCCCATGGAGCGTGTACGTTATGGCATGGTATGCCTATTGCATTGGAGAGAAGCAAGCCTTTCCTGAGTTAGCCCGCCATCGCAAACCTATCCCACTTGAATCCGTACATGGAGTGAGTGGCAATCAAGTTTTCCTTTACCCGGCCAGTGACTTAGCTATCGTGGTCAGCGAACACAACCCGGCCGAGACAATGAACCAAAAAGCCGGAGTCGATCACGCCCGAGTGATTGCTGATTGTTTCAAACACTCAACCGTGCTCCCGTTTCGTTTCGGAACCGTTTTTCAGGACGACGAGTTTCTCCGCAAGTCGATCCGTTCAAACCAGAAGCAGTTCCAGGGAAACCTCGAGCGACTTCACGGCAAGACGGAAATGCACCTGAAGATCTACGTGGATGCCTGCTGCAAGGACCAACTGGATTCGATGGGCAAGATGGACAAGCATCTTCCGCTTGAGGGGGTCGGCAAAGAGTACCTCTCTAACCTGCGAGAGAATGCCACCCGCCAGCGTGAGCGCCAGACCAGGGCGCGCGCCGTCAGCTTCCAGATGCACCGCATGTTTTCACCTCTGGATGAAGAAGTGAGCTGTCGGCTCACGGAAAGCGGCAAGATGCTGCTGGATATTGCGCATCTGATTGACCGCAAGTGCGTGGAGCGCTATCAGAACAAGTACGCCACCACCAGCGCGATGATGCGCGAGTGCCAGATGCAGCTGTCGGGGCCCTGGCCGCCGTACCACTTCGTTCATCGTCTTACCCGGCCTAACCACGCCCCGGCGCATGCTCCAGCAGCGACGGCACCCAAGTCAATGCCCGCTCTCGTTGAGCCAGTGCTGGCTGCGGTTTAGCGATCCATCACAAGGAATGAAGAAAAGAAGCCCCACGCAGATTGCCGGGGCTTCTTTTCTTGTGTGTCTGCGGGAGAACACGGGTCGCTTCAGGGTGATTTCGTCCTGCTCTACTCTACGGGAGAGATACTGCGACCGCCTTTGCGGGTAAGTATCGAAGACTTGCGCCTGTCAGCGGCGGCATGATCAATTTTCTTCCAGAACCCGATGAAATAATCGATTGCTGAAATTGTAGATACGAGGGTCGCGAAGTAGATAGCTGTAATTGCAGTCCATTTAATTGGCAGCAGAAATCCGCCAAAATCCCATTGATACCAGCGATGGGCGAGGATGGCAGAAACTACGGCGACGATCTGGATGACCGTTTTCAGTTTGCCAAGGTCGCTTGCCTGGATGGTGAAGCCCTCGGACGCAGCGATCGACCGCAAGCCGGAGATGAGGAATTCACGACCGATAATGACGACGGCAATCCAGACCTTGACGACATCGGGATTGTAGGCAACGAGAGCGATGAAGGCTGCCGTGACCATAATTTTGTCAGCGAGTGGGTCGAGCAGGATGCCCATGGTGGTAATCTGGCCCCGTTTGCGCGCCAGGTAGCCATCCACACCATCCGTAATTGAAGCCAGGACAAAGAGAACTGAGGCCGCCAACTCCTGCTCACCCCGGCCGCTGTGCCAGGGAAAGTGGGGTGAGAGTATCCACAACATCAGCGGAATCATGACGATGCGGCTCATGGTGATGGAATTGGGCAGATTCATTCAGGTCCCAAGGCTTGGGTTGGAGGTGCTGCCAGCCTTAGGGGAATTATATGCGTAGGCTGACGGCGAGGGGGGCATGAGTTGGGACGAGCCGCAGAAGGAATGGGAGAACAATATACCCGCGCCCACAACCCACGCAATACACCAAAAGTACACCCGGTGCCGGAAGAATTGACTTTCCAAGTGGAGCGAGATGGGGGATACTAAACGGGCCAAGACAGGCCCAATTCATGGCGTCAATTAAAACACCGGTTCCTTTCGTGACATCCGGCACATTACCCAAAAACTTGAATCAGAGAGGTTCAGTATGAGCATCATTCGTTCCCTGACTTTCCCCGTGGCTAGCCTGGCTTTGGCCGCGCTTTTCACCTTTGGCATCGCTGCCCAGGCTCAGCAGAGTGAAGAAACAGTTGTTCGCCGCCACATCACGGTGGGCCAGGGCGATATTGCCGCCGCCGGTGGCGTGAAGAACAACTATTACCATGTGATGGCAGCCAACCTGCCCGGCGCCCGCGAAGCTGCGATGAAGCTGAATGGCGAAAGCGACAAGCGTCTGGCCCGTACGCTGCCCAACGCTGTAACAGTTCCGCGCACACCCAATGCGCTCACCGCGCCCTATTTCTACCCGGCAGATCTGGCCAAGGGCACCGGCGCAGCGCTGAAGACGGTCGTCTCCCATGCAGTTTACGTGGACTACACAGGCACGATTGCTGCGAACTGGGGCAATCCCGAAGGCTTCCTCACCGACCTCGGCAAGAGCACTTTTATTCACCTGGCTGACCAGTTCGCTGGAACGACGGCCAGCGGCCGTTACACGGTGGGCGCAAATGCTTCTGTCACCTATGGCTTCTACGGAAATACCCTTTATGAGCATGAGCTCTGGGCGATTGTCCATGCCGTTGCAAAAACCGACGGCGCTGGCCTGGGCCACATGTATCACATCTTCCTTCCGAATGGCGTCGATACCTGCTTCGATCAATCGACCTCCTGCTATTCGCCGGACAATACGAACAACTTCTATTTCTGCGCGTACCACAGCTCTGTGACTTTCTCTGACATTGGCACGGTGATCTTCAGTGTGGAGCCTTACCAGTTGACCCCGGGTTGCCAGGTAGCCACCCCCAGCCCGAACAGCCAGCTTGCAGATTCAACCAACTCCGTGCTCTCACATGAGTTCTTTGAGGCGATTACCGACCCGATCGTGGGCTCTGGATGGGTAAACCACACTGGCACGCCTATGGGCGGATCAGAAATCGGCGACGAGTGCCACACGCTTGGTGACGCAAACGGCAACAATCTCGCGCCAACCTTCCTGATCAACGGCAAAAAGTATGAGGTGCAGACCGAGTACTCCAACACGTATCACGCCTGCGCAGTGCAACCGTAGCGATCCGATTGCAACGCCAACAAATGCCCGAGACCTCTCACGAGTTCTCGGGCATTTTCATGCGTGGAGTTGGGTTGCGGCTAAAGCATTTTCAGGAATGGTATAAACGGAGGCCGCACCGCTGACTGGATTTTTCAACAAGAAAAATCCATCCTCGCGAAAGCTAGACACTTCACAGTATTCCTGAAAATGCTCTAGTTGATCTTCCCAAGGAGTGATTGGCCGACCTTGAGCGGTGTTTGCAGCGTCAGTGGCCTGCTTACGGGGGCGTAATGACGGCGCCATCATTGAGCAACTGTGAACTAAGAGTGCCGTAGCTGACGCCCTGCACCGTAGTGTTGCCGTCAATTGCGAGCGCCGCCGCAGTGCCAGCGGCCTGCCCCATGATCATGTAGGTAACTTCGACCCGCAGCGAGTCATAGGCCACGTGAGATGCGGAAACATCGACAGGCACCAGCAGGTTGGTTGCTTCTGATTCTCGTGGAGTCAGAACACGGTATGAAATCGGATACGGTCTGGGCTGATAGCCGCGGTTTGCCTCGTAATGGACGATGCCATTGACACTGAGAATATGGTGCAGATGGTCATCGGAAGTGTAACCACCGACGCCAATCGAATCCTGAACCGCCGTTGTCATTTCCAGGTCGTGCTGGGTTGCGACATAGCTGCCCAGCATACGACGGGCCTCGCGGACGTAGATCTGGTTGGGCCACCCGCCGTTATCCAGAAATTCGTCCTTGCAAAGCCCCAGTCCTTGTGCTGTTTTCAGTACGTCGGGCGGAATGCGCTTGTCGGTCAGAATGAAGTGAATGAAACCTTCCATGTAGCGTCTTTGTTCTGCGGCAATCTTGCGGCGCTCTTCTGCGGAGCCGTCGGGATATCGATAGTTCTCGCCTACCTCATCGGTTGAAAAGAAGCTCCGAGTATTGTTCCAATCGAACTTGAGACCGGGGAGAGCATGTATATCCAAGTAGTAACCAACGCGGAGTGGAGGATTCATGTCGGTGGCCATGCGACCGAGCAACTCATATTCTGCAGGGTTGTAGTTCACCGGTTGGGGGAATGGAATCTGGTTGGATGGGTCTGAACTGAGGCACATGCGATAGTTGTAGCCCATCACGGTGGTATCAGCAGATCCCTGAGCGGGCAGTGTCGTCGGCTTAACATGAGCAATAAGACCACTGCTTGAGTCACCACGCACGACGTAGGCATCAATCGATTGATTGCCCATTTTGTTTGGCGAGTTCACACCCGCCAGGGCTTCGTTATAGGTGGCCACAGACTCGCGGCCCACCGTATACGTGACCCCGGCAGCGGCCATCAGATCACCGGTATAGCTGGCGTCTATGAATTGCTTCGCTGTATAGGTGGTGCCGTTGCTGGCCACAATGCCTGTGATGGCAGTGCCATTCATTTGGACAGACTGGAACGAGGTGCCCATCGCTACAGCAATGCCCGAGTGCCTTGCGAGCATGGTATCGAATGAGTTTTCGGCAACATGAGGCTCAAAGACCTGGCCCCGCAGGTTGATCTTGCTGCCACGATAGTGGTCGTTGACAATCGAGTAGAACGTTTTGGGTAGTCCACCGATGATTGCATCGCCATACTCGTCGCTGTACCCCAATCCATTGGTCATGATGCCGCCAACGTGATTTTCGGGGTCGAGGAGCGTGACTTTCTTTCCATGCACGGCGGCAGCGACGGCGGCCATGATACCTGCCGGCGTTGCACCATAGACAAGCACATCCGCACTGGTTTGCGTACTTCCCAATCCTATCAACGGAATCATGACACCTGCGGTCGAGCCATCACCCACGATCTTGATCGAAGCCTTGGCCATCGGAACAGCCTCGGTCGGGGCAAAGGAAACCTGAATGCTGCAACTGGCTGAGACCGGCAGGCTCGGGCCGCAATCGTTGAATTGGTGAAAGCTGCCAAGCTGGCTCCCTGTCAGCGAGATTGCGCTGATCGTGAGCGGCGCAAAGCCAGAATTTGAGATAGTCACGGTTCGAGCCACACTCTGGCTTCCGACCAGGGTCGGCGTGAAGTGCACGGCGTTGGGAGTGATCGTTGCTCCGCGAATGAAGCTCCCTGTAATGGACTGGCAACTGCACAGCACCAGAAGGCTTGAGAAAACGGCGAGAAACATCCATCGCACCCCCTTGGGACGCACTTGCCTCATCGTCTTTTGCTCGGAATTCATTACGTTGATTCTATCGATTGGGGCCGAGGCAGGATAAACGCCTCTTGAATCTGGCTTCTATGAAACAACAATGGCCCGGATTTCCTGTCCGGCGTTTCACAAGGTGAGACAACCATGCAAGGATAACCTCTTAGTTGGTTGTAAATGAGAAGATCGCGCTCGACGAAGTTCCACCGACCGTCGTCACTACAGCTCGGTAAGAGTAAGTGGTCTTCGTCGTCAACCCAGTCAGGTTGGCGTTCATGGTTGCTGCGTTGGACGTTGCTGGGAGTGTCATCGTCGCCGTCATGCCCGTTGGGTTGACGGAGTTCGTTCCGAATTGGAAGTCATACATTCCAGCGACGCCAAACGGTTTGACCAAGGCACGGATCGTAGCGGTTGTAGTCGTAAGCGCAGATGCCGGTTCGGTGTGGACTGCGGGGCTCACTGCGATGAAGTACTTGGCAATAGCGACCGCGCTGGGCAAGTCATGGGGAGCGATGGAGATTGCGCTCACTGTCGCACTGTACTGGAGCAAGAGTGGGACTGTGCAGACAGCGGAACTGGACGTTGGTGCAGTGCCGTCGAGCGTGTAGTGAAGAATGCCCCCGGGAGTTTCGGGGGCATCCTGGGCGGTGTTGCAGTTTTCCTGACTCAAGCGTAGATGCCGCGCTGCTTGATGGTGAAAGCTACGCGGTCGATCGCCAGCATGTAAGCGGCGATGCGGTTGTTGACGTTGTGTGCTTCAGCGTACCGCACGACATCCTGGAAGCTGTCGCGCAGGATGCCCTCAAGCCGCTCGATCACCTGGGCCTCGCGCCAGAAATAACCCTGGCGGTCCTGCACCCATTCGAAATAGCTGGCGGTGACGCCGCCGGAGTTAGCGAGAATGTCGGGCACGACAAAAATGCGCTTTTCCGCAAGGATTTCGTCAGCGACGGCCGTTGTTGGGCCGTTGGCTCCCTCGACCAGAATCCTTGCCTTGATTTTCTCGGCATTCCGGCTGGTGATCACGTTCTCAGTGGCGGCCGGGATGAGGATGTCGCACTCGGTCAGCAGTACTTCTTCTGACGGCATCGCCTCGGCGTTTCTGAAGCCGAGGGTGGTGCCGTTGCGCTCCTTGTAGGTGAGCAGTTGGTGAATATCGATGCCATTGGGGTTAAAGAGGCCTCCGTCATACTCGGCAATGCCAATGACCTTGTAGCCGTGGTCGGCCATCAGGCGGGCCGTGTTGGAGCCGACGTTGCCAAAGCCCTGGATGATGACCCGGCAGCCCGCTTTGGGGAGTTTCAAGTAGTTGAGGCTTTCGTCACACATCACCATGACGCCGCGGCCTGTGGCTTCTGTGCGGCCGCGAGACCCGCCGATATTGAGCGGCTTGCCAGTGACGACTGAGGTCACGGTCTGGCGCATGTGCATCGAGTAGGTATCCATGATCCAGGCCATGGTCTGCTCGTTGGTGTTGACGTCGGGGGCGGGCACATCCTTTTCCGGCCCGATGAATTCGATAATCTCTGATGTGTAGCGGCGGGTCATGCGTTCGAGCTCGCCCTGCGACATTTTTTTGGGGTCGCAGATTACGCCGCCCTTGGCTCCACCAAAAGGAATATTCACGACGGCGCATTTCCACGTCATCCAGCTGGCCAGTGCGCGCACTTCGTCCAGGGTCACCTCAGGCGAGTAGCGAATGCCGCCCTTGCCCGGCCCGCGGGCGACAGAATGCTGCACCCGGTACCCGGTGAAAAGCTCAATGCGGCCATCATCCATCATGACGGGGAAGTGCACGATAATTTCGCGCGCCGGGGAGCTGAGAACCTTCCACAGACCTGGGTCCAGGTTCAGCTTGCGCGCTGCAAAGTCAAAACGAGCGGTTTGTGCCTCCCAGGGATTGATTTCCTGTTCGAGGCTGATCGGGGTAGCCATGTTGAATCGATCTCCAGTTTCTGTAGCCGAGGTGAGAAAACGACCTCGGCGCGCTGTCTGTCATGCCATCTGCATGGCTGACATTCCAGCAGACTGTATCGGCTCTGAGAGCAGTCGCTACAGAGTGTTGGACGCGAGCGCACGGTACTCCGGTTCGATAAATTGGCACTGGGATTGGGACGTCGCCAGTGCTGTTGCTGGTTGGGCTGGGAACCGGTTGCTCCAGCTCAAACCGTCTGAGTCTAGGCGCCCGCAAAAGGAAGAGTCAACCCCACTTAGGTAGGAGTTGACTCCCCCGCTCGGGGGCGAACCATTGGGTGCACCCCCTCATTATGCGTTGGCTGGTGGGATATTTCGTTTTATTTCTATGAGGATTTGAGCGAAGCGCACCTTATTGTCGCTCGACGACGAACCCGGCAGCAGAGAGCTGTGCTGGAACGCTGTCTGGCCCGGCGAGATGGCCTGCTCCTACGGCGATGAAAACTGTTCCCTCCCCTTTGAGAATCTCGCCGATGCGGCTCGTCCACGCCTGATTCATCTTGACGATCAGGGTTTTGTAGAGCTCCGGGTACTTTTCGCGAAGTTCGCGGTCGAGTAGCTGGTCGATGGTGGTTACGTCTCCCGCGGCCTAGGCGTCCACCACTCTCTGGAAGCGGGCAACCCCTGCATCGAAGTCGTCGAGGCTGGTGTCGAGGTAGGCGACTTCGGTTTTTTGCGGCAGGTCCGCGAAGAAATGAAGTTGCTGCTCAATCGTCTCCAATCCTCGAATCGGCTTGCCGGCTTTGACAAACTCAGGCTTCAGCGTGAGCTCGACGCCGCTGCTGGGGTCCCAACCGGCCTGGATGAGCGGGGCCATGCTCAGCGAGACAGCCGCCCGCCAGGGGCGAAAGGGCTCAAGCGCAGCCTCTCCCGCAGGAATTCCGGCGTGCCTGGCCACAGCATCAAGATGCGCCAACTGCTCTTTGGAGAGCTTGGTCGAAAGAGGATGCGCGGCGTCGAGTCCAAACTCTTTGGCGAGTGGCTGCAGGGCGGCGGCATCGTCGGCGTTGGGGATTTCAAGCCAAAGCTCCTTGCTGTTGGCCATGGCGGTGTCGATCTTTGGGGCGCGCCAGGTGATATTTTTTGGGAGAATGTGCACCGTACCGAAGAGGTAGACGGTGGCGTGCGGGCCTTTGACGACCCAAAGGGCGGGTTCGGCGACGGCGAGGGCGGCGGAGGCGAGCAACATCGCCAACGCCACAGCGACTGTGGCGATGCGGTGAATCGTGTGCATGGGAAATCTTCCTTTCCGGAGAATGGGTTGGGGTGATCAATTACCGCCGGAGGCGGATGGAGACATAGGTGTTGACGAGGATGTAGCAGGTCATCAGCAGCGAGAAGATATCCCAACTGGAGGCGTTGGGGACCAGATGCAGGCGTTCGGCTGCTGCATAGACAAAGAGCAAGCCCTGGCTGATGGCAAAGGTTGCAGCGCAAACGATGAGGATTGCGCGCTGCACAAACTCGTCGCTGGTGCGCCAGAGATGAATGTTGAGAGCCGTTTGCACGAGAAAAAGCAGGACGATGCCCGCGTAGACTCCCATGGCAATGCCGGGATGCGAGCGCATGGGGCCCAGAGCAAGGACCGGCGCAAGCAGGAGAATTCCGGCAAGAGCGAGCACCCAGGCCTGAAGCTGCGCGGTGCGAACCTCTTGATTGGTCGCGAGCATCGCTTCACCGGTGTCACCGGTCAGCTCAGGGCAGGCGGGCTCCAGGGAGGCGGCGAGCTTTTTGCGATTGGTGGCGAGATAGCCGAAGACCAGCCCCATGCTCAAGAAGCAGATGCCCATCCAGCAGGCGAGCAGGTCGGTCCAGGAAAGTGACTTGATCGAGACTCCGAGCTTCGCTGCAAAAGCAATCGCGGAATACCCAACAATTGCTCCGAGTATGGCCCCGATGAGCATGCGAAGGAAGGTCTTGGCTGTGAATCTGGTAGTGGTGGGTCGGTTCATTGCGGTTTCGTTCGCGGGCATGGCCGCTCTCCTTTGGGGTTGAAGTGGGTTAAAGGGTCTCAGGCTCAAAAATCTGCTCGATAGGCATCTGGAAAAGGCGGGAGATCTTGAAGGCCAGGTCAAGGCTGGGATCGTGCTTTTCCGTTTCAATGGCGTTGACAGCCTGACGCGAAACACCCAGGAGCTGGGAGAGTTCCCCCTGGCTCCAGTTGCGCTCGGCTCGTAGGACTCGTAATCGGTTTTTCAAATTGCACCTGCTGCGTGTAAGGTCACTCTTACACTCTGTAATGCTTACCTTACATTTCGAGGTAAAAATGTCAAGCATACCTTACATATTTATTTTCAAAGCGGCCGATGCGCGGCGTTTGCTTCGAGTCGTGAAAGGTCAGAAGGTGGCAAGCTGCCCATCCATTTACACTGGCTCTTGTCATGGCACACGCAGACCTCGCCCAATCCGGGCTCCAGCCCAGCCGCAAAGACTTTCTCGCGCTCGCGAAGAACCATACCCTTGTCCCTCTGTTCCGCACTCTGACGGCAGACCTCGAAACGCCGGTCTCCGCCTTCCTCCGCGCGGCGTGGGAAGCGCCGGAGTGCTTTCTACTGGAATCGGTCGAGAATGGCGAAAAAGTGGGCCGCTACACCTTCATCGGGCTCAATCCTTACAAACGGATTGTCTCCCGCGGCCGCGCCATCACCATCACCGAGGGCAAAAAGTCGGTGCAGCTTGAGGGCGACGTTTTTGACCTGCTGCGCGAGGCCCTGAGTGGCCACAGCCCGGCGCGGGTCTCCGGTCTGCCCCCTTTCACCGCCGGGGCTGTCGGATTTCTGAGCTACGATGTCGTCCGCCAGATCGAAAAGCTGCCTGCAACCGCTGCCGACGAACTGCACGTCCCCGACGCCTGCCTGCTTTTCTTTGATGAAGTGCTGGCATTTGACCATGTGCGGAAGGAAATCCACCTGGTGGTGACCGCTGACGTCACCTTGCAGACTCCTTCAGACGCCTACGCTGACGCGGCCAAGCGGCTGGCGCGGCTGGAAAAGCGGCTCGCGCGCTCTCTGCCCAAACTGCCCAAAGCGACAGCCAAAGGCAAGCTCAAAGTCACGCACCGGACCAAAAAGAAGGACTTTCTCGCCGCCGTGGAACGCATCCGGCAGTACGTCGCAGCAGGAGATGTCTTCCAGACTGTGCTCTCGCAGCGCCTGGACGTTGAGCCGGGCGTTGACCCCTTTGCCGTCTACCGCGCCCTGCGCACGGTCAATCCTTCGCCGTACATGTACTTCCTGCGCGTAACGCCCGACGGAACTCCTCAATCTGGCAAGCAGAATTCCGCTCTCTCCGGCCGTCTCGAGGTCGCCGGCTCTTCACCGGAGATGCTCGTGCGCGTAACTCAAAGCGCAAAAGGTGGCAAGATCGAGTACCGACCCATCGCAGGCACCCGTTGGAGAAGTGCCGATGAAGACAAGGACGACGCGCTGGCGGCCGAAATGCTGTCTGACGAAAAGGAACGCTCAGAGCATGTGATGCTGGTGGACCTGGGCCGTAACGACGTCGGCCGGGTCAGCGAATTCGGCTCGGTCAAGGTGGACCGGCTGATGTTTGTCGAGCGCTACAGCCACGTGATGCACCTGGTCAGCTCCATCGAGGGCAAGCTCCGCGCCGGGTTGAGCGCCGTCGATGCCCTCCGTGCCTGCTTCCCTGCTGGAACGCTTTCGGGTGCGCCCAAGGTCCGCGCGATGGAAATTATCGAAGAGCTGGAGCCAGCCCGCCGCGGCATCTACGGCGGAGCCGTTCTGTACGCCGACTTCTCGGGCAACCTTGACTCCTGCATCACCATCCGGTCGATGGTTGCGCAGGATGGATTAGGACATATTCAGGCAGGTGCCGGAATTGTGGCCGATTCCGTGCCTGAAAGCGAATATCAGGAGTGCCTGAACAAGGCGCAGGCTGTGCTGCGGGCCATTGAGAGGGCGCGAACGCTCTAGACCTCCGGCCGATTGCGGTCGATTGTCGTCAAAGGCCCAGGGCTCTCGACTTCCGTATACGAGGCTGGTCTCCCCCGGTTCATTGGGACCGTTCAAGCCTCCCTAATGGGGAATCCTTTCCTATTTTGTCCCGATCTGGTACTCGGTCCTGGATTGAGAACCATTCGTACTGTTGACCAATCCCCGGATGCGTTGCAAGCTAGTCTCATCCCGCCAAACCGTGGCAGATGCGCCGGGAAGTTGGGCCAGCAAGATTGACAAATATTCCCGGTTGCCGATGAAACGGTGAGGAGCAGGGATGAACTCCAAGCGTGAGCAAGGAGGGGAACCTTGACCATTTCAATCGCAATTCCGCCTCTGGACAGTCTCAGCCAGATTGGTCTGAGCAGAGTATCGAGTTCGCTTCTAACCGACCCGAACCCGCAGTCTTCTTCCTTACCCCTGATCGAAGCGCACGATGGGATCGCGGCGCAACTCAGCTACACCGTTCCCAGCGACACTTTCGCAGGCGGACTTGATCCTCTGACCCCGAAGAGTTCTACTCCTGGCGGTACTGCGGCGCTCGCCTCGATCACCAGCAACATCGTCGCCACTCTTAATTCCGTGCAAAACTCCAACGGACAAAGCGTAAGCCAGGCGGTCGGTCTGCTGTTGCAGTCGCAGGGGTTTCTGCTGCTCTTTCAGGCTCTCGCGGCTAGCGAAACGACGGCGACAGCCAGCGTGAGCACCGGGCAGTTGGCAAGCCTGGTGCCGACAAGCGGCCTGGAAAAGAATGGAACAGTCGCTGCATCCAACAGCCACGGCAATAGTCCGGAACACGCCAATGCAAACTCTTCGACGAGCGCTGCCACCTCCAGCTCGGCGAATGCTCCCGGTTCGAAGAGTCCAGATGCAGCGAGCAGCCCTTACTTTCACAAATTACTCGGAGAATTGGATAGCACGCTGAACACGCCTGCTCCGGCTGCTGCTACGGGCGCCACGCCTCAAACTTTCGAGCTGGACGTGTTTCTGCAATGGCTCTCGCACAACGGCAGTTCCAGCATTGCGGCGAACGCGTAACGCACGGAGCGATACGAAAGCTAGCCGCCAAAGATTTTGCGGAAGAAATGGCCGAGGCTGTGCAGAAAGCCACCCTTTGCGGCGGGCGCTACGCTCGGTTTTGGGGCCGGCGGCGGGGCAAGCTCTTCCGCTGCTTTGGCCTCTTCTTTGGCTTTGGATGCGCTCAACTGCGCGGTAATCTGGGCATTCACTGTGCCGGGGGCCGTGGCGTTCGGTGGAGGCGTGGGCAGCGGGGCGAGGCCTTCGCTCTGCGCCAGGGGAAACTGGTTGCCGGTCGGCGGAGCTGGCGTCTCAGGCGGGCAGCCGCAGAGCTCCTTTTCCTCATCGATGACGGCGCGAAGACTGCCGCCCTGGAACATGACCCGCTGATTCGCCTGAACACGGTAGAGCCCGCCCTCAAAGACGCTGCTGACAGAGACGTACGGAGCGTTTTGCCCGCGATTATCCACGCAGGTATCGCCCCTGGTGCCGAGCCGCACCTGCACCTGCGCCGTGCCGGGGCCGCTGATCACGATGCGAAAATCGGGCGTCAGGATGACGTCAGAGTTGGAGCCGGTTGAGAAATTTGCTTCAAGAGCGCCTCGATCGAGAGCCAGCATGAGGCCCGGCACCTCACTGGTGTGCACGCTTGAGTCGGCGGTGAGGCTCACTTTGGTCGTCGGGCAGATGCGCAGAGTTCCGCGGCGAGGCAGCGTAATCGTGGCTGCGTGCTCGCCAGCCGTCACGGAACCGCTGGCAGCGATTACAGCTTTGCCCTCGGCAATTTCGAGCGCACCTACGAGCTTTACGCCCTCCACCGGGATAACCGCGATGGGCCCTGCCGAGGCAGCCTGCGCGCGAGCCCCGCCGCTGGCGAACACCCAGAGGCAGAGGACAGCGGCAGATTTGAGGGGGATTCGCATCTTCAGCTATATCTCCGTCTTACATTTCAAGGAAGTTGCGAATCATCTGGCGGCCACCCTCGGTGAGCACGCTTTCCGGGTGAAACTGAACACCCTCGACAGCCAGTGACCGATGGCGCAGGCCCATGATGATGCTTTCGCCATGCTTGCCAACTGACCTTGCGGTGACTTCCAGCTCGGCGGGCAAACCCTCTTCGGCGACGATAAGCGAGTGGTAGCGGGTGCAGGTAAGCGGAGTCGGGAGTCCGGCAAAGATCCCTTTGGCGTCGTGTTCTACGGGGCTGGTTTTGCCGTGCATCAGCTCAGCTGCGCGTACCACCTGGCCACCGAACGCCGCTCCTATGGCCTGATGGCCGAGGCACACGCCCAGAATCGGCGCTTTGCCCGCCATGCGCTGAATCAGCGGCACCAGGATACCGGCATCCTGCGGAGTGCACGGCCCTGGCGAGAGCAGGATGCGCTCTGGCTTGAGCGCCTCAACCTCATCAACCGACAGCTCGTCGTTACGGCGAATCACCATCGCGGCGCCGAGTTCGCCGAGGTATTGGACGAGGTTGTAGGTAAAGGAATCGTAGTTGTCGAGAACGAAGACCATACTGCTCTGAGTGTACAGCGGGTAGCGATTGGAGGGCGATTTTGAACCGGAGCGAACGGGGCGAACGCTCGTAAGAGTGTCCGCCTCATCCGCTCTCAAAACCCAGCTGAAGGCTTGAGCATTTTCAGGAATGGTAGACCGAAGAAGCTTTGCTCACTGGATTTATCCTCAAGAAAAATACAACCTCACCCAAGCGAGAGACTTCACAGAATTCCTGAAAATGCCTTAAGCCACTGGATGCTCGAGGATTTCGGCCAAAGCGTGCAGCCGTTTGGCGTCCACCGGATTGCTGGTTGCGGTTGCGTCGGTTTCAACGGTCGCGGCCATCGCCTTGAGTTTTACCAGGTCTTTCGCACCGAGGTGCGACTTCTGCGTTTGAACAATCGCCTTTCTCAGCCCGGCAATGCGCTCAGGGGGCAGGGCCTGCGAACGCTCCAGCTGATCGAGATAAGCCTGCGAAACGGCCAGCTTTGCGGGCCACTTGATCTGCTGCTGATTCTGCACGTTGAGTTCGCTCACCTGCACCAGGCTGGCCGCGTCGATCTCGTTCTGGGTGAGAAACTTGCCCGGCACCAGTTTGAAAACATCCAAACCGCGCGCAATCTCTGAGCCGTAGATGTAGCCGTTGTACCAATAGGTAGACCACTGCCCGCCGAGGACGAGCGACTTGGGATCGATGGGTCCGCGATCAAAGTAGGCAATCTCAAAGGGATGCGCTGCGTCGGTAAAGTCCATGACGGATACGCCGCCCTGGTACCACGACTGCACTTCGATATCGCGTCCCGGAACCGGTACGAGCGAGCCATTGTGGGCCACGCAGTTTTCCGCATCGGTCTGGGCTGCGGGCATTTTGTAGTAGCCCGCGAGCGAGAGCTTGTCGTCTTTCAGATTGAAGATGGCATCGGCTCCCCAGATATTGGGGTCGGTCGCACGGCAGCGCGCGCCGAGGCCGCCACCCCACTCATCGGTAAAGACCACCTTGGTGCCATCGTTCGAGAAAGATGCAGAGTGCCAATAGGCGTAATTCGGGTCGTTGACCGCATCGACTCGCTTGGGGTGAACGGGGTCCCGGATGTCCAGCAGGAGGCCATTGCCAGAGCAGGCACCCGCCGCAAGGCCGATGGCCGAATACACCGTGATGTCATGGCACTGGTTGGTGTCGGCGGGCTTTTCAGCGCCCTTGTCATGGCTGCCGCCGTTGTTGAGGCCGTTGAGAGCGCCGGTGCGCGGGTCAATGAAGACGCGCGGGCTGGAGACAATCTTCGCCTGCTGCGGCGCCGCGACGGGGACCTTGATCACGTCGATGCGAAAGAGCGAGGTGTTCGGGTCCTTGTCGGGAGCTTCACCTGAGCAGCCCGCGAGCTCTTCGCCCTGGCGGACAAACGACGTTCCCGAAACGTAGATGTAAACATTCTCCTTGTCGTTGGGGTCAACGACGAGGGTGTGGGTGTGCGAGCCGCGGCAGGTCTGGATGGCTGCAACCTGTTTGGGATTCTTGATGTTGGAGATGTCAAAAATGCGCACGCCGCGAAAGCGGTCAGGGCTGGCGACCGGCAGTCGGCGCTCCTTTTCGTGACCTTTTTCGGGCGGAGGCAGAGGCGGAAAGGCCTGCGTGCCGCAATCGAGCCGCCCGTTGGGCATTTCGACCGACATGAAGAGCAGCTTGCCGTAGACGGAAACATCGCCCTGACCGCCGGGGCATACCAACGACGTAATCAGCGAAACCTTGGCGGGGTTTGAGATGTCGTAAAAATTTACGCCATAGAAGTTGCCCTGAAACAGATGGGTTCCCTGGAAGGCAAAATCGGAGTTTGCGAAGGCAAGCTGCGCAATCACCATCTGCGTCGACTTTGACATTTTTGATCGGTCGCCAACGCCCAGCTGGCCAAGCGTCTTTTGCACGATCGGGTCATCGGCGTTGGTTGCCGTGAACTGGAAGGCAGCCGGCTTCTTGAGGAATGCAACGTGTTTCATGCCCATGGCGGCTTCGCCGGCGTCATAGAGGCCTGGCTTGAGGCTAGACCGCGGGTCGTTGCTGTTGGAACCGGTCATGCCGAGGGGCAGCGCAGGAGCGGGCTGCGGCTTGAAGGGATCTGCCTCCTCTTCAGCAGCCGGCTTCGCAGCTGGGTCGGGGGTAGTCTGGGCGGGCGTGGCAGCAGGAGCGGCCTGCGACCAAAGCATGTTTTGAGCAGAACCGGCGAGTGCCGCGAAAAAGGCCATGCTGGCCAGACGAAAAACAAGAGCCTGCTTACGAGTCATCCATTCTCCTTCAAGATTCCCTGCAAAATTTCCTGCATGATTCTGATCTCAGCGCGCTGGGTGTTGTCGGCGTCGGTGGCAAAGTCAAAGATGTCGGCATCCTGCCCTGCGCCTGGGGTATCAAACAAATTCTTGACCATGATGAGCGCCCCGTTGTGGTGCTGCATCATCCCGGTCAAAAACAGCCGGTCAAACTCCGCGCCCCGCGCCTGGCGCAGCGCGCTCATCTGCTGTGGCGTCAGCATGCCGGGCATAGCTTGCATTGGATTGCCGCTTTGATCCATTTCTGGCATACCGGGCATGGCCATCGAAATCGGCTCTCCGCGCAACAGGAGCCACCGCCTCATGAACTTGATTTCTTCCGACTGCGACAGGCTGATGCGTGCGCCGAGGGCGCGAACTTCCCTGTTCTGCGTATGAGAAGCGATCAGCGCGGTCATCTCGACGGCCTGTGCGTGGTGCATGATCATGCCTTGCATGAATTCCACATCAGCCGAAGATCGCTGGGGTGCCTGCCCGGTGGTGTCGGGGGGCAGCGTTTTACTGGGCATACCCGGTGCGCCGGGCTGGACGATGGGAGCGGAGTTCGGCGCCGGATCCGACGCTTTCGACTGGGCCTGAGCGGCAGTGAACAAAACTCCGCAAAAAAGGATGGCCGCCAAGGATGCCCAAGGCAGAGCCTGAAGTGACCGAAGCTCTTGGCCCGAGCTGGGATCAGGACGGCTAAACCTTGATTTGTCAGCAGGCTGGGGCATATTCGATGCTTCACGGTATCACGCCGTTCTGCGTGGTAAAAGCACAAAGTCATCGCCGAGACGCAAGGACAGGCTTGACACCTGACACAGTTTTCGTCGGATGGAAAGCCGCAGCCGACTGCAAGGCTATGCGGGACGAAGGAGCACCGCTGGGCTACAATAAAGGTTGGGCCAGCGCCCTCCAATTCAGCAATCTGTCCAGCTAAAGGTTTCACCCCAAGGAGCTTCATCTTTATGGCGATTTCCGCCACGCAAATGCGTCCCGGCATGATCATCAAGCATAACGACCAGCTGCATCTCGTCTTTCATGTCGAGCACCGTACGCCGGGCAACCTTCGCGCCTTCATTCAGGCCAAGCTGCGCAACATCCGCACGAACGCGATGTTTGAGCACCGCTTTCGCTCCAGTGACGCGATTGAGCGTGTCATTGTGGACGAAATCGACATGGAGTTCCTCTACAACGACGGCGACGATTACTACTTCATGAATCCCAAGGACTACGAGCAGATGGTGCTCAAGCAGTCCACGCTGGGCGATGCAGTGGAATACCTGACGGCCAACCTGCAGATCAAGGTCAGCTACTTTGACGGCGTGGCCGTGGGCATTGACCTGCCGATGACCGTTGAGCTCACCGTTGTCGAGACCGAGCCCGGCATCAAGTCTGCGACCGCCTCAAGCGTGACCAAGCCCGCAAAGATGGAAACGGGCCTCGTCGTTCAGGTGCCCCCCTTCATCAACGAGGGCGAAAAAATCCGCGTCGACACCAGCGAAGGCACCTACCTCAGCCGAGCGTAGTCAGTAGAAAAGGCTCACCGCAAAGCGCGCTCCAGACGGGGCGCGCTTTGCTTTTAGGACACGAATCGGCAAGACGCAAAAATACCTTCAATTCACCCATCGGAACAATTTAAGCTTTGAATTCTCACTGCCATCGTCCACCGGTTGCAGTGAACGACAAGCGAAGCGGTCTTGTTCCGGAGGTCCTATGCGTTTTCCCTTCTGCCTGGCAAAGAAATTCGTTGTGCTTGCTGCTCTCCTTGCTTTTTCAAGTTCAATGCGCCTCGATGCGCAGACGGCAGCATCGACCGAAACGGCAAAGCCCGCTGCGAGCGCGCAACAGATTCTTCCCGTCGACCCGCCGCCGGCCCGCGGCAAAGAGCGCCAGTTCGGCTTCCACGAGCCCGACGCGGTTGATTTCAACGACCATGAGGGCTACGTTTCAATCTTCGACGGCAAGTCTTTGAAGGACTGGGTCTACGACCCCGCCGTGTGGCATGTGGCCGACGGCGCTATTGTCGGCGAATCGACCAAAGAAAAGCCGGTCGGCAACAGCTACATTTCGTTCCACGGCTTCGAGGCAAAGGACTTTGACCTCAAGCTCGAAATCAAGGTGGAAAACGGTGGCGGCAGCGGCATTCAATACCGCAGCCGTACGGGACTACCCTGGCGGCGGCAGCACCCTCAGGATGAAAACCCCAATCTCGACTGGATGATGACTGGCCCGCAGGCGGACTTCTGGCTGCCCGTCTTTCCCATGGCAGAGGAATGGACCGGCCAGTTTTATTCAGAAAACACGTCTCTCGGTATCCTCGCCTGGCGCGGGCAGGTGGTCGATTCTGCCCCCGGCAAACCACCGCGGCAGATGGCGGCGATTGGCGACCGCCCAGCCCTCGGCGGATACCAGAAGGTAAGCGATTGGAACCAATACACGATCATCGCCCGTGGAGGCACGTTCATCCACATCCTCAACGGGCAGCTTATGTCGGTCTACATTGACGACAACCCGCAATCGTCCAACAACCAGTCCGGGGTCATTGGCTTTGAGATTGAGGGCGTTCCCAGCAAAGTATCGGTTCGGAACATCTGGATTCGTAAACTGCAATAGCCAGTGCTTGCCCCTGCGCCCGGCATCTGCAACACTGGCCTTGGATCACAAGAGAAGGCGGGTAAGCGACAAATGGTGCTTCATTTCCTGGTAAAGGGGCGCGTGCAGGGGGTAGGGTTCCGGTGGTTCGTCCATCGTGAAGCCAGCGAACTCAACCTGCGAGGCTGGGTGCGCAATACCGAAGAGGGCGCCGTTGAAGTCGTCGCCACCGGCAGCGAAGAGAGCATTGAAGAGCTGCGAGCGTCCCTGCGACGAGGTCCTCGAGGCAGCCGGGTCGACACAGTGCTGGAGCATCCGCTGGTTGAGTCAGAAGCCGAAGGGCTGTCATCGTTCGAGATCCAGGGTGCCTGGTAGCCCTCACTCGAACGCCCGGTGTTGATTCTCAGGACTTTATAATCAATCGAAGACCCAATCCGTGATTCAAGCAAAATGGGCCCACCAGTCAGGTTTCGTTTTGAATACCCCTACCCATCAGGAGCAATACCACCCATGTCCGAATCCACCAACATCGAGGTGCTCAAGACGCTTGTCCGCACCGTACCCGACTTTCCCAAGCCCGGCATCCTCTTCTATGACATCACCACCCTGCTCAGAGACCCCACCGGCTTTACCCAACTCATTGACGCATTGGCCGACTACTACCTTGATAAGAAGATTGATCTCGTCCTGGGCATTGAGGCGCGCGGCTTCATCTTTGGCCCGGCACTGGCCTACCGCCTCAACGCCGGCTTTGTGCCAGTACGCAAGCCGCGCAAGCTGCCCGCCCCGGTGGCCCGCGTCACCTACGACCTGGAGTATGGCTCTGACGCGCTCGAAATTCATCTGGACGCGATCGAGCCTGGCCAGCGCGTTGTTCTGGTGGATGACCTGCTCGCCACTGGCGGCACCATGGAAGCCACGATCAAGCTGGTTAAGCAGTTGGGAGGCGAAATCGCCGGCCTGGCCTTTGCCATCGAGCTGGATTTCCTGCGCGGCCGTGAGCGGTTCAAGGAATACGACGTCTTCAGCCTGCTTCACTATGACGAATAGACCTCTTCTTCGAGCTGGCGCGCCATTGGAAAGGATTAAGTGCTTCCCTGCATAAAGACAGATGAGTCTTGATATGCTCTGATGTAGTCGCCTGGAGTTAACTGACCATGAGCAACAATCGGCGTTTAGACTATCTCGGGATTGCGATTGGAGTCTTAGGCCTGATTCCTCCCGTCGTTGAGTTAGTCCGACGGGACTTTCAACTGGCAGCTCTCTTTCTGCTGTTGCTAGTCGTCACTTTCGGTTGGTTTCTGTTTGCGGTTCAGAGCGGTCGAGGCCCTCACTATCAAACGACCCTCATGAAGAAAACACTCATCCTGCGTGACAGCAAAGGTCACTTTGCCACTGTTCGCCGGGAGCAGACCATACAGGCTCGCTTCGGCAATCTCCAGGGGATTTGGTGGAAGGGTAATATTGTCGACGGTTCACTTGTCGATTTTTTGGTGGATGGGAACGATCCTGATGAAATTGAGCGTATTGGCTGCTCTGTATCTTTCTTCAAGCGGTTTCGAAATCCACTTTCCAAGGGTGAACGGAGAACGATTTTATGGGAATATACGGCACTGGAATCGTTTCTCAGCGATCATGAGGCTTCTCTGACAGACTCCATCCCCGGAACGAGGAGACTCGAACTGCTGATTGAGTTCCCTGTCGATCGCCTTTGCCGGCACGCGGAATTTCACGTGGAAGTTGCCGGGGACGACACGCAGACCCATGATGGGCTTGAGATTCAGGCGGATGGAAGACTCATCTTTGCTAGCGTGGATTCACCGAAACCGGGTCACACTTACAGAATAGACTGGTCTTGGTAGGGCAACGTAAAAAGTTGCCAGTCCTAAACAGGCGCTTACTGTCCGATCACTTTACGCATGCTAACCTCCACGCCGATCTCATCGGCACAAAACAAGCTTACATCATCGCGCAAAATCCCGCAGCATCGTACTTACACGGGGCTCCCATGAGGCAGATTCCCGCTCTCAAATGGGGTGCGCAAACATTTCCAGAACCACCAGCCGTTCGCCCGGCTTGAGATAGCCCTTGCGGCGAAACCAATCCTCCATCGCCACCTCCAGGCGGTCGAGTGGGACCCGGTGGCCAGCCTCGAGCAGGCCATCGGCGGCTGGCAACGTGTCATCGAAGATCACGTCATTCGTGAAGTTCCGCATGGCAAAATTGTCGATCCAGTGGAGCGGGCAGGCGATTTCCGCACCGTTAGCATCGATCCGGTTGATTGTGAGCTTGCGAACGAACATTTCTCTACTTTATGCCACGCGACTACCGCGTGCATGACCCTACTTCTTCGGTCCGACAACCGTTGCGCTTTTGCCCTGCTCCGCGTCCACAGAAAATCGCTGGTAGTCAGAGTTGTGCTCGGTAACATGCTGGCGAATCCCTTTAAGCAGCAGCACCCGCGCCTCGATATGCCCCTCCGCGCCCGTCGGAAACCAGATTTCACCGTTGACGGGAGCCTGATCAAAATAAAAGCTCGACCCCTTCTGGACATTGGCCACCAGCCCACCGCCGATGTGGAAATTATCCGTAAACCGGGCCTCCATCCGCGCCACCTGGCGGTCCTTTTCATCCACCCAGAGCGTGCCGGCGAGCTTTTTTGAGGCGTCCTCGGCCATTCCATGGGTCTTCGCATCGTGCAGGCCCGCAAAATCAAAAATAATCGTCGGCCGGCCGCGAAACTCCTCACGACGGGGATTTGAAACCTGCATGATCTCCAGCAGATGGGTGACGCTCACATTCACATTTGGCCCCTCCAGCGGCTCCCCCGGGGGAGTCTTGACCGCCTTCTCGACCAGCTTGTTCACATGCTCCTGCTCCTTTTGCTGGTCGTGGTCGCTCAGTGGCTTGCCGTCCTTACGCACCGTCCTAAGAATGCGATGGGCATTCACAAAGAAGACTTCATCCTCTTCCGTCTCGGTCTTCGTCACCTTGCCACTGGAGTCGAGTTCCTGGGTAGTCAGGGAGGCGTGATAAGTGTAATTTTCGCGCACTTTCTCCAACTGCTTCTGGTGGTCCATCACTTCTGCCATCAGCTTACGAATATCGGGGGGAGGAGGCGCAGTTCCGTGTCCTTGCGCTGCGGCGGCAGACGACAACAGGCCACCCGCTGCCAGTAGAATCACCGGGACGATGTTTTCAAATCCTACGCGCGTTGGAGACTTAAGCCACATCACCCCTATTGGACGCGACAAATAGCCTGAAGGGCGCGGAAAAAGCAAAGTCCCTTGGCCCTTCGGACGTTTTTATCACGTCACGCATGAAAAATGCGCATCCAAGTCAATGAGTTTTGGAGAAACCAAAGATGATTCGATTGCTTGCAAACTGGCTGCTCAGTGCGGTTGCGCTCCTCATTGTTTCGCGCCTGGTCTCTGGCTTCCACGTGGATTCCCTTGGAACGGCGCTGATTGCCGCGCTGGTCTTTGGACTGCTCAACGCCACGGTTGGCCTGCTGCTCAAACTCGTGACCCTGCCGCTGACAATTCTGACCCTGGGCGTCTTTTTGCTGGTGGTGAACGCCTTTGTGCTCGAGATGGCCTCAAACTTTGTGCCCGGGTTTCACATTCGCAACTTTGGCGCCGCATTCTGGGGCGCAGCGGTCCTGGCGGTCATCCAGATGATCTTCCGCTTCCTGGTTTCTGATCCGGAATAGCGTTTCAGGGCCGGGGCAATGAAGACTGCGCGGAAGAGACAGCAGCACCATCTTCCACAGCCTTATGTGCAGGCTTAGGTGCAGGCTTGATCGCTGCTTTCACAGGACTCGGCTTCTGGTGGTGCGACGTGGACGAGGAATCGAGTTTCTGCCCTCGCGGCGGAACTTTGATCGGAGCAATCGTCGCCGGTCGGCGCTCGGCACCCGCGCTGCCAAAGCCGGCCGAGGGAGCGCTTTGCGTCGCAGGTTTGTTTTCAACTGGCAGATTCGATGCAGGTGCCGTGCGGTAAACGCCCCAGGTTGACCCGGCCACAGCGATCACCAGCAGCGCCGCCGCAGCATACTGCACCCGCTGCATCGGCAGCCAAAGTGACCAGAAACTCCGCCCCGGAGCCTCTGCCCTGGCCACTGCCAGCTTGTGAAGAACACGCTCGTTCAGTCCTTCCGGTTCAGCAAGCCGGGCCACCAGCCGAAGCGTCTGCTCAGCCGCTGTTGGCCCCGTAGAATTCACGGTCGCATTCACGGTAGCATTCACGGTTGATTCCGATGGATCGGGGTCCTGCCAGCTCGGTCTCATCGCCCACTCCTTCTGTTGCCCTGCGTTTCGGTCGGCAATTGCCCCAGCAACGGTGCCAGCAGTTTGCGTGCACGAAAGAGCCTGGAGCGTACAGTAGATTCCGTGGTGCCCAGGATCTGCGCGATCTCCACGCTTGAAAGCTCTTCAAATGCCGAGAGAATCAGCACGCGCTGCTCCTTGGCTGGCAACTGCTCCACAGCGCGCAGTACCCGCGCATGATGCTGCGCGCTCGCGACGCGCTCTTCAGCCGAAAGCCCGACAGCGGGCAGCACCCTCGCCAGGTCGGCAATGTCGTCTGTTTCCGGCCGGGTCTTGGCGCGGCGCTTGCGGTCGAGCACCACGTTCCACACGATGCGCACCAGCCACACCCGCGGGTCGCGAATCTCACCCAGACTCTGCCGATGGCGCAGAACTCGCATGTAGGTCTCCTGCACTGCGTCTTCAGCGTCGGCAGAGTTGCGCAGCACAGAGTAGGCCACTCGATAGAGCGTACCGGCGTAGGCATCGACCAGCGCGGCAATCGCTTCCTCCGCGTTGGGCGCAGCCGTCAAATCGTGATGTTCGCGCAAGGACGTAGCCGGTATCTCCAACCAACCTGCGAGAGGTGCAGAACAGGTGCTCATAGCCTACCGGACGCAGCCTCGTCACGCATCGCTCATCCGTAAGGCAAGTTTGCGGCGAAAACAAAAACGGCCCGCGCGCACGCGGACCTCTTTGCCCCCCGGCGGAGGAAAAACTACTTCTTGGCGGTCAGCTTCTCAGCCGCAATCGAACCGGCAGAGCCGGTCTTATCCGCATCCTTGACCTTGGCCCAGAGTTGCTTGGCCTGGTCCGTCTTGCCGGTCGCAGCATACAGGTCAGCCAGCGCCAACTGCGCCGTATACGCGGGAACAGTCGTAGTTCCCTTTGCGGCCAGACCGTTGTACAGGTCAATTGCCTGCGCGTCCCGCCCAGTCTGATGGTAAAAACCAGCCAGTGCAAACTTGGCCAGGCTGGAAAGACTGCTGTCCCAGGAATCGGCCGCAGCCTTCAGCTCAGTCTCTGCGGAGGCTGTCTGGCCCAGGTCCTGGTAGGTGAGCCCGGCAAAGTAGTGCGCCTTGGCTCCCTGCGAAAACATGCCGTACTGCTTGGCCACGTCGACAAACTTCTGGTTCGCCGCCTTGGCCCGATCGGCAACCGAGGTGTAGGTATCTTTTTGTACAGGCGCGCCGGGCTGGGCAAGTGGCGCACTGTAGACATCAAGCGCCGAACCCAGAGCGGTTTCTGCAGCTTCTGCGCGCTGGTTGTAGAGCACCACGCCGCCAATCAGCAGAGCCAGCACAACCACCAATGCAATTGAAGAGCGAACGACAGTGGAGCGATGAGAACCTACCCAGCTCGCGCTGGTCTGGGTCGCGATAACGAATTTATCTTGCTTGAGCGCGTGACGCGTTTGGGAATCCACGAGAAGTCCTTCTTGATCTTGTCAGGAGAAGTGTGTTGCGGGCGAGCATACAGCCAAAGAGATGCAGGCACAGCCAGTCCAACCCTCCTAGTCTAACAGGGTGCAGAGACGCGAGTCTATCAAGCTGCGTAGCCAGGCGGTGGCCAGGCGGTGGCCAGCTGCAACCCGAAGAGTCCGTCAATCCGCAGTGAAGCGCAGGTCTTGCAGGAGCATATTCCCCAGAGTTCCCTCCCTTGGCAAACGATTCCACGTACTTTCGACTCGAAGGCAAGCATCCCGGGGTCCAGATTCCCCAGGCAGGTAAATTATTCTTTTCGATGTACTTAGATAATTCCGCGCAGCGTTTTCGCGCCGGTGGTTGTCTGCAAGCGTGACGTTGCTGTTCGCAAACGAACAGCCGCGGTGTGATACAAGAGAGCAACTGTCGAGTCGTGGTGAGTGATGGAAGATGTTTTCAGATCGAACGAAAATGTAACCGGGGTTGTTCCACTGCTGCTGGTGACGGAAATGGAACGGTCGCTGCGCTACTACGAGGTGGGGCTGGGATTCACTGTGCAAAACAAGTGGGTTGTGGATGGAAAACTGTTGTGGTGTTGGCTAGGTCTCGGCGGGGCTTCACTGATGCTGCAGGAATTGACTCCGGTCCGGAAAGAAGCGTCAGGGTCGGCGCTCGGCGTCGGTGTCGGGCTCTGGTTGCAGTGCCGGGATGCAATTGCACTCTATCGGGAAGTGACGGCACGGGGCATTCTCGCATCCGAGCCGCAGGTAGGCAACCGGGCGTGGGAAGTGCTGTTGCGCGACCCGGACGGCTATCTGCTGCACTTCTCGAGCCCGCTCGCTGGTCACGGTCCTGGCTCCGTCGATCTTCCCGAAGAGACACTGCTCTCCCAAACAAACCTGTGAAACTTGCTCGCAGACGCGCCAACCATTAGGCTGTTAGCTATGTACGAAGACTTTCACGTAACCGACCGCTGGGCTGGCCCAAACGATGGCCCAAATGATGGCTCAAACGATGGATCCGACCTGCATTGCCGCTGGAAGGCCAACATCGTCGCCATCGCCACCCGCCACGCCGACGCCGTCGATGTCCGCTTTGACGTAAACGGCAGACCGATGTGGATTGCGCTCCCCTGCACCGCCTGGGTGGAACAGAAGCGCCGCACCGGCAAGGTGATCACCGACCAACTCGCAGCGCAGATTGCCGGCCGCTACCTCAAGACGATCATCGAAGAAGGCTACGACGCCAGCCGCGAAATCTACACCATGAGCGTGGATGAAGTGCTTGAGCAACTGGATGCCGTGCTCGTCGAGGCCCGCGAAACGCACGGCCTGCCGATCCTGCCCATTCTCGACGGCGAAACGCAGTCTACCTCGTATATTCCGGCGAGCAGCCGCTAAAACCGCTACTCGTGGCGTAATGCCTCCATCGGCTGAATGCTCGCCGCTCGCCGCGCGGGAAGCCAGCTCGCACCTATTCCCACCACGACAAGTAGAGCTGCCCCCGTGATCAGACTCACCGGATCGGTCGGCTGCAAGCCATAGAGCATTGACTTGACCAGGCGCGCCAGCAACAGAGCCGCTCCCAACCCAACGACAATCCCTGCCAGTGAAATCCAAGTTGCCTCGCGAAGGATCATGGCCAATACCTGCTTCGGCAGTGCGCCGAGCGCCAGTCGGATGCCGATCTCGTTGGTGCGGTTGGTCACAGAGTAGGCCATGACGCCATAGATACCCACGCAGGCAAGGCAAAGGGCAAGCAGACCAAAACCCGCAGTTAAGGCTGCGAACGTGCGTTCCATCTGCATGTTGGCGTCAATCTGCTGCTGCTGCGTGCGGATGTCCACAAGAGGAAGATCGGGGTCAATTGCGGCCACGGTGCGACGCAGAGGCGGGATTAGTGAATCAACCGGTAGCTGGCTGCGCACCTGGTACACCATGGTGCCAATCTCTTTCTGCTGGATAAAGGGCAGGAAAAACTGCGGAGGCGGCTCGTCGCGGAGATTCATGTAACGTGTGTCGGCGCAGATTCCAATGATGGTGATCCAGGGAGCGTTTGCACCATCGTCCGTTTGGAACCGCTTGCCAATGGGATTCCCGTGCAAAAACCGAGAGCGCGCGAGGGACTGATTGATGATGGCAACCTTGGCCGAGGTGGCTGTGTCCTGCGGGCCAAAGTCGCGGCCAGCGACCATGCGGATGTGCATGGTCGCGAAGAAGTCGTTCCCGACGGCGTTCATATCTTCCGCGGACTTTGGCCGCCGTGGCTCGCCTTCAGGGTCGAACGTCGCATTGGACATGCTGCTGGCCATGTAAGGAACCCAGCCCGGCGAGACGTGTTCGACGCCGGGAATGGCGGCGATGGCGCGTTCGATGCGGGCCTGCAAGAGGACGTCTTGACCGGCAGGATAGCGCTTGGCTGGCGGGCTGATATCAAAGAGCAGGAGATGGTCAGGCTCAAAGCCAACATCGACCGAGTTCAATGCAACGACCGTCCGCAGGAAGAGGCCAGCCGCTACGACGAGCAGCGTCGAGAGCGAAACCTGAAAAACCACAATCGCCCGGCCAGCGAAACCCTTGCGACGGCGACTGCTGGTTTTGGAGGTTTCCTGCAAGGTTCGTCCCGCGTCCGTCCGGCCTGTGACCCAGGCGGGGGCGAGGCCAAAGAGAAGCCCGGTAACCACAGTGATGCCAGCGGTGAAGGCGAATACACCCCAGTCGAAAGGAACACGTAGGCTGTTGTCGTCCCATGCGTTGGCGAGGAGGCCAGGCAGAATATTACGACCGAGAAACGCGAGCAGAAGGCCTCCGCTGCCCCCGAGCGCAGCCATCATCAGACTTTCCGTGAGAAACTGGCGAACAATCCGGGCGCGGCCAGCACCCATGGCGAGACGAACACTCATCTCTCGCTGACGTCGAGCGCCCCGCGCAAGCAGCAGGTTGGCCACGTTGGCGCAGGCCAGCAGCAGAACCAGGCCGGTAAAAGTGATGAGCACGTAGATGGGTTTACGGAATGTGCCGTCGGTAGAGTGAAGTCCGCGGCTTCCCTCCTGCAGCACCAAATGGGGCAGAGTTTGACCGGCTTTGGGAGTGATCGTAGCCCGAATCGCGGCAGCAAGCTGAACATCAAGAGCGGCCTGCGCCTGCTCATTTGAGACGCCCGGCTTGAGGCGACCCTCTACATTGAGCCACCATAGGCCGCTGTCATCAAGTAGCGTCTGATTCTGCCCCTTGGGGCTGACAACCGGCTGCAGGCTGAGTGGAATGAACAGGTCTGGCGAAGTCTGAACATTTTTGGCACCGGTAAAGCCTCGCGGAGCGACGCCAACGATCGTTACAATCGCCTGATTCAGTTTGAGGGTCTGGCCCAGGACATTGGGCGAGCGATCAAAATCGCGTTGCCACAGAAGATCGCTGAGGACGGCGACCGCGCCCTGCCCGGGTTGTGCGTCGTCCGTTGGCTGAATCGTCCGGCCTAGTTGAGCCGGGACCTGGAGTTCGGCAAAGTAGTTGCCGGAAACCATTGCGGCATTGACTCGCTTCGCATTGCCGCGCACCGTGGCATTCATCGAATCTTCTTTGAACGCCAGAAGGTCCTGCAAAGACTGATTCGCGGCGCGAAGTTGGAGGTAAACCGGGTAGGAGAAAACGGAGCTATTGGTGGTGCCGTTCACACCCGGATCGAAGTCACCCCACATCGAGCTGACTACCTCTTTTCCATCGCCCACCCAGTGCAGCATGCGCAGATTGCCGGGGTTGGGGACAGCAAGGCGGTCGTACAGGACTTGCTTTGCGAGCGAAAAGATGGTGGTGTTGGCACCGATAGCGAGGGCCAGGGAAAGCACCGCGATGGCCGTGAAGCCAGGGCTGCGCAGCAGGATGCGGGCACCGTAGCGGAGGTCCGCGGCGAGATCGTCCCAAAGGCGAAGGCCAAGAGATTGGCGCATTGCGTCCTTCGCGGCGACAGGGGAGCCGAGCGACAGGGCAGCGTTCCGACGCGCTTCCGCGGGTGTCTGGCCAGCCCGGATGAGGTCGGCAGTCAGGAGTTCGATATGGTTGGCGAGTTCCGCTTCCATGTCGGACTCTAACTTGCTGCGGTGCGTCATGGCGCGGAACCACGACCCGGGCTGGGCGGTCAGGCGGGCGAGAACCAGTCGCAGGCGCTTCATGCTTCCTCCGGCTGGGCGAGGAGAATTGTGCCCATGAGAACCGACATGCGATTCCACTTCTCGGTCTCTTCCGAGAGGCGGAGCTTTCCAGCCACGGTCAGCGAGTAGAACTTGGCCTTGCGGTTGTTGTCGCTCTCGCCCCATTCGCTGGCGATGACGCCCTGGTGCTCCAACCGGTACAGCGCCGGGTAGAGCGAGCCCTGCTGAATGACCAGCGTCTGCCCGGAAATCTGCTGGATGCGAAGCAGCACCCCATACCCATGCAGCGGCCCGAGTGAAACGGCCTTGAGGATGAGCAGGTCGAGCGTGCCCTGCAATAGTTCCATTTGCTTTTCGGGTTCCGGCAAGATTGCTCTCCTGGAGGCTCTAATAGAGCGTCTAGGAAGAAAATACAAAGACTCTCCTAGATTGTCAAGGAGAGATGGTCTGGAAGTTTGGCGGTTTGCCGCAAACATGACGGCAAAGGCATCTCGTGACGAGCGTGGTACTGAACAGAAGTTGTGAAGTGGTAAGATCACCAAAATTTCTCTTGCCTTTCGTTGGGTTGCGGATGCACACTTGGTCGCATTCTCCACCACCCCCCATGGCGGACAGTTCCTATTTCCAGCAATCTACACCGTTTGCTGCGTACATACCTATTCTTCTCACTTTTGCGGACTCGCCCTTTTACCGGTACTTCCGGATCAAAGGAACATGACTTCCCAATTTGAAAGGAATACCTGCGAAATGCCACTCGATGAGGTCGTACCCGGTACACAAGCGGAAGACTTGGCTCACAAAGTCTCCTTTAAATCAAAAAAATCACCGGCTTCGCAACACTGGTCCTCGCGTTGGTCTTTACTGTCAATGCACAAGCGCAAAAAGACTGGCCATTTTTTGGGCAAAACGAAGCCAACACAGCCAACAATCACTCAGACGATGACTTGGGTGCCAGGAACGTGGGCAAGCTTAAGGTGCTTTGGAAATTCACGACTGGCGGAGATGTGTCAGCACGTGCATCTGTAGTGGACGGGGTGGCGTACTTCCCGGATTGGGGCGGGAACCTTTGGGCCGTCAATGCACATAATGGAAAGAAGATCTGGGGAGGCCAGCTCTCCAACTACGGACTTGTCGCCCACACGGTTTCGCGAACGACACCGGCCGTAGTGAACGGAGTGCTGTATCTTGGCACCCAACAGGGCGGGTGGCTGCTGGCCATCAATGCCAATACGGGTAGTCTGCTCTGGAAGGCCCAACTGGAAACCGTGGACTTGAACGCGATCATCACCACTTCCCCGGTCGTGCACCACGGAGTTTTGATCACCGGTGTCGCCTCCACCCAGGAAGCCCTGCCCGGTGGACCCGGGCCCGCGCGGGGCAGTGTTGTGGCTGTCAACGCGGCCAACGGCACTATCCTCTGGAAGACCTATACCACCCCAATGGGCTACACCGGGGCCGGAGTCTGGGGCAGCAGTCCGGTCGTTGACGGTGCTCGCAACCTGGTCTACATCGGCACCGGAGACAACTACACCGCTCCCACCGACCCGGCTTATCTCAGTTGCGTCGCAGCAGGAGGTACATCCGCCGCTTGTGACTCGCCGAACAACCATGTAGACTCCATCCTCGCCCTCGACCTCACCACCGGTGCTGTGCGCTGGTCGCAAAAGATGGTCACCTGGAACCAGTACTACGGCGGCGCAGCCAACGGCACTGATTACTTCAACCTCTCGTGCCTCTTTGGGATCCCCGGCTGCCCCAGCCCAGCCGGTCCAGATTTTGACTATGGATCTGCTCCCAATGAAATTACCTACGACACCGAACACGGAAGGAAAACGATCTTAGGCGCAGGACAAAAAAGCGGCATTTACACGGCATTCGATCCGGACACGGGCGCAATTTTGTGGCAGACGCAGGTTGGACCCGGATCCTCCCTCGGCGGCATGGAATGGGGTTCCGCGAGCGACGGAAAACGGATCTACGTGGGGATCGCCAACTTCTATGGGATTCCAACGCCACTCGGCAGCGCTGGCTTCTGGGCGGCTCTCGATCCGGCGACAGGTGCGATTCTTTGGCAAAAAGCCGACCCCAATGGTGCCGTTGATCTTGGCCCACTCGCTGTTTCCAATGGCGTCGTATATGTCCCTTCCATGGGTGGTGGAGCGACAAGTCAGAACATGATCGCCCTGGATGCTGCCAGCGGGCAGACCCTCTGGAGCTTCGCGGCTGGCGGCTCAGTCAACGACGGTGCCACGGTCGTTAACGGTGTGGTCTATTGGGGAGCCGGCTATACGCACCTGGGAATCCCTGGATATACGGGTAGCAATACGTTCTACGCATTCTCAGCCAAAGAAGATTAACTCTCCAGTTGGCCGATGAATTTTTGATTGCAGAGGGGGACAGATTCGAGGGCTCACGGGCCTTCGAATCTCCCCCATATGAAACTTGCGACTCTGGCATTCCCCTGGGAGAAACACGATTGAATCGAACGACGCCCGCCATCCGGCTGTGGGCAAGCCTGGTCTTTCTCATCCTGGGGCGACAGTCAGCCTC
Source organism: Acidobacteriota bacterium (assembly GCA_025359885.1). Classification (GTDB taxonomy): domain Bacteria; phylum Acidobacteriota; class Terriglobia; order Terriglobales; family Acidobacteriaceae; genus Acidicapsa. The sequence continues at coordinate 63,059 of JANYDG010000064.1, forward strand.
AGCACAAGTAACACCCCAAACAGCAAATCCAACTGCAACCCAAGCCACCTCGGCTTTGACTTCCCACTACGTTAAGACTGGCCTCTACATGATCTCTGGAGGCGGCGGCAACTCGGTTCTGCGCCTGAGCGGGAATGGACTGATCCTTGTCGACGGCAAACGGCAGGAACACTTTGAGGAATTGCTCCTTCGCATCAAGAAGATTGTCGATCAGCCGATTCGCGTAGTCATCAACACAGATGCTTCCCCGCAACACACAGGGACCAATGGCCAGTTTCTCGCCGACAAGATTCAGGTGCTCGCCCAGCAGAATGTGAAACAGTCTTTGGAATCATCTCCGCCCGGCGATGCGAAATTAACGCCCCCCTCGGCCACGTATGCACAGGATCAGCTGCTCACTTTTGGCCTGGTAGAGGTGAGGCTCATGCACTTTGGACCTGCTCGAACAAACGGAGATACCGTCGTCTACTTCCCGGACCTGAAGGCAGTCGCTGTGGGGGATCTCTACTCGCCCCATCCCCAGCTGAACGATTCATCGGGAGGCAGCTTGGCCGGTTGGTCGAAGACTCTGGGCGAGATTCTGAAACTGGACTTCGATGTGGCCATACCGGGCGAAGGGCCGACCGTCACTCGGACAGAAATGGAAGCCTGCAAAGCGAAAATCGACGCCTTACTGGCGCACGCTGGCTGAATCTTTCCCACCGTTACTGGCGGTGTATTCGCAGCCGCTGGTGCAGGTTTCCTGGATGACGATCTTGCTGAGCAGCGGTAACGCCGGATGCAGCTGGGACCAGATCCAGCGGGCCAGATTTTCGCTGGTCGGATTTTCGAGGCCGGGAACTTCGTTGAGGCAGTAGTGGTCGAGCTGTTCTTCGATGGGCCGGAAGACTTCCTTGATCTCCGCAAAATCCATCACCCAGCCGAGCACCGGATCAACCGGCCCGGAAACATGCACCTGGATCTGGAAGCTGTGCCCATGCATCCGCCCGCACTTGTGCCCCGGAGGAACATTCGGCAGCCAGTGCGCCGCCTCGATGCTGAACTGCTTGAATATCTCCATCTCTCTATCGTATGCCGACAAACTTGTGCGATTGGACGCTGAGCCGCCACTGCGGATGTTCGAGGCAATAGGCAATCGCCAGTCCCGTGTTGCGCACCCGCTCCGGCCCATCCATCGGCTGCAGATAGAAGTTCCGGAAATCCAACTCAGCTAACGAATCAGGCAGCAACTCAGCCTGCGGAAAGACCAGCTTCAGTTCTTCCCCACTTCGCTGCAAGAGCGGCGCCCCAGCCTTGGGACTGACGCAAAGCCAGTCAATTCCGCCTAGGGCGGCAACCGTCCCATTCGTCTCGACAGCAATCTCAAACCCCTGCGCATGAATCGCCGCAATCAAGGCACTATCCAGTTGCAGCAGAGGCTCGCCTCCAGTGCAAACCACAAACCGCCGCCCGTGTGCCGGATCGCCTGTCCACTGCGCAGCGATCGCCGTAGCCAACTCCTCTGGCGCAGCAAAGCGCCCGCCCCCAGTCCCATCAACGCCTACGAAATCCGTATCGCAGAACCGGCAGACAGCCGTAGCCCGATCCGCCTCACGCCCCGACCAGAGATTGCAGCCCGCAAAGCGGCAAAAGACCGCCGGCCTCCCAGACTGCGCTCCCTCGCCTTGGAGGGTATAGAAAATCTCTTTTACTGAGTAAGTCATCACTCCTATCATCAAACACCAATGCTGTCATGTGTGATGATGATCGAACACTATTTTTACTAAGGGTGCGGTATGACAGAGCTTTGGACCGGAATTGCGTGTCTTGTCGCCGATCCGAATTGCGACGGTTTCATGCGATTCGGCAGAGACGGCAAGGGGGCATATGTAAATGTTGTCGCTTGTGTAAATTCCGAGGAAGCTTTTGTAGAGCGCGTAAACCGCCATTCGAAAGAGATGGATTGCATAATGATTGAGCTAAGCAATATTCAGCACTTAGATTCTCGAATGGAAGAACCTGATTATCCAGAGGAACTGATCACCGTGCGAACAACCGCTCGCAGGCAGTCAGAGGATACTACCTTTGGAACATTTCGCACTTGGATCGAAAGCGATGTCAATTAGGTCAATAGTGATTAACTGTCTAAAAAACAACAAAGGCCAGTCCTCAATGGACTGGCCTTTTTGATATTAATGCCGGCGATAACCTAATCTCCCACACAGTTACCCGTGCAGTACCATCGGCCCAACGAGGCTTAACTTCCGTGTTCGGGATGGGAACGGGTGATCCCTCGCGGTATTGTCGCCGGCAAACTTGATGGCGCTTGGCAGGTGGTTCCCTGCAGCCAGGCACTCTGAACAGCTCGCATACAGACAGTTTCTTCACGATCGCGAGCCCAGGTGCATACAGCAATCTGGCGCCAAAAATTGGTGACAACGAAATTGATTAGGTAATACAAGGCAGAGCGTATTCATTTACTTCGAAGATGTCTCAAAGAAGAAACTCAAGACGCACAAACAATCAACTTCAATTGCTGCGCAGAGTTAATTCTATGGACAAGCCGAACGGGCGATTAGTACTGGTAAGCTACATGCATTACTGCACTTCCACCTCCAGCCTATCAACCAGGTGGTCTTCCTGGGCCCTTCAGGGAAATCTCATCTTGGAGCGTGCTTCCCGCTTATATGCATTCAGCGGTTATCACAACCGAACTTCGCTACCCAGCCGTGCCTTTGGCAAGACAACTGGAACACAAGAGGTTCGTCCATCCCGGTCCTCTCGTACTAAGGACAGCCCTCCTCAAATTTCCTACGCCCACAGCAGATAGGGACCGAACTGTCTCGCGACGTTCTGAACCCAGCTCACGTACCGCTTTAATAGGCGAACAGCCTAACCCTTGGAACCTTCTACAGCTCCAGGATGCGATGAGCCGACATCGAGGTGCCAAACC
>JANYDG010000053.1 GCA_025359885.1 Acidobacteriota bacterium
TGTGCATTTTGGGGTGTAGATATTGCAATTTGTGATATTTGCGGTTTGGCTGTTTCAGCGGGAGCCTATTTCGAGTTTACGTGCGTGGGGGTTAATGATCTGCAAGGGATTGCGTGATTCTTTTGTGGGGGATTCGGGAGACCCCGGTCTGAAAATCCAGACTGGGGGCACCCGGCGATCCTGGTGAAACTAGCACTCGATGATGTTGAGAGCGAGGCCGGCGAGGGAGGTTTCCTTGTAGCGGGATTGCATGTCGAGGCCGGTGAGGTACATGGTGCGGATGACCTGGTCGAGGGAGACTTTGTGTTCTTCTGGCTCTTGCATGGCGATGCGGGTGGCGTGGACGGCTTTGACGGCACCCATGGCGTTGCGCTCGATGCAGGGAATCTGGACGAGGCCGCCGATGGGGTCGCAGGTCATGCCGAGGTTGTGTTCCATGCCTATTTCGGCGGCGTGCTCAATTTGTCCCGGCGTCCCGCCGAGGGCTGCGGCGAGGCCACCGGCGGCCATGGAGCAGGCGACGCCTACTTCGCCCTGGCAGCCGACTTCCGCGCCGGAGATGGAGGCGTTCTCCTTATAGAGGATGCCGATGGCGGCGGAGGTGAGGAAGAAGCGGAGGATGCCTTCTTCGCTGGCGCCGGGGATGAAGTTCTGGTAGTAGCTTGCGACGGCGGGGATGACGCCGGCAGCGCCGTTGGTGGGAGCGGTGACGACGCGGCCTCCGGCGGCATTCTCTTCATTGACGGCCATGGCGTAGACGGTGACCCAGTCGAGGGGGGCAAGGGGGTCGCCCATCAAATTCTCGGCTGCTTGCTGCTGTTGCTTTTCGCGAAGGCGGTCAGCGAGGCGGTGGGCGCGACGGCGGACGTTGAGGCCACCAGGCAGAATTCCCTCGGTCGCGATGCCGCGCTGGATGCAGCCTTGCATGGTTTGCCAGATGAAGAAAATTCGCGCGTGGACGAGTTCTTCGGCGGACAATTGCTGTCCAGTGTGTTCTGGCAGAATCGCTGTTTCGTTGGCCAGCATGATTTCGGCGATGGTGAGTTGGTGCTGATGGGCGAGGGCTAACAGTTCTGCGGCGCTGTGAAATGGATAGGGCACTGGGCTGCGATATTTTTTCGGGGTGGGAGTTCCATCGCCGTCTTCGACGATGAAGCCGCCGCCGACCGAAAACCATGTTCGGCATTGGATGACCGTTCCGAGAGAATCGAAGGCGGTGAATCGCATACCGTTCGGATGCTGGGTAACGGCTCCCGGGGGGTACATCTGGTCGCGATGGAAGAGGAGGTCAGTGGACTCTGTGAATGAAATGGCATGGGTCTTATGGAGGAAAAGCTCATTCGCGGCGCGAATGCGTTGGAGAGTCGGCTCGATCTGCTCCGGGTCAAGGCGTGCGGGGAAGTCTCCACTGAGCCCGAGAAGAATGGCGCGATCTGTAGCGTGACCCAGGCCAGTCAGCGCCAGGGACCCATAAAGATCGACCTGCACGCGATGTACACCGGCGAGCTCGTTTTGGTCCGCGAGGTCCGACGCAAAGTCAAAAGCCGCCGTCATGGGCCCCATGGTGTGGGAGCTGGATGGGCCAACGCCGATTTTGTAGAGGTCGAAGAGGCTGGTCATAGGCTGGTCATAGGCTGGTCATAGGGAGGTCATAGGGAGGTCATCCCAAACTTCGCACCGGTTTCAGTGAATTGTAGTCTCCATTGGTTAGAAAAGTGCTGTGTTTCAGATGAGTTAGCTCAAGTTTTATAGCTGTATAGGCAAGAGTGTTACACTCGCTGCCAAACCCTATGCTGGCAAAAGTGTTGAGTGCTGCGGTGTACGGCATCGATGCGAATCTGATCGATGTAGAGGTGGACCTGAGCGGAACTGTGGCCGAAGAGGACAAGTTCCACACGGTAGGTCTGCCGGATGCGGCGGTGCGGGAGAGTCGCGACCGGGTGCGGGCGGCGATGAAGAACTCCGGGTACCTGATACCGCCGACGCACATCACGATCAACCTGGCGCCTGCCGACATCAAGAAAGAGGGCGCGGGCTTTGATTTGCCGATTGCGATTGGCATTTTGTGCGCGTATGGGGCGCTGCAGACGACGGATCTGAGCAGTTTTTTGCTGGTTGGGGAGCTGGGTCTGGATGGCAGTTTGCGGCCAGTGCCGGGGGTGCTGTCGATTGCGGTGCTGGCGCGAGCGCGGGGGATTCGGAACCTGGTGCTGCCGGCGGTGAATGCTCCAGAGGCTGCTGTGGTCGAGGGGGTGAATGTTTTTCCGGTGGAATCGCTGACGGAGGTGATTCAACTGCTGAATACGGCGCTTTTTGGCGAGGTGCAGCGGGCTCCGTTTCGGGTTTCGACGGAGGAGCTGCTGGGAGAGCTGCATCATTATTCGGCGGACTTCAGCGATGTGCGGGGGCAGCAGACGGCCAAGCGGGCGCTCGAAGTAGCGGCGGCGGGCGGGCACAACATTCTGATGATTGGGCCGCCGGGGTCAGGCAAGACGATGCTGGCGAAGCGGTTGCCGTCGATTCTGACGCCGCTGACGTTTGAGGAGGCGCTGGAGACTACCAAGATCCACTCGGTGGCTGGGGTGCTGGATGCGGCACGGGGGCTGGTGGCGCAGCGGCCGTTTCGGGCGCCGCATCACACGATTTCTGATGCGGGGCTGATTGGGGGCGGGGCGGTGCCGCGGCCGGGGGAGGTTTCGCTGGCGCATAACGGGCTGCTGTTTTTAGATGAGTTGCCGGAGTTTCCGCGGAATGTGCTGGAGGTGATGCGGCAGCCGCTGGAGGATCACACGGTGACGATTGCGCGGGCGTCGATGTCGCTGACGTTTCCGGCGCGGTTCATGCTGGCGGCGGCGATGAATCCCTGCCCGTGCGGGTATTTCAACGACAAATCGCGGGATTGCCAGTGCACGCCGCCGATGATTCAGCGGTATGTTTCAAAGGTTTCAGGGCCGCTGCTGGACCGGATCGACATTCATATCGAGGTGCCGGCGGTGCAGTACAAGGAGCTGCGAGGCGGGGCGGCGGCGGAGGGCTCGGCGCAGATTCGCGAGCGGGTGATGAAGGCGCGGGAGCGGCAGCGGGAGCGGTTTCACAAGGCGGGGGAGAAGATTTTTGCCAATGCGCAGATGGGGACGCGGCAGATTCGCGCGTATTGCGAGCTGGGGGCGGACGCCGAACGGCTGCTGGAGCGGGCGATGCAGCAGCAGGGACTGAGCGCGCGGGCGCATGACCGGATACTGAAGGTGGCGCGGACGATTGCGGATCTGGAGGGCGCGGCGGGGCTGGCGGTGAGCCATTTGGCGGAGGCGATTCAGTACCGAACGCTGGACCGGAGCTACTGGGCCTGAACGGCAGGGCCTGAACTGCGGGGCCAGAACTGCGGGGCCTGAGAAGGTGCGCAGAGCCAACTTATGACTTTTGTAACTTCATGCTTTTAATGAAGCTGCCCGATATGTTCCCTAAGTGTTCAGAAGCCTTTAAGGGTTGAGCTGAGCGCTGGAGAAGGGACGTTCGTGATGGCAGCTGATCTTTCCAATGCAGATACGATTTTGATAGCAGTGCCGATGATTGGGATGATGTTTGCAGGGCTTTTCCGGTTGGATGAGTGGTTCAGTCGGCCGGGGACGCCGCATGAGAAGGGGCACCAGTTGTCGAGCTGGGACGCGGATGGAGCGCCGATCTGCGTGGAGCCGGACGGGAACCTGCTCCGGAAGTAGGGGCGGAAGGTCTGATTGCCCCGGGCGAGGCAGGACAGGACAGGGCAGGGCAGGGCAGGACAGGACAGGGCAGGACAGGGCAGGACAGGACAGGACAGGGCAGGGTGAGGCAAGGCGAGGGCGGACGGGTGGCTAAAGCGGATTGGGGCTGGTGTTGACCCAATCGAGGACTGTTGAGGAAATTTCACGAATTGTGATATAAAAAAGGGTTGACCGGCAAACAAGTTGGGTATAGATTCGAACTTGCTATCCGACAAGGCTAAAAACGCGCTGACCGTGACTGGTTGCGCTCTGCGTTGCCTTGATCCCGCAAAATTCTGTATTGCGGTTCACCAAGAGGGATTGGTGCGTGATCCATGCGTGTGAAGTGGGTGCGTGGTGGCTTGTATTGAACACACCAGATCAACATAACGGGCATACGCTGCAGGTGAACCATTTTGCAGTCGATAAGAAGAAGGAAGCGACGCGTCGATGTGCATGTCTTGCAACAGCACTTCAAAGCTGAGACAAGTATTTGAACTGAAGCCGTAGTTTTTGCGTCTAACAGAATGGCAGTGCACAGGGGATCGTGCATGGAAGTCAAAGTAGAAAAGAAGGATTGAGCCGCTCAACGGCCGTCCTCTGCACCGGGAGAACCGGGCAGTGAACACCACAAAGGAGAACGATGCATATGCGCTCGGAACTGATTTTTGGGGCACTTACTCATGTGTCCAACCGCTACCAGTTGTGCCAACTGGCGAGCAAGGCAACCCGAAAGCTGCACAAGCCGAACAGCCGACTGCAGGATACGACGAACGAAGTGCTGTACCGATTCCGTAATGCCAATCCTGGAATGTCGGCGCCCATCGCGGAGCCAGAGATCCAGACGGTAGAGCAGCGCCGCGCAGCTTAAGCGCGGCCTGCACCCTCCGCAGTAACCACCCCGCCTCGTATTTGTCCGGAGCTTCCTCCCAACGCAGACTCCCCCTCCCTCCTATCCGCCTGAGCTTCAGGTGTCTTTTGCAGGTTTCATTGCAGGTACTCATGACGATTGCTGAATTAAAAGAGAAAAACATCACAGAATTGAGCCGGATTGCGCGGACTCTGGATATCCAGGGCGCGAGCGGGCTTCGCAAACAGGACTTGATCTTCAAGATTCTTCAGGCTCAGAGCGAAAAGGAAGGCCATATTTTCGCTGAGGGAGTGTTGGAGATTCTGCCTGACGGTTACGGCTTTCTCCGGTCCCCGGACTACAACTATCTGCCCGGCCCGGACGACATCTATGTCTCGCCATCGCAGATCCGCAAATTTGACCTGAAGACGGGCGATACGATCAGCGGCAATGTGCGGCCTCCGCATGAGGGCGAAAAGTATTTTGCCCTGGTCAAAATCGAGGCGATCAATTTCGAGTCTCCCGAGGAGACGCGGAACAAGATTCTTTTTGACAATCTGACGCCGCTTTATCCGCAGGAGCGGATCAAGATGGAGACGGTGCGTGAGGCGACCAGTGGCCGCGTCATGGACCTGCTGACGCCCGTAGGCAAGGGGCAGCGCGGGCTGATTGTGGCTCCTCCGCGTACCGGCAAGACGATGCTTTTGCAGTCAATCGCGAACTCTGTGACGACCAATCATCCCGAAGTGGTGCTGATTGTGCTGCTGATCGATGAGCGGCCGGAAGAAGTGACGGACATGCAGCGGTCGGTGAAGGGCGAAGTCATCAGCTCGACCTTTGATGAGCCGGCGGCGCGCCACGTGCAGGTGGCCGAGATGGTCATTGAAAAGGCCAAGCGGCTGGTGGAGCACAAGCGCGACGTGGTGATCCTGCTGGACTCGATTACGCGTCTGGCGCGAGCCTACAACACCATTGTGCCTCCTTCGGGCAAGGTGCTCTCGGGCGGTGTGGATTCAAATGCTCTGCAGCGGCCAAAACGGTTTTTTGGTGCGGCGAGGAACATTGAAGAGGGCGGGTCGCTGACCATTATTGCTACGGCGCTTGTGGATACTGGCTCGCGCATGGACGAAGTGATCTTTGAGGAATTCAAGGGCACGGGCAACATGGAAGTGATTCTGGACCGCAAGCTGGTGGACAAGCGTGTGTTCCCGGCGATCGACATTCAGCGCTCGGGCACGCGTAAGGAAGAGCTGCTGATTCCCAAGGACGATCTGCAACGGATCTGGGTGCTGCGCAAGGTGCTGAATCCTCTGTCCCCGGTGGAGGCGATGGAACTGCTGGTGAGCCGCCTGGAAAAAGTGCGGAACAATGCTGAGTTCCTGCTGAACATGAATCACCTGTAGGACGAACCGACAAAATAACGGCCCCGCAAGTGTCAGTCGTTTGACTGCCGCTTGTGGGGCTGTATTGTTTCCAGCTCATCGAGTGAGTAGCGCGGGGTGATGTGCTGCGAGCAATTCCAATCAAACCCAACGATGTCGAGCCAGAAGATGCGCTCGACGCGGGTGCGCGGGTTGGAGGGTGCGAGGCGTGCTTCGAGGGCGGGGTCGGTGCCGGGTTCCAGGATGCGCGCCTTGCCGATGAGCTTGAGGCGGGTGTGGTTGGGGTAATCCATGAGGAACATGGCGAAGCGGTTATTGGTAGCGAGGTTGCCGACGGAGATGAACTGCTTGTTTCCGGAGTAATCGGCAAAGGCCAGGGTGCGTTCATCGAGAACGTGGAGGAAGCCGGTTGGCCCGCCGCGGTGCTGGATATAGGGCCAGCCATCGGGTGTGACGGTGGCGAGGTAGAAGCTGTTGCGTGCGCCGATGAATTCGGCTTCGTGGAGGCCGAGTTCCTGTTCGCCCTGGCCGGAGCGGGCGATGCGCTCATACTGGGCGCGGGAGCCGAAGCGCTCCTGGAGCTTTTTTGATTCGTCGGAAAACATGGTGGCGGCGTAGGTGTGGGGCATGGTGTGTTCCTTCGGAGTGCATTGGAGAGGTGCGATGCGGCCAGGACGGACTGGCCGCATTCTTGCGAATTAAAAGGTGAGGATCTGGTAGCCGTTTTCGAGCAGGGCGGCAATGCTGGGCAGGCCGCTGGTGCCGGGCAGGGAATTGTCGGTGAGCAGTGTGTGACCAGCAGTCTCGACATCTTCGCGGGCGCCGAAGACCTCTGAACAAGCGCAGGAAACGCCTGCAACTGAGCTGCGTACGCTGGTGAAGAGCTCGTGAAAGGGGTGATCTTTCTGGGTAAGCAGGGGAGCCCAACGGGTGCCGGTGCCGAGAAAGAGAACCGAGACGGCGTGCTGGCGCTGTTGGAGGTCATGGGCGATGGCCAACGCGTTGAACACGCGGCCAGCTGACTCTTCGGAGCCGCTTTTGGGGTCTGAGAGGATGAGGATTGCAGTTTTCATTGGGAAGTCTCCTGGGTGGACATGTTGACAAACAGTCACGGTTATATGATACCGAACGGTCGGTAAAGTTTCAGGTAATGGGGTGAAATTCGAAAATAATTCCGAACGTACGGTATAGTGAAGGCCGGAGGCCGAATGGCAACGGCAAAACTCAAGGACGAGGAACTGGCTGACCGGGCCCTGGAGTTGTTTCGCAGCCTGGGGTATGAGGCGACGAGCTTGAACCGCATTGCTGAGGCCACTGGTCTGGAGAAGGCCAGCCTTTACTATCGCTATCCGGGTGGGAAGGAAGCGATTGTGATGGCGGTGGCTGAGCGGGTTGGCGCGTGGTTTGAGGGGAATGTCTTTGAGCCCCTGAGGCAGGGGGGCGAGCCGACGGAACGCATTGAATTTGTGGTCAGCCGGCTGCGGGATTTTTATGGGGATGGTACGAAGCCTTGCGTGCTGGACACGCTTTCTCTCGCGGGCGGGCCTGAGGCGTTGCAGGCTGCGCTGCGGGGGGCGCTGGAGCAATGGTTGAATGCATTCACCGGGATTGCGATGGAAAACGGTCTGGAGCGAGCGGCTGCGGAGAGTTGCGCGGAGCAGGCGCTGGTTGAAATTGAGGGTTCTTTGGTGCTGGGGCGGGTGTTCGGTGAGAAGAGGTTCTTTCTAGCCACTCTTGCGGGGCTGGCGGAGACGCTTGGAGCGGCGTAGAGATTCTCTCTCAAAAAGCAAGCCTCGGAAATGCCGGAAAATGGAAAGCATGGAAGCGATGAGACTGCTCCCACCCTTGCCACTTTCCTTGGAAATTCCTTCGGGAGTCCCACATTCCCGACGCTTCGGGGGCGGTTCTATTTTTTAGGATCAGAACGCCATCTTGTATTCGCAGTGGGGCAATCACGGTCTTGTCGAGTTTGACTGTGCAGGACTTATACTGCCGACATGCAGGAATACGTTCCTAAGTTGGTCAGTCTCCTGATTGCAATGACACTAATGTTGTTGCCGACCATCGGGAGAGCAGCAGCGCCGATTTACGGCTACAAGGTCGTGGCAATCTATCCTCATTCCACTGCAAGCTACACCGAAGGCTTCTTGTATTCAAACGGTCTATTTTACGAAGGCACGGGCCTAAAGGGCCATTCGCAGGTGCTTGTGTATGAGCCCACGACTGGCACGGTGAAACAGTCCGCTGACATCCCGCCGCAGTTCTTCGGCGAAGGCATAGTCGACTGGGGGCCGAACCTTTATGAATGGACGTGGCAAACGAACGTCGGTTTCGTCCGTGACCGCGCTACGTTGAAGGTATTGCGTCAGTTCACCTATAGCGGCGAAGGCTGGGGCATGACGCGCACAGACCGCGAATTCATAACAAGTGACGGCTCAAGTACACTCATCTTCCGCGATCCTGTCAGCTTCAAAGAAACCCGGCACATCGTTGTGAACGATGCTGGCATGGAAATTAATCAGCTAAACGAGCTTGAGTTCGTTAAGGGCGAGATCTACGCGAACGTTTGGCACAGTAACCGTATAGCGCGTATTTCTCCGAAAGACGGACGCATCCTCGGCTGGATTGACCTTGCCGGTATCCTCTCACCAATGTTCAGGCTGGACAGCGAGGCAGTGTTAAATGGAATTGCCTACGACGTGCAACACGACCGCCTTTTCGTGACAGGCAAGCAGTGGCCTTCAATATTCGAAATCAAGCTTATTCCGAAGAAGTAATCTTTTGGCTCCACGTTGACGTTGTCGCAGGTCCGCGCCCTCTGAGGCTACCGCATTCTTCGACAGCTGGCGATTGTACTATGCCAAATAACTCGTTTTATACCGGTAGCAATTGCATCGGGCGGGTAAGGGCAGGGAAGAGCTAATGAGCCTCATACGGGGTTAGACTCCGGAAGATCCCGTAGATTGCATGTAAGAGCTTTCGAGAAACTGCCACAATTGCCTGTAGCCTGGCTTTGTGGCGGCTTAGCAGCCTTTCGTCGAAGTCCTTCAGATGTGGATCGAGACGAACGGCCACGAGGGCGGGCATGTAGAGCGCCCGGCGCAGATGTCGATTTCCGGCTCCGCTGATGCGTGATGGCTTTCGGACGGAAGTGCCGGAGACCTGATGAGATGGGTCAAGGCCGCTATGAGCCACCCATTCGCGGGCCGTAAGTTCGGGTGGCAGCAGGAGAAGCTCGCTCGGGATCTGAATGGCCGGGACGGCGGCGATTCCGGGGATGCCGATTAGAAGATCGAACCGCTGGCGGATGTCCTCATCGCTGCGCACCAGAAGCAAAGCCTGACGGCGAAGCTTATGAATACGGCGCTCGATGGAGGTCAGGGAACGCTTCAGGTCCTGGACCACGCATCGGTATGTCGCTGTTGACGCCTGCGCCGCATGAAGCCGGTTGTTCTCCCGGGTATGCTGGACCGTCAGACCATCGATATACCGGCTCACACTGCGGAGGCGAAGGCTGTTCCGGCTGGGTGCTGACCACACAACGAAGGGCATTCGGCGGGTGTATTCGGCGAGGACCTCGGCGTCCGCAGCATCTGTCTTTGAACGACGGGCCGGCATTGGCGGAATCGGTGAAGATTGCTACAATGAGAAGGTTGTTTCCTTCCCAAAGTGGGGCTGTAGCTCAGCTGGGAGAGCGCCTCGTTCGCAACGAGGAGGCCAGCGGTTCGATCCCGCTCAGCTCCACCAAATCATCCATCACTTATGTCTGCCCGGCGTTTTCCGGCTCACTTGCCGATCTGCGCCCGCCTCAATTGATCTTGCCAGAGGCAGGCGCAGAAATCGCGGTCTTTTGCACTGCGACGGTTGCTGTCCCGCTGACATGAATGCTCTGTTGCGCAGTGGGGGTATTCCGGGAATTATCCGACAGCACCAGGGCTCCGCTCAGGCTACCAGTGGCGGCAGGAGTGAAGCTGATCGGAAGCTGGCATGCGGCTCCGGCCTGGATTGTCGAGGTAGCGGTGCAGGCTGGATAGGCTCCGTTGCCTGCCGATTCGGCAAAGTTGGCAGGGACAGCGAGTCCGCTGAAGACCAGGGAGACGTTGCCGGGGTTATACAGGGTCACGAATTTCGGACTATCGGTGCTGGTAGCTCCGACGGCAGTGGATGCGAAGCTCAACGATGGCGGCTGAAATGTACTTACCCTGAAGACTTTGTTTACTCCTGCATCAGGGATGTACAAATTGCCGGCGCCGTCAACGGAAAGCATATAGGGGTATTTGAGTCCGCTGGCGACAACCGGAATCTGCAAACCGCCGTTGGCGAGCAAAACGAGAATCCGGCTGTGCAGGGTGTCGGATACGTAGAGGTTGCCTACCGCGTCGATGGCAAGTCCAGAAGGATAGTTGAGGCCGGTGTTCAGCAGAGAGATCTGCGGACCACCCCCAGCGGGCAATTCTACGACTTGATTGGCACTATTGTCGGAAACGAAGACGTTGCCCGCGGTATCGACGGCAACCGCAAAGGGACTGCTCCAACCAGTTCCAAGAGCGACGGGGCTTCCTCCCGCTGCCGGTATCTTGTAGACGCCCGGCGCAAAGAGATCCGCGAAATAGACATTCCCATTGCCATCGACTGCGATCCCTGCCGGGTGCGTCAAGCCGCTGGCGAGAACGATCTGAGGTGCTCCATTGGCAGGGAATTCGACCACCCGGTGGTTGCCTGAGTCGCTGATGTAGAGGTTGCCAGACCCGTCGACTGCTACGCCGTCCGGTTGGTTGAGCCCAGTACCGACGTTGACGGGGGTTCCACCGCCCCCGGGCAATTTTAAGATGGAGGACTGGCCCCCGTCTGCAACATAGAGATTTCCGTGAGAGTCGAGCGCCGAGGCAATGGGATTGACCCAGCCGCTGCCCACCGTTTGCTGCGGTGCCGGGAAAAATGCAACCTGGGGTCCAGTCGAGGTTCCGGTAAGCGCGACGGTCGCATTTCCGCCATTGCTGACCAGGGTGAGCAGGGCTGTATTTTGCCCCAGGAAGGCAGGGGCGAAGGTCACGTTGACGGCGCAACTTGCTCCGGAGGCGATCGATGGCGCGCAGGACGGCAATGAGGCGGAGTAGCCCCGGCCCGCGATCGAGATCGATGAGACTGTCAGCTTTCCGCCGCCCGTATTTTTGATGGTGAGTGGCAGAGACTTGCTGCTGCCAAAAGCCAGGCTCGAAAACGCAAGAGAACTGGCTGCGCTGAGGGTAGGGTTGGCTGGCGGATTGACCAGCATGGTTTGGGCGACCGGAGCGGCAGGAGCATATTTCGTATTGCCAGCCTGGGAAGCGGTCACGACGACTGTGCCCACACCGGTAAGGGTAAGGATGTTGCTGGAGAGAGTGGCTGGTCCTGTTGCGGAAAAAGAGACAGGGAGCGCTGAACTCGCAGTGGCTTTCAAGGTATATGGGCCGGCCGAGCCGAAGGCCACGGTTGCAGGCAATGCGGTAAAGGTGATGGTCTGCGGCTTGCCCGTGACCGCGAAGGTCTGCTGGACCTGCGGGGCCGCGGCGTAGGTGTTGTTCCCGACCTGGTTGGCAGTGATGGTGCAGGTCCCCGAGGTCACGAAGGTGGCGGTGACTCCAGAAACGGTGCACACGCTGGTGGTCGCAGAAGTAAAGGTAACCGCCAGGCCTGAACTTGCAGTGGCCGAGAGCGTCAGTGGTGTCCCTACTGTTTGCACAGAAACTGCCAGGAAAGTGATGGTTTGTGAAGGTTCCGTTGCCGTAGTGACTGCGCTTGAGGTCGTGGCGGCGGATACTGAGTTCGTATGAATCGGATCGCCGCCGCCCCAGACGGACGCCTTGCCGATCACGTGGGTCGGCGCGTCCGTTGGAACCTGCACGACGACGCCAATGACTGGAAAGTTGCCTCCCTTAACGGCCTGACTGGCGGTGCAGGTCAGGGTCAGAGTGCCGATGCCATTGCACGTCCATGCACTGGTAGTGCTGAAGCGTACGACGGAGAATCCCGTGGGCATGTTGGCTGTCAGCGTCACGGTGCCCGAGGTTGCGACGAATGGGCTTGTATTGGCGACGGCTAGATTCCAAAGGCCGGTTGCCCCCAGGGCAAAGGATCCGCCCTTTGACTCGGTAACGGCCAGCGCTGCCGCGGCAGGGGTACCGGTGACCGGGACCGACTGCGCTGCGGTGGTATTCAGGTTGTTGTCGGTCACGAGGATGGAACTGCTGACCGGGGTGTTGAGGGCCGAGACGTTCGCAGCCCGAGGCGAGAACTGAATGCTGAGGGTGCAGACGCCACCCGGAATCAGGCTGGTCGAAGCGGTGCAGTCTGTGCTCACACCAGAGCTTTCGGGGAAGCTGTCGGGGTATTGAACCGCTGAGAAAGTCAGATTGCTGTTGCCCTGATTCATCACTGTGACGGTCTGCGGGCCCGCGCTGGCTGCGGTATTGAGGGCGGTTGGTGCAAAGGTCAACGCCGGCGGGGTGGTTGGGTCGATGGTGAGAACCCGATTGTTGACGGGATCGGGAACATACAGAATTCCTCTTGGAGTCACCGCCAGCAAAGATGGTTTGGTTGGCCCGCTCTGCAACGGGAATTGGGCTGCGCCATTTGCAGGCAATTCGAGAATGCGGCCGTTCAGCGTGTCGGAGAGGAAGATGTCGCCCAGCTGGTCTACGGCCACGCCGGCAGGGGAATTGAGCCCGGTGACGGGGAGAGAGGTTTGTTGGCCTCCGCTCACTTCCACCAACTTGTTCGATTGTGCGTCGGTCACGAATACATCGCCGAGAGCATCCAATGCGATTCCGACCGGGCTGATCCATCCATTGCCTACGGGGACGGGCGCTCCGCCGCCGGCCGGGAACATCTGCACCGTTCCAGCTCCGGAGTCGGCAGCGTACAGATCTCCGGCGGCATCGACGGCTATTCCGGAGACTCGATTGAAGCCGCTGGCGACTACGATCTGGGATCCACCCGCGGCCGGCACTTGCACGATTCTTCCATTGCCGGTATCGGCGATCCACAGATTACCGGTCGAATCGACCGCCAAGCCAGATGGCTGGTTGAGCCCTGAGCCGAGGGCAATTTGTCCGCCCCCGTTTACGAGCACTTTCACGACGCGATTATTCTGCTGGTCAGCGATGTAGGTGTTGCCTGTCGAGTCAATGGCTACGCCGGTGGGAAAGTTCAAGCCGGTGCCGATGGTGGACTGCCGGCCGGGCACAAAGGCGATTCGCGGCGCCAGAGCGTTACCGGAGACGGGAATCGAGACGAGCACATGCGCCGGGATGCTCTGATCTGTAAGTTGAATGCTCCCACTCCAGTTACCCGGGAGGGTGGGGGCGAATGTAATGGTTCCCGTGCAGGTTCCGCTGCTGCAAGCGAAAGATCCCGCCTGAAACATGTTCTGTCCGGCTGCAAAGGTGGTTCCCGTCGCATTGGCAAAGGGACTGGCTGGCCCCTGCCCAAAGCTGAGGGTACGGCTTGCAGGCGTCCCGTTCACTGCCACCGATCCCATCGATAGGGGAGCGAAGACATTCAGCACTCCATTGGCCGGAGTCAGCGTGTAGTTGGTGGAGGTGAGCGATCCCAGCGAAAGGGCGATGGGATAGCTCCCTGCATTTGTAGCCGTTGCAGTGGTACTGAGCACTGGCGTTCCGGTTACGGCTTTCGCCGGGGTGTCGCCGGGAGCAAGCCCGATGAGGGTGTATCCCAAAGCTGGAATCGCCTGGCCAGCGGTCACGTAGACGTCGGTGGCAGCAACGGTCAGAGGCGCCGGGCTTACCACGAGCGTGCCGGTGGTAGAGCCAGCCGCAAGATAGTAAGAGGACGCCATGGGTCCGGTAAGCCCGAAGGTGATGAGGTCGTTGCCCACCGGACTGGCGGGTGTTGCGCCGCCGGTAATGGTCAGGTAAACCTGATCATTCACATTCACCAGGCCTGATAGCAGGAAGACTACGGTCGGTGATGCTGCCCCGTACACCTGCGTAAAGCTGGAATGGCGCGTGTTGACGCTGATGGGCGCGGCTGTCGCGGTGACAGTAAACATCGCCGGGGGAGCGGGCGCATAGGTGGCATTGCCGGGCTGCGTAGCCAATACCTTCACCACTCCGGCGGCGGTGAAGCTGAGTTGGTGGCTGGTGGAGGAAGAGGATGCGCCACCGAAGGTTCCCGGCCCTGAGACGACCGTGAGTGTGACCGGTAACCCTGACGATGCGCTGATGTACACCAGTGGACCGCCGATGCTGTAGGGGTAGCTGGGCGTTTTGGTGAAGACGCCGCCTGGCAAGGGGCTGGTGATGGTCTGGCTCAAGCCTCCAGCGACCCCGGTTCCATTCACTGCAATCGACTGCGAAGCCCCGGCAACGTTGAAGGCATTATCGGTGAGCGTAACTTGTTCGCTGAGCGAGGTTCCGCTCGAAGGCTGGAAGCTGATTGGCAGGTTGCAAGCTCCGCCCGGCGTGAGCTGGGTAGAGTTGGTGCAGGCGTTCGAGACAGTCGTGCCTTGAGGAAAATCGAGGGGATAGGAGACGCCGGTGATGTTCAGAGCCCGATTGCCAACGTTCTCCGCGAGCACGGTTCTGGGGCTGTCAGTGCTGGTGACGCCCGTTTTGGTACTGACGAAACTCAAGGATAAGCCGCTCCGCTGCATTTCGTAAACGCCCAGTCCGGAGGCGGAGAGATAGACGTTCCCGGCAGAATCGAGGCTAATCGCGTTCGGGTTGGAGTATCCCGCCAGAGGCCACGGCAGATTCATCGTGTTCACGGTGCCCCCGGCGCTCACCTCCAGAACCCCAGTTTTGGAATCGGCGATGTACACCGTTCCCGCCGCGTCTACGGCAATCCCGGTGGGAGATTGGAGACCCGTGCTGCCAGCGCTGAGTTGCGTCACGGTCTTACCATCGCTCGATATTTTCCACGCCGAAGGGCTGACAGTGTAGGTGAAATAGACGTTTCCGGCGGGATCCACAGCCACCGACCCGGGCTGGGCGACGTTGGGTCCAAACTGCCGGGCGGAGCCATTCCTCAGTACTTCGAGGATGCGATTGTTTCCTGTATCGGCGATGAAGACGTCTCCGCCTGCATCGGTTGCAACGCCCTCTGGGCCGCTTAAGGTGAAGCCTTTCGTTGCCAGGTTGAAGAGGTAATAGCCGCCTGTGGTCCCGGTCGGTTGGCGCACCAGAATGCGATTATTGCCGCTGTCTGCGATATAGAGCGTTCCCGCAGGGTCGATGGCTGCGGCCAGGGGATTGTTCAGCGTGGAATTGGCGCTCGGCTGGGCCGGATTTGGGCTGGCCGTAGGACTGGAGAGCGGTAGCACGGTTGCAGCGCTTTGCGGAGCGGCGAACATGATCTCGTTGGCGGATGGGACCGGGATGTAGAGATTGCCGGCTCCATCGAGGGCTGTCGCTCCCCAGCTGTTGAAGTAGTTGGCGGTGGGAGTCAGCAGGGAGATGGCCGGTGACTCGAAAACCGGCACCGGCCCGACGCCCGTTCCCTGGAGGATCACCGAAGTGATCGGGTTACCATTTTGGTCGTAGAGTACGACAGCACCGCCTCTCGGCCCGGGAGCCGACGGAGTGAAGTTGATGTTGACGACGCATAGCGTATTGGCAAGGTAAGTTTGCGGTGTACAGGTGCTTTGACCGGCATCCGTGAAGTCCAGGCCCGGTTGGCCCCAGGTAAGGATCCCGACCCGTCCCAGGGTTACCCCGGCTACGACGGTAAAGTTGAGGGTGGCGGACTTGGTCGAGCCCAGTGGCGTTTCGCCCAGATTTGTAGTCGTTCCCGTGAGCTCGACTACATTGCCATCCGTGGAATCGGACACCCACACGTTCCCCTGCGGGTCAACTGCCAATCCCACTGGTCCGTTCACCTTGGCCAGAGCAAACTCGACCCAGCCTCCTCCCCCGACGGGCGTCTGATGCATGACATTGCCGCTGAACTGGTCGGCGATGTAGATCGTCCCATCGTCCTGGACGGATAGGCCATAACTGCAGTGCGTTGAGATTTGAGCTTGAGTGTAGGTTCCGGTCGCGGTGGGTGAAAATTCCAGTTCCTGGCAATTGTCGTTACCAAAATCAAGTGACGTATCCAGGTAGATGTTGCCGGAGCGATCCACGGCGATGGCCAGGGGTGTTCCGCTGATGGCGAGGATGGGAGAAAAGGCCGCGCCTGAACCGAAAGGCGCTGTCATCTTCCAGATGTTCTCGTCGGAGCCGCCCACCAGATTGTGGGAGTTCAATCCGCCATCGGCTACATACAGATGGGTCTGAGATGGGTCGAGCGCTACTGCCGTTGGGTAATCCAGCCCTTTGCCAATCTGGGCCGAATTCTCGAAGACAATCTGGTTGTGCGGCGCCGTATACACCGGGTTGAAGGGGTTGTAACTGCTAACTCCCCAGAATAGCCAGAACGAGGGGTAGTAGAAATTGCCGGCATTATCCAGCGCAAACTCGGTTCCGTCGCCGTTGAAATAATCTGTCTCCAACTGATTGCCGAAAGTGAAAGAGTACGAGCCGTCCTTGTTGGACGACCTGTTCCACTGATCGATGAAATAGGTGCCGTCTCCGACGTATAGGTTCCCGGCGCTGTCGAAACTAAGCCCCAGCGGTGCCTGCCCCGCTACGATCGATTGTCCCCCCGGATAAAGCGGATAAGAGGTCTGGGAGCTTTGTGTGCCGCCATACAGAATCTGAGCGCCAAAGGGTGGAGTGACCACCGCCGAGCCGGTGACGGGAATGCTTTGGGTCGTGCCCGTGATCGAATTGTCATTCAACACAACATTGGCCGACAGGGCTCCGGCTGCCTGCGGCATGAAGTTCGCAGAGATGTCGCAGGAAGCACCCTGACCGAGCGGGACGCTCGCGGAGCAAAGACTTGCATCCGCGGTGTTAGCCGGAAAGTTTACAGGGTAAGCAGGAGTCGCGGTGAACGTCAGCGCCTGGTTGCCGATGTTCGAAAGCGTGGCGGTTTGAGCTCCGTCGACGGTGTCGGTGGTACCCGCGATGGTGGTCTGGGCAAATTTGAATGCAGGCGGATTTGCGGTAACCGCCTTCATCACGCCGGGCTGAGACGCATTGCCCAGATACACAGTGCCTGCCGCATCGACGGCCACCCCTCCGCTGGCCGTTCCGGGCGCGGTGACGGCAGCTGGCGCTCCAAAGGCGCTTCCCGTCCAGGGCAGGCGAACAATCTGCTGCAGGTTATCGTCATCAATGAAGAGATTTCCCGAGCCATCCACCGCGATACTAATCGCATTCCAGGATCCAATCTGGATCGGTGCAGTGAAACCCCTGGTTGCGGGCGAAATCTCATATACGCCGTTCAGGCCTGCCGCCGCGAAAACATCCCCACTCCCATCCACAGCCAGTTGCGTGGCGTAAAGCCCCTGCGCGATCTGCACCTGGGGTGCGTATCCCGTGCCGGTCCAGGGCAGTTCAAAGATATTCCCGTTGCCGGCATCCGCCACGTACACATTTCCTTGGGTATCGACCGCAACGCCTTGCGGGTCTTGCCATCCACTGCCCAAAAACTGCTCCGGCCCACAGCAGATCGGCCCAGTGACGCCGAGGATTGTACTCATCTTGACAACGGCCGGCGGCCCGTAGCCACCCATGCCGCCCTGGGCGACATAAACGCTTCCGCCGCCATCAAGTGCGATCTGTCCTGGCGACCAGAAGACGGGAGTTCCGTATTGCGGGTTGATATCCCCTTCAGTAACCGCATTGCCGTAGGCACTCCCGTTCCAGGGGATTCTCAGAACATTGGAGTTGATGGGGTCCGCCTCCCATACGTTTCCGCCTCCATCGACCGCAAGCCCCACCGCATTCAACGAGTACACGGGCGGGGCCGGGGAGTAGACAGGACCGAGCTGCCCACGGAAGGCGATCTGGGGCGCGACGCCGGTTCCACTAAGAAACGCCTCCCCGACCAGGTCCGAGTTGCCGTCGAAGATTTCTACGGCTCCTGTTCTCAGCCCCGGAGCCTGTGGCGTGAAGACAACATTGACGGTGCAGGATTGGCCGACATAATAGATCAAAGTGGAAAGGGGTGCGAACGAGCAAGTCCCGCCGCTTGCCAGCGCGAAGTCTTTCCCTGTGACTCCGGCAGTCACCACCTTCACGACTCCGTCCCTGGCTGCAACGTTGAGGGTGAATACGACAGCCGCTGGGCGTGACGCGCTACTGCTTCCAACACTCAGGTTGCCGAAGGTTACCACGCCGGGATTCACGGTCTCGGTTGCGGTCGCGCTGAATGAGCCTGTCGTGGCGGTATACGTGTAGGTTCCGCGAACATTCAGAGGCACGGCGGATAAGTTGAAGGTAGCCACCCCGCCGACCGCCGTCTGGATGTACTGGGCGGAATAGGTTCCTGGGCCGGTCACGGCCAGCGTTATCGAGTCCGCCGCCTGCGTATGCAAGGCTCCCGCGGAGTTGAGTTCCAGAACCGTGATGGCGCTTCCCGCGGCCTGGCCCGTCAGAATCACAGGGGTGGGCGGCGTCCCAAACGCCAACGAAGTTACAAGACCCTGAACGACGTTTTCCGAGGCGTAGGCTGTGGTGTACCCGGCGGTGGTGGCTTTATATGAGTACGTGCCGAGAACGGTCAACGGCGCGGGCAGGTTAAAGGTGGCAACTCCCGCGATGGCGTTCGCCGTGTACGTCGCCGAATAGTGATTGGGTCCGCTTACCGCCAGCGTAACGGTGGGTGTCGCCGTAGTCACCACCCCACCAAAATCCTCTACCAGCACCGTGATGCCGCTTCCTGCGCTTTGGCCTGCCTCGAGAGCGGCTGGCGGGGCCGTCCCGAATTGAAGAGCGAGGACAGCCTTGCTGACGCCGACTAAATTGATACCCGGATTGGCCGTACTCGCTGGCCCGCTCGCCGGTGTTGCGGCCTGCTGCAAAGTTCCGCTGGAAACAGGCGAAAAACTCATTGAAAGATTGCAGCTTTGCCCCTGCGCCAGCGTGCCCCCCGGCTGGCACAGGCTGGGGTCGCCGGTATTGACAGGGAAACTCGGCGGGTAGACGGGGTTCAGTGCCAAGGGCTGGTTCCCAATGTTGTTTAAGGTCACGCTTGCAGGGCCGTCGGTCGTATCGGCCTGACCAACATACGTGCCAGTGGGAAAGTTAAGCGTCGGGAAAGAGGTGACGTCGAGCTTTGAAAACGTATCGGTCCGGACCTCGATACTCGAGAAGCTGGAGACCCAGGGATTGCCAACCGCATCGAGAGTCAGTCCCTGGAACTGCGTGTTCGGAAGATTGACCACGGTGGTGGAACTCCATGAAGCGCCATTCCGCCAGGCCCGGATCAACGAGCCGACGGGGCTGGTGAGGCTGCCGGAGGTCGCGTAGACGTTGTCGTTGCCGTCGACCGCAATGAAGTAGCCGAAGAGGCCCGCTCTAATCCCGCCCAGCACAAAATCCGGGGCGCTGTATCCATTTGCGGACCAGTGCAACTCAAAGACCGATCCTGTAGTCGGTGAGCCGATAAAAATGTTTCCGTTCAAGTCGACGGCGAGAGGCAGGTAGCCCTGACTGGACGAAAAGATGCTGTCCAGGTTAGGCGGCGCGATGATTTGCGGTGCGCCGTAACCCGAGCTGGTGATGGGCAGCTTCATCAGCGTTGCGCCCAGGTTGACGATGCTGGTTCCAGTCGAGGGGAAGGCGGTTGTGTACGCCTGAAAGTAAACATTGCCGGCAACGTCGACCGTCATCTGAGTGAGTGACTGCGCGGTGCCTGTAAAATACGATTCGGTTACGCAAGAGCCCTTGTGTTTGGAACATTCCGAAACATTGAAGCAAGCCAGCGAAATCGTAGTGCCGCAGTAAGTAACGTCGAGGCTCTGAGGCTGCGAGCCCACCCAAAGTGTGACTGGCTGACCAAAAGTGCCGCCCAAAAGGCCGCCTGGATTCGTCGTGGCTGGAATCTTGAGGATGCTGGTAGTCGGGGCGTCGGCGACGTACACATTTCCAGCCGCATCCAGCGCGAGCGCGATGGGAAAAACACCGGAGAGGAGCGTTTTCGGCGTATTGAAGCCGTTTCCGTTCCAGACCGCCTCCTTCACGCTTCCGGATGCGCCGGAGAAGGCGGCGTAATACAGGTTGTTGTTCCCGTCAAAGGCAAATTGATTGGGCCCCACCGCAATGGGGAAATTGCTCTGCGTCGGTGCGAATGCGATCTGAGCTCCAACTCCGGACCCGGTGAGAGGGACCGAGATCAGGGGAGGTCCGCTTGTCCCATAGAGCGCCAGCACCCCAGCCAGCGCGCCGGCATGGTGCGGCCAAAAGCCAATGGCGAGGGTACACACATCCCCCGGGTTATAGAAGCCGGTACCACAGCTGCCGCCGTTATCCAGAAAGTCGTACGGGGTGGTGTACACGTTGGGCGATTCAGGAGCCGAGATCACAGTCTGACTGCCCAGATTGGCGCCGGTGTTGAATCGAAAACTGATATTGCGGGTAGGGCTGAAGGTACCGATTGCCAGCGAACCGAAGTTCCCGGGAGGAAGAACGCTGGAAACGGTATTGGCTTGCTTGTCCGCTACGAGCAACGTTCCCAGGCTGCCGAAGGCGAGGCCCGACGCTTGCGCAAACGTGCTGCTGCCGCCCACGGAAAACGGCGCCCCAAAAGAGTTGCTGCCCAGCCGGGCAGCGCTTTCGACCGTTCCACCTGCAATAAAAAAGAGATTGCCGCCGCTGTCGATTGCGATGTCCTGCACGGAACTGAGCCCGGTTACCAGCGAAATCGGTGTGCTGTAGGCGCTCCCATTCCACGCGGACTCAACAATCGCGCTGCCCGTGCTGTCGGTAAAGTACAAGTTCAGCCCTGCATCAACCGCGATGGCACTCGAGCCCGCATAACCCGAGCTCGCAATCACCGCCGGGGTGCCGTACGCACTTCCGCTCCGCGCAACCTGGTAAACCGTGTGATTGCCGTAGTCGGCAACGTAAACGTTCTCGCCGCCATCCACAACCACTTTCGAGACCCCAGTGAACCCCGATGCAATCGTCGTAGCCGTTCCAAAACCGCTCCCATTCCACGGAATCTCAATCACTCGCCCCGCTCCGGCATCGTAGACATAGACATTCAGGGCCGGATCCACTGCGACGCTGACGGGCTGAAAGCCGCCGCCCGTCGTCGTGGCGTCAATCAGGGTCGCGCCCGCCTGGTACCCGGTTCCGGATGGCACCAATTGGATGACTCGCTTATTGGCTGTGTCCGCTATGTAAATGGCACCGTTGTAGTCCGCCGCAACGCCGCTGGGGCTCGAGAGCGAGTTGCTGACCAGAGTCGCCGGGGCGTCCCAGCCAATCAGGCTGACGGTCTGCGCAAAAGAGTTCGTCGAGAAAAAAATCGCGCCGCAGGCAGCAACGGCGAGCATGAGCAGACGAATGACCCTGAGAACTGGCAAACGAAACCAGGACGTACCGAACAACAAGTCGGCCCGATAAAGCGAAAAAATCATGGCAATGCCCTCAAGCCGACAATTTCGGCATCTACAAAATCCGCGCTCTTGGACATTGCACTGCTTGCCTGTAGACAAATCGGGCGCCCATGATGGCGCCGTCAAATTTCATTTTTCGAAGGCAGAGGCAACACTTCAGGAGTGAGTGATCCCTGACGGAAGTCTACTTCAACCCTGCGAGCGTAGTCCATGACTCCTTAGGGGGAGTGCCAGGGCTGCTCGGCAGGCTGCACTGACTCTGGCGTCGATTCATGAAACGGACGATTCCAGGCACTGAAAGCGACCATCTGCATGCCAGGGAAACGGAAGTTCGTGGGGACCCCGACCTATCACCCCACTGACCAAGACCTGTCCGCGGGGACCCCGATCTATCACCCCACTGACCAAGACCTGTCCGTGGGGACCCAGAACAAACACAAGTGCGTGGCGAGGGCGGGGCATCCTGATTTGCCGCGTCTTGCTTTAGAAGAGATTTACAGGTGCGCCCAGTGGAGGAAGGCGGCGGCGAGGGCCGCGCCCGTGAGGTCACCGACGATGGGGACCCAGGCGTATTTCCAGTTGGAGGGGCCTTTCCCGGCGATGGGCAGGAGAAAGTGGGTAAGTCGCGGGCCAAAGTCGCGGGCTGGGTTGATGGCGTAGCCGGTCGTGGAGCCGAGGGAGAGGCCGATGCCCCAGACGAGGCAAGCGACGAGCCAGGGGCCGAGGGCCGGGGCCGGTCCGGTGGCAGAGACGCCGTGAGAGCCAATGGCTGACGCAACGAGGATGAGGACAAAGGTGCCGGTGGCCTCGCCGAGCAGGTTGGAGGGCAGATGGGGGATGGCCGGCGCGGTGCAGAAGATGCCGAGCTTGTCGCCGGGCTCAGGGGTGACGGCCCAATGAGGATAGAAAAAGAGCCAGGTGAGGGTGGCGGCGGCCATGGCCCCCAGAATCTGGGCGCTCCAGAAGGGGAGCAGGGTGCTGAAGTCACCGCTCTGGAGGCAGCTGCTGAAAGTGATGGCGGGGTTGAGGTGGGCTGCAGAACTGCCAAAGGCCTGCGCGGTGAGGACTCCGCAGAGGACGCCGAGTGCCCAGCCGGTGGTGATGACGATCCAGCCGGAGCCGTTGGCGTAGGTTTTCTTGAGGTTGACGCTGGCGTTGACCCCGGTGCCGAGCAGGATGAGGATGAAGGTGCCGAGAAATTCGCCGAGCCAGGGCGAGTGGGTTGTAACCGTTTGCATTTTGATTCCTTTATTTCCCCGGGTGGGCAGACTTTCGCGATTCTTTTCAAAGCCAGAGAGGCCGTCCGGGGTGGTTTTGGGTAACCCAAGCATTCTCCACATTTGAGATGGTTTGGCAAAGGGAGAAGTGAAGATCCTGCTTTCATTGGGGATTGAGGCGCGTCTATTGGGTTGTTGAGGCCAGTTGAAGACAGGGGACTCTCACGAAAGCTTTGAATCGTTGGTTTGGAAACGCAGTGGGGCGGTCATAGACCGTTCCGGCCATTTACAATTTGAGAAGCGGTGCTGAGAATGCACCTTTATCGACATGATCGACATGAACGACATGTACCGGTCAGCTGCAAAGCTGGCAGGGCAGTCGCGAGGTTCACGACCGAATGAAGAAATTTGCCCTTGTTGCATTCCTGCTGGCTGTTGGTGTAGTCGCAGGTCGAGCCCAGGAAAGCCGTCAAGATGTGAGCATCAGCGGATCCGGCGTTATTGAACCTTTTGTTTCCAGTTCTACCGACGTGAAGGTGAGCGCCAACCGTGGATTGGGTGCGCTGATCAGCTACCGATTCATGTTGACCCCGCGCGGCGCAGTCGAGGCGAACTACGGATACACGCAGAATTCGATTCACTACAAGGCACCGTCGCTGGATAACAAGGTGAATACACGGTTGCAGGAAGTGACAGCGGCGTATGTTTACAACTTCAACTTCCACAACTTCAATCCATTTGTTGAGTTGGGTGGTGGTGCGCTGATGTGGGGCAACATCCGCAACATTGGCACGACGACTCTGGACGTGAAGTCGCAGACGACGATTGTCGGATTGGGTGGAGCTGGCCTGGCCTATGAGATTAGCCCGAGCTTCGATGTTCGCCTGGAGTATCGCGCCATCTTCTCAAAGGTGCCGAACTTTGGCTATACGAGCTTTAATACGAACAAGTACTACATCGTCAACAACCCGGTGATTGGCGTGGCTTACCACTTCTAAGACGGGCGCATTGATTCACCGAGACCCTCAGCTTCGGCTGGGGGTTTTCGTTTTCCAGTACCTTGCGGCCAGCTAGCTGCGGCGAGCAGCCTGTCGCGCGGCTACGGGCAAAATCTGATCGAGACGCTGCTGTCGATAGACAAAGGTGGCCTGCATCTGGCGGCGCACGAACAGCGCGTTGCCGAGCGAGCCCAGCGGACCGAGTGGCAGGGTGTACTCGATCTCATCTGAGATCAATGTGCCGCTGATGCCGTCGCGTGTTTCGGCCGAGATGCGGTGGCAATGGTTCCAGGAGGCAAAGGGGCCCTTGAGCTGTTCGTCGCAGAAATGGCTATTCCAGACAAATTCAGTGATGCGGGCGATCCAGCCGACACGGAAGGGGATGCGGGGGACGGGTCGAAAGCTGATGGCCATCTCTGAGCCGGTTCCGGCAGCGGGGCTTTGAAAGCGCAGTGTGGGGTCGGCTGCGACGGGGCGCGGAGGCGGAGCGATGAGGCGGGAGCTTTCGATCCTGGCCTGCTGCCATCGGGGCATGAGGTGTGGGAGGTTGGTCGGGTTGGCAAAGAATGCGAAGACCAGCTCGACCGGGAAAGGTGTCCATTGGCTGGTGTTGAGGGTCTGGGGCATGGGTTGTGAACTCTCCGCTGCTCAAGACTATCGCAGCCATGCAACGGCGGGGTGAAATTGGCGGGGAGCAGTCTGACAATTGGGCAAAAGCGATAGCGGAACCTTGCGGCTCCGCCATTGCACTGCTGCTGGGATGGTTGGGTGAGGGAATATTTTTGAGTTAGTTGGGCAGCAGAACGCTGTCAACGACGTGGATGACGCCATTGGACTGGTAAACGTCTGCGATGGTGACAGTGGCCATGCCACCCTTTTCGTCGGTGAGGATTACCTTGCCGCCCTTGATGGTGGCGGTCAGGGTGCCACCGGCTACGGTCTTCAGTTCAGCCTTGCCGCCGCCCGTCTTGATCATCTTGACCAGTTCCTTGCTGCTGACCTTGCCGGCAACGACGTGGTAGGTGAGCACCTTGGTGAGTGTCTCCTTGTTTTCCGGCTTGAGCAGGGTATCGACAGTGCCGGCGGGGAGCTTGGCGAAAGCTTCATTGGTCGGAGCAAAGACGGTGAACGGGCCAGCGCCTTCGAGTGTGTCCACCAGGCCGGCAGCCTTGACAGCGGCCACGAGGGTGGTGTGGTCCTTGGAGTTGACGGCGTTTTCGATGATGTTCTTGGCGGGGAACATGGCTGCTCCGCCGACATCAGGGTCCTTCATGGCGCCCATCTGGGCACGGGCAGAGGAGGCAGAGCCAGCAACAACAAGGGTGAGCAGAAGCGCAAACGAGACATTCTTGAAACGAGACATTGGGTGTTTCCTTCCGAGTTAAAGTTGACTTTCAATAAGAGAACGGACGGATGTGCCATTTGGATTTCCTATGGCGTAAATAATTATTGCAACAGGATGAATAGTTCCCGAGATCTGCAGTTGTTGCCTGAGAGTGGGGAAATCGAGCTGCGGGAATGGATGGAAGCGCCACGGTAAGGGGAAACGGGGAGAGGAAATTAGGGTGAAGCCCGCTACTTCAATTAACGTAGAGACAATTGACCTGGATTGGGTGTGGGGCGGTTGGCCGGAACGGTTGATGGCTTTCTGCTGGATTCAGGCAATGTAGATTCAGGAGCGGATTGAAAGTGCCTCTGGTTCGAAATCCAAAAGGGCGGAACCGGTGGCTGGAACTGATCGCCACCTACAAACTGCTGCAGTCTTTGCTGCTGGTAAGCGTGGGCGTGGGAGCTCTGCGGCTGCTGCACAAGGACATTGCGGACCTGCTCACGAATCTGGCGCTGGGGCTGCGCTTTGACCCGGAGGGGCGGTTGGTCAGCTTTCTGCTGGACAAGGCAGCGTATCTTGACGATCAGAAGCTGCGGCAGATCAGCATGTTTCTCTTCAGCTATGCCGCTGTCGGCATTCTGGAAGGGATCGGCCTGATGTACGAGAAGGTGTGGGCCGAGTATTTGACCGCCATCATCACCGCATCGTTTTTGCCGCTGGAGATTATGGAACTTGTACACCGGATCACCTGGTTCCGAGTGGGATTATTTGTTGTGAATCTCGCGGTCCTGGCGTATTTGGTGTTCCATTTGATACGTCGGCGGCTGGTTTCCGGGCTACTCGCGTGACCCATCATAGTAAACACCATATATGGGACGGTGTTTTTGTGGGGCGCTTCCTGTAGGGGTATCAGGGTTGATTGATTGATCCAATCCCGCAAATTGCATACAAAGTGAAGCAAATTCCTCAAAACTCTGGATCCTTGAGGGCCTGAGCTAGGTTACTCTGGTGGAAATTTTTGGAGTAAAGGGGAACAGATCTATTGAAACTGGGGTAGTATGAATCCAGTTCGAGTGATTCCTTGAGGATTTCGGGGAAACGCCGGGCTGATTCGAGGTTGGCAATGTTTCGCGGAACCGAAGAAGCGAAGGTCGATGAAAAGGGAAGGCTCAAGCTGCCGGCGGACTTCATGAAAGTCGTGGCAGAAAAGAGTTACGGGCCCAGGTTTTTCATCACTTCGCGGGATGGCAAGGTAACCGAAATATGGCCAATGCAGGAGTGGGAGAAGGAAGAGGACAAGAAAGCGGCTCTTCCTGAAGATGACCCGGCAAAGCTGGCGTGGATGGAGATCGTCAACAGCTACGGCGGCGTGGTGGAGATTGACAAGCAGGATCGGCTGATGCTGCCGAAGAAGATTCGGGAGAAGTTCAACCTGGTGAATGAGGAAGTGGATGTCACCGGATTGCAGCGGTTTCTGATGGTGCGCAGTCAGAAGTTGGCTGAGCAGAGGATTGAGAGCTTGTTGGCGCCGAAAGATGGTTTGGCACAGCCAATGGGCATTGACGAAGCACGACGGATATTGGCAGAGCGGGAAGCCCAGAAGCAGTAGGCAATCTGCCGGGGAACCCCCGAGGGGGAGCGCATGACGGAAGCAAGGCGAACGACGGCTTCGCGCCATGTGCCGGTTCTTTCTCAAGACGTGATCGGATACCTCGATGTACGCGAGGGTGGTACGTACCTCGATTGCACGCTGGGGCTTGCGGGGCACGCGAGCCAGATTGCCCGGTTGCTGGGGTCTTCAGGGCACCTGATTGGATTTGACCGGGACCCGAGGGCGCTGGAGCTGGCTGGTGAGCGGCTGCAGGAGCTGGCCGCAGAGTTGGGCGAGCGAATGCCTCAGGTGACGCTGGTGGGTGAAGCGTTCAGCCGGGTAGCAGAGTTTGTGGAGGCGGGCAGTGTGGATGGGATGCTGGCTGATTTCGGTGTCAGTTCCATGCAACTCGATGAGCCGGAGCGAGGCTTTAGTTTTCAGACCGATGGTCCCCTGGATATGCGGCAGGACACGCGCCAGGGAGTGACCGCGGCACAAGTGGTAAACGAGATGGACGAGAGCGATCTCGCCAATCTTATTTACGAATACGGAGAAGAGAGGAGGTCGCGGAGAATCGCCAGAGCCATTGTGAGGGCGCGGCCAGTGACGACGACGGGGCAGTTGGCCCGGATTGTTGCTGGAAGCGCCCCAACAATGAAAGGCGATCGGATTCATCCGGCGACCAGGACCTTTCAAGCGCTTCGTATTCATATCAATCGTGAGTTGGACGAGATCAGGGACCTGTTGGAGGCCGCACCCCGTCTGTTGAGGCGGGAGTTGCATAAGCCCACAGGCAGGCTGGTGGTTATCAGTTTTCATTCGCTTGAAGATCGTATTGCCAAGGATGTGCTGAAGGATTTGGCCGGCAAGGGTATCTGGAACGTTTTGACGCGCAAGCCGGTCGTTGCCGAGGAAGCAGAAACGGCGCGGAATCCGCGGGCAAGGAGCGCCAAGCTGCGCGCGGCGGTGATGCTGGGCCCGGGTGAGTTACCCGCGGGGAAGGCATTGGAGTATCAGGATCAGGGTTCGGGCCGGCAGTTGACGGGATTTGCTCAACTGAAGACAGAGAAAGTACAGAAGGCGAAAGGCGCGCCGGGTGGGGGCAGAAAGCCCCGGTTGCGGAAGTAAAGAGGTAGCCGATGGCAGCGTATGCAGCAACACATTTCGAGGGTGGACGCAGCTCTGGGCGGCGCATCGAGGAGCTGAACGCGCGGCTCTTTGCCGAGCAGCAGCGACTTCGCCGAGGTGCGACGCTGGAGGTCTTCTTTCCCAAACGCATTGACAATACGCGGCTGGTGAAGGCGCCGGATACGGTGCGGATTCGCGAGATGCGCATCTACACCGCAGCCCTTACAGTACTGCTGACGCTGGTGATGATCTACGGGTTGCAGCACTTCAGTTCGATTGAAATGGGCTACAGCGTGGAGACAGCAAAGCAGCAGGTTGAAACTTTGCGCGAGCAGAATCGGCAACTGCGGCTGGCTGAGGCGCAGCTTTCGCAGCCTCGCCGGATTGACGCGATGGCTCGCCAGATGGGCCTGGTGGAGTTGCAGCCAAACCAGGTTGTGCGGGTGACCGATCACCCGATTCCCCTCGAATCTGGAGCGCCGACCCTGGCGCAGGTTTCGACAGGTGCGACTGGTGCAGGCGGCGTGGGAGCCCTTCGTCAGCCACGACTTTGAGGGAAGCAATACGGGGCACCCCGCTCTGAGCAGGACGGAGTTTCACGTTTGAGCCAATCAGAATACCCGCCGATGCAACAGCCAAATCCGCGCGCCACCCGGACCCGCGGCACCCAGGCTGCACGCCCCTTGCTGCGGCTGCGTTATTGGCTGGTGTGTGCTGCACTGCTGGTGTGGGTGACGCTGATTATCGCCAAGTTTTTTTGGCTGCAAGTGTTGCGACACAAGGAATTCGTCGAGAAGGCACAGAAGCAGCAGCAGCACACCTTTGAGGTTGCCCCTCGGCGCGGCGTGTTGTACGACCGCAATCTGCGCGAATTGGCGATGACCGTGCTGGCGGATTCGGTGTATGCGGTCCCTTCCGAAATTGAAGACAAGAAGACGACCGTGCATGCGCTGGCGCAGATCGTGCATGCGGGCAGCGATACGTCTCCGGTGGATAACTGGACCAGCGAAGAGCAGATCGCGGAGCGGGTGAATGCTTCGCGCGGCTTTGCGTGGATTGCGCGCCGGCTGTCGCCGGAGGTAGCCGCCAAGGTGAAGGCGCTGAATCTGAAGGGCGTCTATTTTCAGAAGGAATTCCAGCGCTTTTATCCAGACAATGAGATCGCCGCGCAGGTTTTGGGCTATGTGGGCGTGGACGACAACGGATTGGGCGGCATGGAACAGCGCTTTGATGGGCGCTTGCACGGTGCCCCGGGCCGCATGTATGTGGCGATGGATGCGCGCCGACATGTGCTGGGTTCAAGCGTAAAGGAGCCCGAGCCGGGTGAGAACCTGGTGCTTTCAATTGACGAAAACATCCAGTTCATCGCCGAGAAGGCGCTGGACGCAGTGATGCAGCAGACGCAGGCAGCGAACGGTACGGTGGTGATTCAGGATGTTCATACCGGTCAGATCCTGGCGCTTGCGATTCGTCCGACGTTCAATCCAAACGACTTCCGGCATACGACGCCGGAGCTTCTGCGCAACCATGCGGTGAGCGATGTCTATGAGCCGGGATCGACATTCAAGCTGGTGACCTACGCAGCGGCGATCGACCAGCATGTGGTCACGCCAGACGACATCATTGATTGTCAGGGCGGGGCGATCACGTTCAACGGGCGAACGATTCACGATGACAAGTCTGACCACTATGGGCGGATCACGGTGCATGAGGCGCTGGAGCACTCGAGCGACGTGGCGGCGGTGAAACTGGCATTGAAGATGGGACCGGACCACTTCTACGACTACATTCACAATTTTGGCTTTGGGACGCGCACCGGGATGGAACTTCCGGGGGAGACACGGGGCTTGCTACGCCCGGTACAGAAGTGGGGCGCAACGTCGATTGGCTCGATAGCGATGGGCCAGGAGGTGGGCGTAACGCCGCTGCAACTGGTCTCGATGGTGTCTACGATTGCCAATGGCGGGGTGTATTTGCAGCCGCATATTGTGATGGCATCGGTGCCGGCCAAAGATGGTCGGGATGGCCAGATCGCAGATCCGCAGGCTCAAGTCCAGGCCCAAGTCCAGGCCCAAGTCCAGGCTCAGCCGTTTCATGCCGGCGGTGAATTGCCCAATCCTCTGCCCGCCGGGTCGCGGCGAGTCATCAGCACGATGTCGGCTGCCGAGATGCGCAAGATGATGGAGGGCGTCGTGCTCTACGGGACGGGGCGGCAGGCGCAATTAAATGGCTACTCTTCGGGGGGCAAGACCGGTACCGCGCAGAAGATCGATCCGGCGACCCATACGTATTCAAAGACAATGCACGTTGCGAGCTTTGCGGGGATTGCACCGGTCAACTCGCCGGTGATCGCGGTGGCGGTGGTCATCGACAATCCCAAGGGCGGGGGTGTTTCGTATTACGGCGGTGCTGTTTCAGCGCCGGTGTTTGCGCAGGTGGCGCAGCAGACGCTTGAGTATCTGGGCGTGCCGCATGATGTAGACCTACACGCGGCAAAGGCAGTCGCGAACCCGAATCCCGGCAAAAACGCAGAACCGGAGCAGGAGCACACGGGCGACATCAACGCGCTGATGGCGGCAGTCAATGACCTGCCTGGCGATGATCCGCTGCGCGAGGCGGTGAGTAATGCCCGCCAGGCAAAGGCTGCTGCGGGGCAGGTAGTGGTCAAGATTGGGAAACAAGGGAAGACGGCAGAAACGGCGGCAAAAGTCACTGACCCTCCGGCGAGGGCGGTAAGCCAGCCAGCAGTTCCTGCTGCGGAAACAGTCTCAGTTGCGCTGCCTGCGGGAAAGATGGTGAAGGTACCGTCGCTGGTGGGGATGACGGTACGGCAGGTGGTGGAGCAGGTGGCGACGGCGGGGTTGAATCTGCAGGTGGTGGGGCGCGGGATGGTGCGTTCGCAGGAGCCTGTGGCGGGTACGCCTGTACAACCGGGTGCGCAGGTTGTGGTGCATTGCGCGCGATGAGCCTGGCTTAATCTGGAAACACAACGATTAGAATCAGTGACGGTATGCGCAATCGAGTGCTGAACTGGAGTGAACTGACTTCCGAGATCACCGCTGCTTCGAGCGGTCTCGTGTCGATTGGGGATGAGAGCGTTGTCACGGGTGTTGAGTATGATTCGCGCCAGGTCGGCCCCGGCTCGGTGTTCGTGGCGATGCGGGGTGGGACGACAGACGGCAATCGCTACATCGACGCCGCAGTCCGACAGGGGGCAGCGGGCATCATCACCGATTCGCCGGAGCCCTTTAGGCGCCTGACCTCGGAGCATCCCGGAGTCCCCAGCCTGCTGGTCGAGCATGGCCGCACAGCCCTGGCACAGGCTTCGGCCGCATTCTATGGACATCCCGAACGGCGTTTGAGCACAACAGGCGTAACCGGTACGAATGGCAAGACGACGACGGCTTTTCTGATGGAAGCGCTGCTGGCGGCTGCGGGGCGGTCTTCGGTTTTGGTTGGGACCATCGAATACCACGTCGCAGGGGTTGTTCGACCCTCGGCGCACACGACACCCGAATCGCGCGACCTGTATGAGTTGATGGCTGAGGGCGTTGAACGGGGCGCGAGCGAGCTGGTGATGGAGGTTTCAAGCCACGCTTTGGACCAGGGTCGCGCGGCAGGAGTGGGCTTTGATGTAGCTGTCTTCACCAACCTGACGCGAGACCATCTCGACTATCACGGCACGATGGAGCGTTATTTTGCCGCCAAGCGGCTGCTGTTTGATGGCACGCGCTACCCGGCTCCGCGCATTGCAGTGCTGCATGGCGCAGACCCCCGGGTAAAAGAGCTGGAGCGCGTGGCCAGCGCTGCTGGCTCCGAGGTAGTCACCTACGGTCTTGTGAAAGGGGCAGATTGGCGCGCGACGGGCGTTCAACTGACACCGTCCGGCGCCGAATTTCGCCTGCACGCTCCGGAGGGCGAGGCTGATCTTCGCTCTGGGCTGGCAGGCGAGGTCAATGTGCTCAATCTGCTCGGGGCAATGGCTGCGGCCCATGCGCGGGGAGTTCCTTTTGCGGCGCTGGTGGATGCGGTGGCGGAACTGAAGCCAGTGCCGGGGCGCTTTGAGCCTGTGGATACGGGACAGCCGTTTACCGTGATTGTCGACTACGCGCATACGGACGATGCACTGCGCAATCTGACTGGTCTGGCGCGGCAGTTGGCCAGCCATGCGCAGGCATCGCCTGAAGGAAAGCCGGGGCGGGTTATCACGATGTTTGGATGCGGGGGCGACCGCGACCGGACCAAGAGGCCCAGGATGGGCCAGGCTGCTGGTGAGGGCAGCGACTTCGTGGTGGTGACCAGTGACAATCCCCGCTCAGAGAGGCCCGAGGCAATTATTGAAGAGATCTTGCCGGGGCTCAGCGCGACCGGAGTGAGTTTTGCAGTAGAGCCAAACCGGGCAGACGCGATTGCGCTGGCGCTGGGCAAAGCCGAGCCCGGAGATGTGGTGTTGCTGGCGGGCAAAGGGCACGAGAAGGAACAGATACTGCAGAGTGGGCCAGTTTTTTTCGATGACGCGCAGGTAGCGCTTTCCGCATTGCACCGGCTGGGCTATGGTGGTGAGTAAGTGAATCTTACCTTGGCCGGATGCGCGTTGGGATGCAGTGCGATGCTGGAAGCGCCAGCAAGCGCCTCAGGATCTGGTGCGCTGGTGGCGGTCGGCTATTCAATCGATTCGCGAACGGTTGCTCCTGGCGAGCTGTTTTTTGCGGTTCGCGGCGAGCGGTTTGACGGCCATGACTTTATCGCCGGTGCGCTGGAGCGCGGGGCCTTGGCGGCGGTGGTTTCGCGGGCACGGGTGGCAACGCTGCCCGATGCGGTGCTATCGTCCCCATTGCTGCTTGTCGAGGACCCGCTGGTGGCGTTGCAGTCGCTGGCCGGCCATGTGCGGCGGCAGTGGGGTGGTCGGGTTGTTGCGGTTACGGGCAGCGCCGGAAAGACTTCAACGAAGGATGCAGTGGCGGCAGCGCTGGGAGCCAGGTTCAATGTGCTCAAGTCGCTGGGCAATCTCAACAACGGCTTTGGCCTGCCCCTGCAACTACTGCGTCTGAAGCGGGAGCACGAGTACGCCGTCATCGAAATGGGCATGAATCACGCCGGCG
The DNA here is from genome assembly GCA_025359885.1 of Acidobacteriota bacterium. GTDB lineage: Bacteria > Acidobacteriota > Terriglobia > Terriglobales > Acidobacteriaceae > Acidicapsa. The sequence goes on from JANYDG010000053.1 coordinate 32,790, forward strand.
AGATTGCACAACTATCGCGCATCGCGGGGCCAGACTGGGGTGTGATCACCAATGTTGGCATGGCGCACGTCGAGAATTTTGCGGACGGACAAACGGGCATTGCGCGCGCCAAATATGAGCTGGTAGAGGCGCTGCCAGCGACCGGTGTGGCTTTCCTCAATTGTGATGACCGCTATGTTGCTCAATTTGGACGCGATTTCGTCGGGAAGGCAGTCTACTTTGGGGCTGGACCGTGCGCTGACCCTCAAATTACGGCGATTTCTGAGAGCGATGGATTGCGGGTTGGGGTTCTATCCGAGGGCACGGAACTTGACCTGACGCTCCCGCTTCTTGGCCGGCACAATGCGAGCAATGCGGTGGCCGCACTGGCCGTGGCACGCGAGGCGGGGGTTCCGCTGGAGGCGGCCGCCCGAGCGCTGCAGGGTCTGGCGGCTGGGGACAAGCGCGGCGAGGTGATCAGGCTTACCGGGAAATGGGCAGGCGCGACGGTGATCAATGACTCGTACAACTCAAATCCCGAGGCTTTGAAATCAATGATTCTCGCGTTGGCGGCACAACCTGTCAGGGAAGATGGCAGGCGGATTCTGGTCGTGGGCGAGATGCTTGAGCTGGGCGATCATGCGCAGGGGTTGCATGAGGCCTGCGGGCGGGCTGCAGCTGAGGCGGAGATCGATGTCGTTCTTGGCGTTCGTGGGAATGCGCAGTACCTGGTGAAGGCGGCAGACGGGGCAAACACGGCCAACAGAACGAGGGCTGAGTTTGTTGCCGATGCCGGGGCCGCCGGTGTTTGGCTCGGGCAAAACCTGAGGGCGGGTGACGTAGTGCTGGTCAAGGGGTCGCGCGGTGTCGGACTGGAGCGGGCGATTGCCGCGCTTGAGCAAAGTGCTGTTGGAGGCAGTGACCCTCATGCGTAGGGGCGCTGGTCGTTTCCTGTTGCTGGCCGTGTGGGCGTTTGTCGCCCTTGTCGGCAAGGGCCGCGCAGACATCCATCCAGAATGGACGCAGGCGTTGGCGCCGTTCCATATTGCTGGGAATCTCTACTACGTCGGGAGCGCTGACCTCGCTTCGTATCTGATCGTGACGCCTTCGGGCAACATTCTGATCAACAGCAGCCTGACATCTTCGCCAGAACTGATCAGGGCCAGCATTGAAAAGCTGGGGTTCCGATTCAGCGACACCAGGATTCTGCTGATTGGTCACGCACACTATGATCACTGCGCCGGCTCCGCCGAAATCCTGCGACAGACCGGAGCCAAATACATGGTGATGGATGCGGATGTGCCGGTAGTGGAGTCGGGCGGCAAGGTTGATTTTCATTACGGCTCGGAACTCGATCAGCGGTATTCCCCGGCAAAAGTGGACCGGATATTGCATGATGGGGATGAAGTTCTCCTGGGCGGTGCGGTGCTGACCGCGCACAAGACCGCCGGGCATACCCGCGGAACGACAACGTGGACCATGGACGTGACAGAAGCCGGCAAGGTGCTGCATGTGGTCATCGTCGGCTCGCCCAACGTCAATTCAGGCTACCGGCTGACCGGGCAGCACCCGTCCTATCCGGGCATTGCGGCAGACTTTGCTCACGGATTCGCGGTTTTGCGCAGTTTGCCCTGTGACATCTTTCTTGGTTCGCACGGCGCCTACTTTGAGATGCTGGCAAAACTGGCTCGCCTGAAGGCTGAAGGGCCCGGGGTATTTGTTGATCCAGTTGGGTATAAGAGCTACATTGCGGAACGCGAAGCGACTTTCAATCGCGAGTTGAAACGCCAAACCGGCGGGGCAATTCAAGAAGCTCACTGACGGCTTTCAAGACTCACTCCCATCGAGGGGCTGATCACCTATGGGCGGGGCCTTGCCGTTCACTGCGATTCACAGGTAGCCAATGGCCCCGGCTAGTAAAATCGAAGGCTGACGCCTGCCGGGCGGTGGAGGCTGCTTGCTTTATTGGCTGTTGTATCAAAAGCTCTTTCCGTACTTTCATCCATTCCGAATTTTTCGCTATTTGACGTTCAGGACGGCCTTTGCCTCGCTGACGGCGCTTTTGATTGCGCTGCTGATCGGGCCATTCGTCATTGAAAAGCTGCGCCAGTTCCAGATTTCCCAGTACATCCGAGATGAGGGGCCAGAGTCGCACAAGAAGAAGTCGGGTACCCCGACGATGGGCGGGGTTCTGATTGCAATTGCCATCCTGCTGCCGACCGTGCTGTGGTCTGACCCCGCAAATCCGTTTGTGTGGGTGGTGGTGTTTTCTACGCTCGGGTTTGGGGCCATTGGCTTTGCCGACGACTACATCAAAGTGGTGAAACGGCGCAACCTGGGGCTGACGGCGCGCGCGAAGTTGTTCTGGCAGATCCTGGTTTCGCTGGCAATTGCCGTCTCCCTGGTGGTGCTCCAACAGTTTCGGGTGTTTTCCACGCGCATGACGGTGCCGTTTGCCAAGGCGTTTCACCCGGATATGACATGGCCGTGGCTGGGGCAGATAACCCACGTGGGCATGCTGGCATTTCTGCCTTTCGTCATTTTTGTCACGCTGGTCATTGTGTTTTCTTCCAATGCGGTGAACCTGACGGACGGTCTGGATGGCCTGGCCATTGGCTGCACGATCATTGCCGCGGGTGCACTCGCCGTGCTGACCTATGTGAGCGGGCACGTGGTTTTTGCCGACTATCTTGAGTTGCAGAGGATGCCGATGGTTGCGGAACTGACGGTATTCTGCGGTGCGATGGTGGGCGCATCGATTGGATTTCTCTGGTACAACGCTCATCCGGCAGAGGTGTTCATGGGCGACGTGGGTTCGCTGGCGTTGGGCGGCGCGATTTCGACAGTCGCGGTCATTATTCGCCAGGAGCTCCTGCTGCCGTTTATCGGTGGAATTTTTGTTCTGGAGGCGCTCTCGGTAATTTTGCAGGTGGGCAGTTACAAGCTGCGCAATGGGAAGCGTATCTTCAAGATGGCACCGCTGCATCACCACTTTGAACTGCTGGGTTGGAAGGAATCGAAAGTCATTGCGCGGTTCTGGATTGCCGCACTGGTGTTTGCATTGTTTGCACTCACAACGCTGAAACTCCGGTAGAAGACTGCGACCGACAGTGGCGGGAGTGACACAATTGAAATCAGCGGGTCAGCAGGTTTGCACTTCAGTTGGTAAGCGGCGCGGGAGTTGGGATGGAGTTGAAGGGCAAGAAGGTACTCGTTGTGGGCCTGGGCAAGTCGGGTTTGGCGGCCGCATTGTTTCTGCGCCAGCGTGGGGCACAGGTGACTGTGTCTGATATGCGGAGCGCAGCGGCTCTGGCCCGGGAGATTCCGGCTCTGCTGGAACAGGGCGTCATGGTGGAATCGGGCGGGCATGGTCTGCTGACATTTCGTCGTCAGGACTTGATCGTCGTGAGCCCCGGTGTTCCGCTGGATACCCCTGAGCTGGTGCAGGTCAAGGCGTTTGGGCTGCCTGTGATTGGCGAGTTGGAACTGGCGGCACAGTTTTTGAAGGGCAACATTCTTGCAATTACCGGCTCGAATGGAAAGACAACGACCACCGTCCTGACCGGGGAGTGTTTGATTGCAGCGGGGCTTCCGACTCTGGTGGGGGGCAACATTGGCGTGCCGGTCGTCGATCTGATTGCAAAAACCTCGGATAAAAGCTGGTCGGTGCTGGAGGTTTCGAGCTTCCAGTTGGAGAGCACTCGGCTTTTCCATCCTCGGATCGCGGTCATTCTCAACATTACGCCCGACCATCTGGACCGGCATGGAACGTTTGAGAAATACGCGCTTGCCAAGGAGCGAATCTTTGCTGCCCAGGGGGCCGGTGATTTTCTGGTGCTCAACGCGGACAGCCGGCGGAGCTCCGAAGCCGCAAGTCGATCTTTGGCGACAGTCTACTGGTTTTCGCTGGAGGGCGCAGTCGAACGGGGAGCCTGGGTCAAAGACGGGCAGGTGGTGTTTCGGGCTGCGGCGGGCGGGCCGGTCGAGTCGATACTACCCCTGGTGGAAATTCCGCTGAAGGGCTCTCATAACGTTGAAAACGTGCTGGCAGCCGTTTGCGCAGCGCGGCTGGTTGGGGCTCCGCCGGCGGCGATTGCCAAGGCTATCGGGGCGTTTCGCGCCGTGGAGCATCGGCTGGAATATGTGGCGACGGCGAACGGTGTGGAGTTCTACAACGACTCAAAGGCCACCAATGTGGACGCCGCCGCGAAAGCGATTGCAGCCTTTCCGGGTTGCATTCACCTCATTCTTGGCGGTAAAGACAAGAACTCGAACTACGCCGATCTTTCAGACCTCCTGCGCAAACGGGTGAAGGCGGTGTACACCATCGGTTCAGCGGCGGTGAAGATCGAAACGCAGATTCGCGGCATGGTGCATGTGGTTCCCTGCGAGACGCTGGAAAAGGCTGTCGCCACGGCGAGCAGGGCGGCGCATCCGGGCGATGTGGTGCTGCTCTCGCCTGCGTGCTCGAGCTTTGACCAGTTTGAGAGCTACGAGCATCGCGGAAAGGTCTTCAAGGACCTGGTACTGGAACGGACAGAAATCGGCGAGCGAGGGTAGGCGATGGCAAAGCGTGTCGGGGTAGATAAATGGCTGTTTTTCACCACGCTTTCACTGGTGGTGGTGGGTTTGGCCATGGTTTTTTCTGCCTCCGCGGTCATGGCCCAGGAGCGATTTGGATCGCCCTACACTTTTCTTGGCCGCCAGGCACTCTGGGCACTTCTGGGCGTCATCGCGATGGTCGTGCTGATGAAGGTGGACTATCGGCGTTACAACTCAAAGAAGTTTATCTATCCGGCGATGGCGATTACGCTCGCCTTGCTGGTGGGAGTTTTTGTTCTGCCTGGTTCGCACGCCACGCATCGCTGGATCCGATTTGGCCCGTTCTTCACCTTTCAGCCATCAGAAATTGCAAAACCCATGCTGGCGATGTACCTGGCATGGTTTTTGCATACGCGCCTCAATGCGATGCGAGATTGGCGACATACACTGGTCCCGGCCGTGCTGCCGGCGGTGGTGCTGCTGGGCCTGGTGGTGAAAGAGCCGGATCTGGGTACAGCATTGGTGCTCGCTGGCATGACGGCGCTGGTGCTGTTGGTATCTGGAATGCAGTGGCGCTACTTTGCCGGAGCCGTTGCGGCGGTGGTTCCGATTCTCGGCGTGTTGCTTTTCATGGTGCCGTGGCGGCGGGCACGCATGATGGTCTTTCTGCACCCGGAGGCTGACCCGCAGGGCGCTGGCTTTCACATCAACCAGTCATTGATCGCGGTGGGAACGGGCGGCTGGACGGGGCGCGGCTACATGGAGGGCGTGCAAAAGCTCTTTTACCTGCCGGAGCCGCACACGGATTTCATCATGGCTAATATTGCCGAGGAGTGGGGATTTCTCGGCGCGCTCTTCATTCTGCTCCTGTTTGTCGTGCTCGGCGTCCGTGGGTTACGCACCGTCTTTTTGCTGCGCGACCCGTTTGCACGGCTGCTGGCATTTGGAATTACGACCACGATTCTCATCCAGGCGCTCTTTAATATGAGTGTGGTGGTGTCGCTACTGCCGACCAAGGGCATTCCGCTGCCGTTTATTTCTTCTGGCGGAACCTCGCTTTGCATCATGCTGGCCAGTATCGGCATTCTGCTCAACCTGACCCGTGAGATCGATTGAATTGACTGGTTTGATTCAGTTGACCGGCTTCCCGGTTCCTCGAATACTCATTGCCGGAGGCGGCACCGGCGGGCATATCATCCCGGCGCTGGCGGTGGCGCGAGAGCTGCGTTCTCGCTATAACGCTGAGATTCTCTTTGTTGGCACGGCGCGTGGCATGGAGTCGCGGCTGGTTCCAGAGGCGGGCTTCCGCCTGGAACTCATTGAGATTGGCCCGCTGAACCAGGTTTCACTAGCCACCAAGCTGCGCACTTTGGCGGGACTTCCGCTCAGTCTTGTGGCTTGTTCAAAGCTTATTTCTCAATTCAAAGCCGATGCGGTGTTTGGTGTCGGCGGCTATGCTTCGGGGCCGGCCATGGGGGCAGCCATCCTGCGGGGAGTGCCGACAATGGCCTTTGAACCGAACGCAGTGCCGGGTATGGCAAACCGGCTGGTGGGCCGATGGGTACGGGCTGCTGCGGTCAATTTTCCACCGGCGGCTGCGTGGTTTCGCAATGCCGAGGTTACGGGCATTCCGGTGCGTCCGGAGTTCTTTGCGCTGCAGCCGCTGGCGGACGATGCAGCTCCGCACCTGCTGGTTTTTGGCGGTTCGCAGGGCGCTCGTCTATTCAACACGCTTTTGCCGCCCCTGGTTCCTGGGATGCTGGCTGCGGTTCCAGGGCTGACGATTTTGCATCAGGCAGGCGCGCGCCATGCGGAAAGCACACGGGCAGCGTATGTTTCGTCAGGAGCAGACCCAGCGCGCTGGCGGGTTGAAGCATTTCTCGACGCGATGGCAGAGCGTATTGGCGAGGCTAATCTGGTGATGGCGCGCAGCGGAGCCTCCACGGTGGCGGAACTGGCGGCAGCGGGCAAGCCGGCTCTGCTCGTTCCGTTCGCGGCAGCGGCGGACAACCATCAGCGCAGCAACGCGTTGGTCATGGTGCAGGCTGGAGCTGCGGTGATGGTCGAGGAGCGCGAACTGAGTGTGTCCGGGAAGTTGGCCGAGGCGTTGATCGGGCTGCTCAAGGATGGAGAACGGCTGGCGCGGATGGGCGAGCAGGCACGGAGCCTGGCGCGTCCTGATGCCGCCGAGCAGATTGCGAAGCGGCTTTTCGATCTTGCCCGCGTTTAGTTTCTGGCGCAGCGAAAGCCCCTTTTTTCCCATCAATTGAAGCAGGGGACGAGCCGAAGCCCGTCCCCTGTGGTTCTGCGTTGTCGTAAATTACCGGTGACCGCCGCCGTGTGCACCGCCGCCGCCGCCACCACCCATGTGGCCGCCACCACCACCGAATCCGCCGCCGCCACCCATATGGCCGCCGCCGCCGCCACCGCTGGGATGACCACCGCCAAATCCACCGCCGCCACCGGGATGACCACCGCCGACCGCTCCAGGGCGTCCCCCATATCCGCCGGGGTTGCCACCGCCAAATCCGCCGCCAGGGCGTCCGCCGTAGCCTGGGTTGCCGCCGTAGTTAGGATGTCCGCCGCCGACTGCACCGGGATAGCCGCCAAAGCTCCCGCCAGGTCTTCCGCCGGGGTTTCCGTTACTGGGCCTTCCGCCAAATCCACCTACGGGAGGGGTGTAGTTGCGGGGGCCTGTTGCTCCCCCACCATAGATCGGGCGTCCGGGGATGGGCGAGTGATTGCCGCCCGAGCCGGGGCCACCGTTGTAGATCGGGTGACCGCCATTGCGGCCGGTTGGGTCGCCGCTGCCGATGGCACCCGAGCGGCCAACCACTCCGCCGTAGACAGGGCGACCTACGCCGCCTCGGTTTCCGTCTCCATTGCCGTAGCCATTCCCATTGCCCCGATTGCCATCACGGCCCCTGTCGCCATCACGACCACGATCGCCATCTCTACCTCGACCGTCCCGGTCCCGGTCCCAATCTCGGTCACGATCACCATATCTGTAGCCGTACCCGCCATAGCCATAGCCACCGTAACCGTATCCACCGTACCCATAGCCGTCATAGCCATAGCCACCGTATCCGAAGCTGCGGCCGTACCAGGGGCCAATGCCAAGGAAGAGGCCTTCGTTGAACCATTCCGGGCCGTAATAGCCATAAGGGGCGCAGTCATAGGGGTAATAAGAGTAGTAGCCGTATTCGCACTCTGGCGGGCCATACGCATATGGAACCGGGGCGAGAACCGGGCCGAAGCCGACGCCGACGAAGACGTGGGCGCGGGCCGGGGTTGCGGCTGAGAAAGCTACCATCAAAAGCGCGGCCAGCAGAACGGGGCGCAGAATCGAGCGCAGAATCGGATGTAGATACCGCATGGGAAACCTCCAATTGCTTGCCGCCGCTCGCTTGGTCCTGAAAGTCAGGCTTTGCGAGTGGGAGCATCAGGCTCCCTCGGTCAGCTTACGCCGATTTCGGCGCGTCTATCTCCTTGAACCAAGATCCGCCAGGGAAGTTGCGGTCGAAGTGCAGAGATTCTTTTACAAGTGCCAGTTGAGGTTCGGGCGCAGGCCATATCAGGGTTACTGGTCTGCGGCAACCAACAAAACGGCCCCTCCACGGTAAAGTGAAGGGGCCGAAGTCAATCGTTGCCTGGCAAATTGAAAGCGTAGGAGGTTCACCTCCCTGCAAGTTGGAAGGGTCGTTTAGTGGTTGTCACGGTGATCGCCGCCAAAGCGGTCGTGCCCGCCGCGCTGCTGATTCCATCCCTCGCGATTGCGCTGGTCATTTTCTCTGCCTTGCCCCCAGCCCTGGTTTTCGTGCCGGTCATCCCTGTGTTCACCGTAGCCGCGATTGCGGTCGCCATCAAAGCGCCGGTCGTTGTTGAAGTGGCGTTCGTGCTCAAACTCGAAGCCACGCCCGTATCCGTAGCTGCGGTCCCAATCCCGACGACCTTGAAAGACCCACGCGCCGGGCACCCAGTATGCGCCCTGGTAGTAGCCGGCAACCCAGACGTAGCCCTCGCCTGGAGAGGGACCCATGTATTCGGCTCCTGCCTGATAGCCGTAGCCCTGGCCCTGGTAGCCGCCGCCGTATTGGTGGCGGTCATAGTCCCGACGGTTTTCGCGACCAAACCGGTGCTCAAACCGCTCGCGGAACTCCTGCGGGAAAGCATTGGCCGCGACCGCACCGGTTCCTAAAACTCCCGCTGCTACTGTCAATCCGAGCATCCAATTCCGCATCGTGCTTCGCATGGCAACCTTCCTTTGTCTCCGGCCGGGGCCGGGAAACTGCGGACTTTGTCGGGTAACTTGTTTGCTGCTGTTACCCGCTGTCCGCCTTCATGTAGGTGCAAACACCGTCTCTCAGAAAGGTTGCGGCCCGCATGTGCCAGGCGCGAAAAATAAAGATGCGCAACTTTTGCTGGGGTTACGCGTCGTCCTGCGGATACCGGGACAGTGTTAACCTTAGCTTTCGCCTATGTTTATTCAACAGCAACACGTCCACTTTATTGGCATTGGCGGCATCGGCATGAGCGGCATTGCCGAGATCCTGTTGACGCTGGGTATGCGCGTCTCTGGCTCTGACCTGCGCCGCGGGCCGATGACAGACCGTCTTGCCCAGATGGGCGCGATCGTCTACGAGGGCCACGAGCGCGGGCATCTGGGTGACGCGACCGTAGTTGTGACCAGCTCTGCCGTCAATGCGAGCAACCCTGAGGTCATAGAGGCGCGGGAGCGCAAGATTCCCGTGATCCAACGCGCTGAGATGCTGGCCGAGCTGATGCGGCTCAAATACGGTATTGCCGTAGCGGGCATGCACGGCAAGACGACGACCACTTCCATGGTTGCCTCGGTGCTGGCGGCGGGCGGTCTCGACCCGACCGTGGTCGTAGGCGGGCGCGTGGATCAGCTGGGCTCGAATGCACGACTGGGCAGCTCGGAGTATCTGGTAGCCGAGGCAGACGAGAGCGACCGGTCGTTTTTGAAGCTGTCGCCGATTCTCGCCATCGTCACCAACCTCGACCGTGAACACATGGATTGCTACCGCGACATGCAGGATGTCGAGTCGGCATTCCTGACTTTCATGGACAAGGTACCGTTCTATGGCGCGGTGACAGCCTGCGTGGACAATCCCCTGCTGGCCGCGATTCTGCCCCAGGTCAAGCGGCGCGTGCTGACATACGGCGAATCGGCTGCGGCAGATTACCGGCTTGAAGTGCTGGCGAGCGGCGGCGATGGCGGGTTTGCGCGCTTTCAGGTAGTGACGGCGCAGGGGCCGCTGGGTCCGTTTGCGCTGCGTGTTCCCGGAAAGCATAACGTGCTGAATGCGACGGCTGCGGTCGCCATCGCCCATCAACTTGCAGTTTCAGCGGACAGGATTGCCGAGGGTCTCGCCAACTTTCGCGGCGTTGACCGGCGCTTTCAATTGCGCGGCACGGCCCAGGGCGTCGCCGTGGTGGACGACTACGGGCACCATCCGACCGAGATCGTGGCGACGCTTGGGGCAGCTCGCGAGTGCGGCTACAAGCGCATTCACGTGCTCTTTCAGCCCCACCGCTATACCCGTACCCGCGACCTGTTCGAGGAGTTCGCCGGGGCCTTTGCACAGGCCGACACCGTGACCGTGCTGCCGATCTACGCGGCAAGCGAAGAGCCCATCCCCGGCATCACGGCGGAGTCGCTGGTTGCGCGCATTCAGGGAGCACAGGCGCATTACGCGCCGGACTTCCCGAGCGCGGTCGAGCGAGTGGTGGCAATGGCTGCGCCGGGAGATTTGATTCTGACGCTGGGCGCGGGCAGCGTAGGCCAGCTTGCGCCGCAGGTATTGGCGGCGCTCCAAGAGACCGCGAACGTTTAGCGGACAGGCCCCTTGTCGTCGAAGTTCCGAAGATGCCCCTTTTCAACGATCAGCGTATTTGGCCCTGACCCGCAACAACCTTTGCGGAGATTGACCGTGCTCCCGGCCTTGACGATTTGCTCACTGAAGTTGGCCTGATCCAAAGGCTTGCCAGCGTCTATTTCTGGTGCTGGCGCATAGGGCCAAATCAGCGCGACCTTTCCGCTCCCGACCACCTGACCCTCCCCATTGGGCTCAAGTAGAATTGCAGTTTTTTCGTCGATCCCAAGCCCATGCACTGATTGGTTGCCAAGCCGAAGCTGAATTCTCGCGAGGAAAACCAGCAATCGTCCGGTACGGTCGCGCTTGATGAAGTGAGAGTCGGTGATGATGCCCTTGAGAATCGGAATTTCAAGGAAGCCGTGAACCAGCGTGATGCGCGGGTTCATCGGGTCCATCAGCACGTCTTTGCTGCTCAGGTTGGGGTCGTCGGGTTTGTCGCCTTCCGCGCTGTAAGCCCACTCGCCGAGGATTGCGAGGCCTGCGCTCGTGCCGCCGATGGGTACTCCGCGCTCGATTGCTTTGTTGAGTTCGGTCTGGACGGGCGTGCCAGTCCAGTAACGGATGTAGTTGGCCTGGTCGCCGCCAGCGATGAAGATGGCTTCGGCGTTGCGGATGGTGGTGGCGACGAAGGGGTCATTCGCCGCTTCGCGGTTGGGAAGAATCAGCGTGGCGACGGAGTTGAGCCTGCACTGTGGCTGGGCTTGTAGTCCAGAGACATACGGGTTGTAGTCGTCGTCGCCAGTGGCTCTCAGGATGAGAAAGTCGCCGCCACGGGCGCGGTTACAGAGCCAGCGAAAGGCTTCGTCCAGGTCTGAGCCGCCGCCCATGAGGGCAAATCCTGCTTTCGGCTCGGTCGCAACGTCCTGCGCCGAGCCGATGCGAAAGTATTGATAAGCCTGCTTGGGCTCTGCGGCAGCCGTGAGAGCCGTCAGGGCGAGCATCGCAGAGATCAAAAGTCTGTGCATCGCTTCAGCATATCCGTTTCAAATGAGATGGAATTGAGAAAGTATGGGCGTTACCCGGTGGGTTCCCCAAGGGGGTTGTGCTGGAGTTGGCTGAGACTTTCACCCAGGTCGCGGCTATAGTTGAACTTGGCGATTCTCACGACCTGGCTCGGGCGTGACGACGAAAAGCTATTCAAACCGAACGACGTTGTGGGACGACGAAGTCTCCGCAGACCCTGCTGCGCCGCAAAATCGCGGTGCCTGGCGGGCTCCATCGGCGGTGCTGGGGACGCGTCGTGCTGGCAGTGCGATTCCTTTGGCGGCTGAGGCCGGCGAGGAAGACGAGCTTCCTGTGCCTCGAAGGACGAAGTTTGCGATGGCGCGAACGCCCTGGTGGCGTCCGCGCAGCACCTTTGGTCGAGTCTTGCTGGGCACTGGGACGTTTATCGTCTTAGGTGGCGGCGCTGTGCTGGGGGTCGTGACCCGCAATTTCCTGATGCGCGATGCCCATTTCCGCATCCCTGGCGCGTCCAGCATTGAATCAAGCGGCCTCAGCGAAGTGAACCGGACCGAAGTGCTGCCGGTATTCGGGGAGGATATTGGGCGCAACATCTTCTTTGTGCCGCTGTCAGAGCGCCGGAAGCAGTTGGAGGCGATTCCCTGGGTGCAGCAGGCGACGGTGACGCGGTTTTTACCGGATCGGCTGAGCGTGAGCATCGTGGAGCGGACGCCGGTGGCGCAGGTGCGCGTGGGCAACGACGTGGAGCTGGCCGACGCAGATGGCGTGATTCTGCAGATGACGCCAGCCATGATGGTGCAGCATCACTACTGGTTTCCAGTGGTGTCAGGCATCAATCCACAGGATGCTGCGGCAGTGCGGCAAACGCGGATGGCTGTGTATCAGCGCTTTGTAGCGGAGCTCGACCAGGGCGGGGAGCATCGGACCAACCAGGTCTCTGAAATTGATGTTTCTGACCCCGAAGACCTGCGGGCGGTCATGCAGGAGCAGGGGGCTGACATTCTGGCTCACTTTGGCAATGACCAGTTTCTGCACCGGCTGGAGATTTACAGGGATCACATCGGGGGGTGGCGGGGTCGGTATCCGAAGCTGATTGGCGTGGATTTGCGCTATAACGGCGAGGTTCCGCTGGAGATGGCGAACGACCAGGCTGCGGATACGGCGACGCCAACCAGGGAAGTCAGCAGCACGGCGACCAAAGCCGCCACGCCGGGGACGAAGACAGCCGCGACGACTACGCCGGAAAATTCGAAAGCGGTGAAGGAACCGCTCACCAAGGCAAGCCTGGCCGCGCACAAGGCAGCAGAAGCGAAAAGGAAAGCATTGAAGCTGAAGGCAGACAAGGCCAGGGCCGCCCACGCAAAAGCGGAAAAAGCAAAGACGGCCAGGACCAAAGCGATCAATCCCACAACGGCAGTTCACGCGGCCGTTCATACGGCTGCGGGCACAACGCAGCAGGCGCACCAGGGGCAGTAGGCTGCAGCATTTGAAGTTGAATTTCCAGATCGAGACACTTTTACCATGAGCCAGAAGCAGGAAAATCTGATTGTCGTGATCGATGTGGGCTCCGCGTTTACGCGGGTGCTTGCCGGCGACCTGAACGAGGGTGCGCTGCGGTACCGGGCTCACGCGGTGGTCGAGTCTGCGGGGATGCGCAAGGGATTGATCGCGGAGCTTGGCCCGGCGGCGCGCGCAGTGAAGGCAGCGAGCGACCAGGCAGAGAAGCAGGTGCGCGTGAATATTGACGAGTGCCTGGTCGGCGTGGGCGGCCCCAATGTGATGGGCGTGAACACGACCGCCGGATTGAATTTTGGCACGCGGATGCGGGAGATCAGCAAGGACGATGTGACGATTGCCGTAGAGCGGGCGCGCGGGGTTTCGCTGCCACCGGACCGCGAAATCCTGCATTTGCTCACGCGGCAGTTCGTGCTCGATGAGCAGCCGGGAATTCATGACCCGGTGGGCATGGTTGGAAGTCGGCTGGAGGTGGACCTGCACATGTCTACCTGCTCCGGCAGTGCCCAGCAGAGTATCGTCACCTGCGCCAATCGGGCCGGGCTCGAGGTAACCGACACGGTATTTGAGGCGCTGGCAGCGGCCGAGGCAACATTAACGGCAGACGAGCGGGAATTGGGCGTATGCGTGCTCGATATTGGCGCGCATTCGACAGAGCTGGTGGTGTTTTTTGAGGGCGCGGTGGCGCATACGGGCAGCATTCCGTTTGGCGGCCAGCACTTTACCAACGACCTGGCCGTGGTGTTGCAGATGCCGGTGGCCCAGGCCGAGCAGTTGAAGCTGCGTTATGGCCACTGCGTGGTGACGGCCGTGCCGCAACTCGATGAGATTGAGATTCGCAACCCACAGCCGACCATGATTCGACATCGAACGGTGGCGGAGATCCTGGAGCCACGGGCGCGGGAGCTGTTTGACATGGTGCGGCGGAGCCTGCGGGACGGCGGCGTGCTTGGCGCGCTGGGTGCGGGCATTGTGCTCACCGGGGGCGCGGCCGTGCTGCCCGGGCTGCTGGACGTGACGGAGAGCATTTTGCATGTCCGAGCGCGCATTGGGCAGCCGGTGCAGTTGTCACGGATGCCGCCGGAGTTGACGCACCCGTCCTTCACGACGCTGGTCGGGATGCTGCTCTACGCGCACAGAAAAAGAGTGACACGTACCGCAGAGAACAACAGTTTGCGTGCGAAGTTACGCGCTATATTCGCGGCAAGTTTGTAGGATACGAAGAACACGGGTTAGTGATGAGGGAATAGGGACCAGGGGCTCAGGGAGGCTGGAATGATGGATGCAAAGGGCGGAGATCGATTGAGCGAGCAGAGTGCTGAGGAGATTCGGATCCAGTTTCACGATGCGATTCCTCATGGTGCGCGGATCAAGGTGATTGGCGTTGGCGGCGGCGGCGGCAATGCGATCAACCGGATGATTGAGGCCAAGGTCGAGGGCGTTGAATTCATCACGGCCAATACGGATGTTCAGGCGCTGAAGCTTTCGCAGGCCCCGGTGAAGCTGCAGTTGGGCGTCCGCCTGACCGCCGGGCTTGGCGCAGGCGCGAATCCCGACGTGGGACGGCGGGCGGCGCTCGAAGATTCAGACAAAATTATCGAAGCTCTTGAAGGCGCAGACATGGTGTTTGTAACGGCGGGTCTGGGCGGTGGAACGGGTACAGGCGCGGCCCCGGTGATTGCTTCGCTGGCCAGCGAGATGGGCATCCTGACGGTGGCAGTCGTGACCCGGCCCTTCGCCTTTGAGGGCAAGCGACGTTTGCAGCAGGCAGAGCGCGGCATGGCCGAACTGCTGGAGTCGGTGGACACGATGATCGTGATTCCAAACGAAAAGCTGCTCGCCGTGGCGAAAGATGCCGGTTTCTTTGAAAGTTTTAGAATCGCCGACGATGTGCTCCGCCAGGGCGTGCAGGGAATTTCAGACATCATCACGATTCCGGGCATCATCAATCGCGACTTTGCCGACGTAAAGACCACCATGGCCGGGATGGGCCACGCGGTGATGGGTACGGCGGTTCGTTCGGGTGCAAACCGGGCGATTGAGGCGGCGCAGGCGGCGATGGCATCTCCGCTGCTGGAGGAGGGTGCAATCGACGGCGCGCGGGGCATTCTGATCAATATCACCGGGTCCAGTTCGTTGAAGCTGAGCGAGGTCAACGAAGCATCTTCACTGATTCAAAGCTCGGCGCATGAAGACGCGAACATCATTTTTGGAGCTGTACTGGACGAGAAGATGGGCGAAGAAGTCAAGATCACGGTCATCGCGACGGGATTCCGCGATCAGATGCCGGAGCGTCGTGCACGCATGCTTGACGTGGAGGCGACGCCAGTGGTTTCAGTGCCGGTGGTTGCACCGAACAGTTGGATGCAGGAGGCTGAGCCCGCCCCACTTCGGTTTTTGAGCGAGGTTGAGGAGGAGCAGCAGCAAGTCACGGCGTGGACTCCAACCCCGATTCCTATCCTGAATCCCACCCCGAATCCCACCCCGAATCCCACCCTGACTCCAGGTCTGACTCCAGGGCTGACTCCAGCGCCGGCCTCTACCGAGACTCCTGCCAGCGCTCCGGAACCGTTGGCGGCGGTAGACGTTGCAGAGGCAGTTGCCCTTCCAGTGGCTGCTGCGATTGCTGAGCCAGAGGCGGCTCCCGTGTTTGCGGCGGAGGTGGAATCGACACCGACGCGGGAGTTTGGCGGGCGATTTGCGTACGAGCCGGTAGCAGTTTCAGCACCAGCGCGACCGCGATTTGCAGAGCTGGCAGAGGCACCGGCGTATGCACCATTGCCGCGGGACTACGCGACCGGGCTGCAGCCGTATTCTTCTGAGGCTTCGCGGGCAGTGGCAGCGCATCCATTTGCACCGCCAGCAGAGACAGAGCACGCAGATCTGGACGTGCCAGCGTTTCTTCGTCGGGGGCAGTTTTAGGGGATTTCGAGAAATCTGTGGGCCTTGCTGAAGCGGGAAAGCCGGGGTGAGGTCCGGGTTCGGTCAAACGGGTTACCGCGTGTAGAAAAAGAAGTGTTGTCATTTCTTACCTGCGTCGATAGAGTCTCGGTAAGCCTCCGAACGATTGAGTATAGGAATTGCCTCTGAAACGCCGTGGCTTTTGCCCCGGCCAGAGGAAAGTGCGAGCTTTGGGATTGAGAAAGGAATGAACCTTTTCGGGCCGAAGCAGTCCTACCAGAGGTCGCAACAGTTCCGTGGTGAACAGACCGACCCGGGGAACAGGTTTCAGGCAGGGGAAGCCGACCGGGCACAGGAATAGAAATTGAGGTAATTCACGCATGAAGAAATTGCTTGGCTTTGTTGCCGTTTTTGCTTTGGTATCCGGGTTGACGTTGCGATTGCCTGCGCTGAATACGGTGCATGGACCGCACCACGCGAAAAGCGGTCAAGTGGTTGAGGCACGTCATACGTTGAGGCGCAAGCACTCTGCCGCTTCACGCCCGGCGACCGGAATTGCAAAAGGCGCGAGCACGCAGGCAGCGCCCGGCAAACTGCCAGGGCGTCACGGAAGAGTTCAGCGCGCTGTTTTGAATTCGCGCAAGCATCGTTCGTATGAGCGCTTTACGGCCAGCTCTTTCGTCAGCAGCCAGGGAGACGGCGATTTGACGGCTGGGGAAGACCCGACGATACGGGCCGCCGTCATCGATGCCCTCGGCAACATGAATGGAACGGCAGTTGTGATCAATGCGTCAACCGGGCGCGTTCTGGCGATGGTGAACCAGAAAATGGCGCTCTCGCCGGGAGCCGAGCCGTGCTCTACGATCAAGCTGTCAGTGGGTCTGGCGGCGCTTTCAGAGGGGCTGGTTACGCGGGACACGCCGGTCAATCTGGGTGGCTTCCGCATGAATCTGACCGAGGCGTTGGCGCACTCGAATAATCTTTATTTTGAAGAGATGGGCCGCGAGCTTGGCTTTGAGCGGGTCCGCCATTACGCGACGCAGTTTGGTCTGGGCGAGCTGGCCGGCTACAACATTGCTGGCGAACAATTGGGGACCTATCCCGATCACGAACTGCCGGCTTCCGAAGGCGGCGTGGGGCGGATGTGCAGCTTTGGACAGGGCGTCTCGATGACCCCCTTGCAACTCGGTGCGTTTGTGGCAGCCATTGCCAACGGGGGAACGCTCTACTACCTGCAGCACCCGACAACACCGGTAGAGGCAGCAAATTTTGAGCCCAGGGTTAAGCGGACGCTGAACATCAGCCGCTTTGTACCGGACCTGCAGGATGGAATGGCCGGGGCCGTTGAATATGGTACCGCGCGTTCGCTGCGGGTGAATTTCCACGAACTGCCGGTGTTTGGGAAGACCGGCACGTGTTCAGACAAGGGCACGCGCTTTGGCTGGTTCGCGTCGTATTCTGATTCGCCGATGGGCACGCTGGTGACGGTCTTCTTCCTTGAGGGTGGCAGGCCCGTTTTCGGGCCGCGTGCTGCGGAACTGACGGGCCTCTTCTATCGCAGCCTATGGGATCGGAATTATTTCGCGGACAAGGGCCAGGTACAGGCAGAGAATGCCCCAGCCCCGAGCCTATCGGCTCTACATTCAACCGCTGAGTAAGAGTGCGGACTTCGATGCACGCGGCTGACAGGGACGAGACGGTCGGCTTGAGAACTGCTTGGTTGAGAACTGCTTGGTTGAGAACTGCCGGGTTGAGAAATGCCGGGTTGAGAAATGCTGGCAAAGCCCTCTGGGTCGCTCGAAGTGGCGAGCCAATCCCAGTTCGCCCTGGGGCTTGAGAGATTCCTGCACCGCAACCGGTTTGATGGCATCCTATACACACGCCGCTCTTCAAACTGGCCAAGGTCCCCAAAATGCCCCTACCAACAGCGATTCTTATTACGTACGGCTACTTCCTGATATTCGGCTGGGTACTTCTGGAGCAGATTGGCCTACCGCTTCCCGCGACACCAGTCCTGTTGGCCGCCGGGGCTCTTTCAGCGACCGAACACATGAGCTTTGGTGCAGCGCTTGCTGCAGGTGCCCTGGCTTGCCTGGTGGCAGATACGAGCTGGTTTCTTTTCGGACGCCGGTTTGGCCACGTGGTGCTGAGAATTCTCTGCAAGTTTTCGCTGGAGCCCACAACGTGCGTTCGCCGAACGCACGAGTCGCTTAGCAAGCGCGGGGCCTACACCCTGCTTTTTGCCAAGTTCGTGCCGGGACTATCGGTTGTGGCGCCGCCGGTGGCGGGTCAGACCGGAATGCCGTTTATCCGCTTTCTCGTCTTTGATGCGGCTGGAGCCGTGATCTGGGTTGGTTCACTGTTGCTGGCGGGGCGGCTCTTTGGAGACATTCTGCACCGCGACCCGAGTCTGCTCGATTGGGCCGGGCGCTTTGGCGGCATATTGCTGCTGCTGGGGATTCTGGCTTTTCTGGGTTACCGAATCTACCGCAAGCAGACCTACATGAAAAAGCTGCGGACCGATCGTATGGAGCCCGAGGCGCTGAAAGGGATGCTTGATGCCGGCCAGCCGGTCTACATCGTAGACCTGCGCCATCCACTGGAACTCGTTCCTGATCCGTTTACCCTGCCGGGGGCGCATCATCTCTCGCCCGACTCGCTTGCGGCCCGCAGCGGCGAGATACCACGTGACCGGGACGTCATTCTCTACTGCACCTGCCCCAGTGAGGCAACAGCCGCGAAGACGGCGATGACGCTGCATCGGCTGGGCATCGAGCGGGTGCGCCCCTTGCGGGGAGGGTATGACGAATGGAAGCGGCTTGGGTTTCCGCTCGATCCCGTGCCCACAATGGTGCAGGCCCATAGCTGACACTCTTTCGCTCTGCCAAAAGCCGGTGCTGGGCAACCCGCTCCGCAGCCGCCCTGGCCCGATACACTTGAGCTATTGCTGGCTTGCACGGGCAAGAGGAGTGGTACGTGGCTTACAACGATCTTCGCGAATGGATTGCGGCTCTCGACAAAGCAGGGGAACTGAAGCGCATCAAAGAACCAGTTTCTCCGCAGCTTGAAATCACCGAAATTACCGATAGAGCCTCGAAAGCCGGCAGTCGGTCGCGGTCGGTCAAGGGCGCTGAAGGCTACGCGCCAGGGGGGCCTGCGCTGCTGTTTGAGAATATTGTCGGCCATCCGGGGCACAAGGTTTTCATCAACCAGTTTGGCTCAGAGCGCCGGATGGCGATGGCCCTGGGCGTCGACAATCTGGAGCAGATTGCCGGGCGAATCCAGGGCCTGATGAACATGAAGGCTCCCGAGGGGCTGCTGGATAAGCTGAAGATGCTGCCCCAGGTGGCGGAGCTGGCCAGGTCATTTCCAAAGACGGTTTCGGCGAAAGAGGCGCCGTGCAAGCAGGTGATTTTGCGCGAGGGCTTTAACCTGCTGGATTTTCCTGTGCTGACCTGCTGGCCGCACGATGGGGGGCCGTTTATTACGCTGCCGTGCGTGCATACGCGCGATCCCAAATCTGGCAAGCGCAACATTGGCATGTACCGCATGCAGGTCTATGACGGCCAGACGACGGGGATGCACTGGCAACGGCAAAAAGTAGCGGCGGAGCATTACCGTGAGGCGCTTCGGTCGGCGGCGATGGCCAATTCCGACTCGGATTCAAAGGCGGCGCGGGTGGCTGCAATGGCTGAGACCTCAGGCGGGGCATACACGGTGGCCGAAGGGCCGGTTGGAGGTCTGCCGCAGGTGCAGTTCGGCAATCTCAAGGGTTCGCGGATGGAGGTTGCCGTCTCGATTGGCTCTGACCCGGCGACGACGTTTTCGGCGATTGTGCCGGCCCCGCCAGAGATTGAGGAGTACCTGATTGCAGGCTTTCTCCGCGGCAAGCCGGTTGAGATTGTCAAGTGCGAGACTGTCGATCTGGAGGTTCCGGCCAACGCCGAGATTGTTCTCGAGGGGTACGTCGAGCTGGGAGAAATGCGAACGGAGGGTCCGTTTGGCGACCATACCGGCTTCTATACGATGCAGGATCAGTACCCGGTCTTTCATATCACCTGCATAACTCATCGCAAGGACCCGATTTATGCCGCGACGATCGTGGGTAAGCCTCCGATGGAAGACGCGTGGATGGGCAAGGCTGTCGAACGAATCTTTCTGCCGATGATGAAGATGACGATTCCGGAGATTGTGGACATCAACTTGCCCGCCGAGGGCGTGTTTCATAACCTGATGATTGTTTCGATTCGGAAGAGTTATGCCGGTCAGGCGCGCAAGGTGATGGCTGCTATCTGGTCGCTGGGCCAGGCGATGTTCACCAAATGCATTGTGGTTGTGGACGAAGACTGCGATGTGCAAGACCTGGGCGAAGTTACCTTACGGGTGACAAATAACATCGATCCGGAGCGCGACATTCAGTTCATCCTGGGGCCGATTGATTCGCTGGATCATGCTTCGCGGCTGGCTAACTACGGGTCTAAGATGGGCATCGATGCAACCCGTAAGTGGAAGGCGGAGGGCTTTGACCGCCCATGGCCAGCGATGCTGGAGATGGATAAGACGACCAGGGCGAAAGTGGACTCGATCTGGAAGAAGCTGGGGATATAGCCAGCTTTCAGAGTTTGGGGTATGCTCGCCGGGATGATTCTCGCGTCTCCAATTCAGCGTGACTGGTTTGACTGGACAAATTTTGGCGTGGGCCTTTGCGGACTGGCGCTGACGCTCTGGGCTGTGAGGGAGGCGAAAGGAGCCAAACATGCCGCGCAGGAGGCTCGCGAAACAATCTGGAGGCGCGAAGTCTCGTTCGTTGTCGCCGAAATTCTATCCATGATTTCCGAATTGGCGAATCGGATCGATGCGGGTCAGGTGGAGATTGCGATTCTGCGGGCACGAGAGATTGCATCACGAATTGCACGTGATCAAGGTCGTTTCAAGCTGTTCTTTGGTAGCGATTCTGGTTCGATTTTGGATTTGGAACGGAGTTTCAGCGCGATGGCCGAACAACTTTCTTCCAAGACCTTTATCGATGATGCAAGAGCAAAAACCGACATGGCAACTCGCGTACATCAAGCGAATCGAACATTGAACGCAATTTATGGCAGACTACAATCTGGACAGGATGAGGAGGGGTGATGAGCGCAAAAGCCGAAGAACTTGCCGGACAACTTCTGGATAAGACTGAGAGTGGAAAGCTCAAGTGGCAATTCGTTCCTGATCCCGACTTGGATATCTATAAGACGGATGCGGAAGACGGAATTTCCTTCTGCATCAAGCGACGAGCGTTGGGGGACGATAAGGTTGTGACTTTCGAGTTGACCGAGCGGGGACGGGTAGTTCTCGCGGATGCAGAAAACAATTTTCTGACGGATTCCAGGAGGAAGGCGCTCTCGGAAAGAGAGCGAACATTCAATTCGCTTTATCCAACGACGGCAGTTAAGACTTCCGACGAGCCTGAAATCAGGCGTTTTCGCCTTTACAGCGACTTGTTTCATGCAGCGCGCGCAACGGCTGGAGGTGGGGACAACGCGATCGAGAAGGCGAGGGGATTCCTCGCGCGTCTTGCGTAAACCTTTGCACGAGGACGATTGAGTGGAATGGGCGTCAGCGGGATTTCCTCAGGCTCGTCCCAGGTCGTCCAGAGTCGTCCAAGTCGCCCCGGTAAACTAGAGAAATATCATGGCGACTCCCCTGGCACTCTCCCCCGAAATTCTGCTGCATATCTCTCTGCAACTGAGCCTCCCCCTCCGCGGCCTGGTGTCCGTCATCGAACTGCTCGACGATGGCGGGACGGTGCCCTTCATCGCACGCTACCGCAAAGAAGCCACCGGCGCGCTCGACGAGGTGCAGATTCGCGCTATCGAAGAGCAGCTCGCCTACTTCCGCGAATTGGTAGCGCGAAAAACGACCGTGCTGGAGACGATTGCCGGCCAGGGCAAACTGACCGATGAGTTGAAAGCGCGCATCGAAGCCACGCTCGACCGCGCTGTTCTGGAAGACCTCTATCTGCCCTACAAGCCCAAGCGCCGTACTAAAGCCACCATCGCCCGCGAGGCCGGGCTCGAACCGCTTGCGGATTACTTATGGGCGCAGGCGGCGGGTCCGCAATCCCTGGCGCAGCTCGCGTCAACCTTCATCAGCGAAGAAAAAGGCGTGGCGACGGTCGAAGCAGCCCTTGAAGGCGCGCGCCACATCGTCGCCGAACGCATCAGCGAAGACGCCGATCTGCGCAAGATGCTGCGGCAGTGGGTCTTTGACGAGGGCGTAGTGACCAGCCGCAAGGCGACCGAAGAGGCCGGCACCCGGCTCGACGAGCAGGAAAAATTCAAGATGTACTACGACTACCGCGAGCCGGTGAAGACCATCCCCTCCCACCGCATGCTGGCCATTCGCCGGGGCGAGACAGAAAATGTGCTCTATTTCCTGATTGAAACGGAAGCGGAACGCGCCGTCGGGATGCTGCGCGCCCGGGTGCTGCGCGCTGCCGGAGACTGGACTCCGCAGCTTGAGCTTGCCATCGCCGATAGCTGGTCCCGCCTGCTGAACTCGTCAATTCAAGCGGAGATTCGGCTCGAACTGAAGCGGCGGTCAGATCTGGAAGCGATTCAGGTCTTCCGCGAAAACCTGCACAATCTGCTGCTCGCTCCGCCTGCGGGTCCGATTGCCGTCCTGGGCATCGACCCCGGCCTGCGCACCGGCTGCAAGATTGCCGTGGTCGATGAGACGGGCAAATTCCTGGCGCATGACGTCATTTATCCGCATACCGGCAAGGGCAACACGGAGGCCGCCAAGGCGACGCTTTATCGATTCCTGGGCCAGCATAACTGCCGGGCAATTGCCATTGGCAATGGCACGGCTTCGCGGGAGACGGATGCGCTGGTGCGCGAATTTTTGCGCGAGAAAGAATTGAAAGACATCTTCACGGTTACGGTGAGCGAATCCGGGGCCAGCGTTTACTCCGCGTCTGACCTGGCCCGGCAGGAGTTCCCCGACCTCGACCTGACCGTGCGCGGCGCGATCTCCATTGCGCGTCGCCTCCAGGACCCCCTGGCCGAGCTGGTCAAAGTCGATCCCAAGGCCATCGGCGTCGGCCAGTACCAGCACGATGTCGATCAACGCCAGTTGCAGGAGTCGCTGGGGCAGGTGATTGAGAGCTGCGTCAACCGCGTCGGCGTTGACCTGAACACCGCCAGTTGGGCGCTGCTGCGCTACGTCGCGGGCATCAGCGAACGGACCGCCTTGAACATCGTGGCCCATCGAGACCAGAACGGGAAGTTTGTTTCCCGCGAGCAACTGAAGAAGGTTACCGGTGTGGGCCCCAAGACCTTTGAGCAGGCAGCCGGTTTTCTGCGCATTCGCGGTGGCGACAATCCGCTGGATTCAACAGCCGTGCATCCCGAGTCCTACAAAGTCGTCGAAGAAATTGCCCGGCTCGCAGCCAGCCCGGTAGACGAAATCATCCGCCAGCCCGACCTCCTCAACAAGATCGATAAAGTTGATAAATCCAGGATTCAGGCCGGCGCCTTCACCCTTCAGGACATTCTGGAGGAGCTGCGCAAGCCGGGCCGCGACCCGCGTGACAAGTTCGTCGCCCCCAGTTTTCTTGAATCCGTGCACGAAATATCTGACCTTGAAATCGGCATGGTTCTCGAAGGCGTGGTCACCAACGTCACGCGCTTTGGAGCCTTTGTCGATGTCGGCGTGCATCAGGATGGGCTGGTGCACATCAGCGAGCTGTCCAACAAGTTCATCAAAGACCCGTCGGAAGCGGTGAAGGCGGGGCAGATTGTGAAAGTCAAAGTGCTGACGGCGGACGCGCGAACCAAGCGCATTTCTCTCAGCATCAAGGCGCTGCTTGAGCCGGCGGCGCAGCGTGCCGGGGGCGCGCCGAGACCGGCAGCGCAGGCTGCCCAGCCCCGCACCGGGAGTGGTCCCTCTCCCGCTGCGAGGAATCAAGCCGCTCCAGCCCGCGCCAACGCGCCTGCCGCTTCTCGCCCCGCACCTGCGCCCCCGCCGGCGACGATCGACGACAAAATCGCTGCCCTGGCTGCACGCTGGCAAAAGCGGTGAGCTGAACCATCAGCAGTCTCGGACGAATCGTTATACTGGCGGCGGACTGAAATCCACCCGACCTGAAAGCTCAACGAGGGCCGCCGTTGTTCCTGTCCCACGCCAACTACCTGCTGCTGTGCACGGCGGGCACAATTGTGCTGTTGATGCTGATGATTGTGCGCGCCCGCCTGCATCCCGCGCTTGCTTTGCTGGTGGCCGCACTGGTGCTCGGCACGGTTTCCGGAATGCCGCTGGCGCGCATTCCGCTCTCACTGAGCGCCGGGGTAGGCAACCTGCTTTCGCACGTAGCGCTGGTACTGGGGCTGGGCGCGGTAATGGGGCATTTGCTTTCCCGCTCGGGCGGCGCGGCGGCTCTCGGTGAAGGTCTGGTGAACCGGTGCGGTCCGCGTGGGCTGCCCCTCGCGATGATGCTGATGGGCATGCTGGTTGGCTTTCCGGTGTTCTTTGAAGTGGGCCTGGTGCTGCTGATGCCGATCGTCGTTTCGGTTGCCAAACGCAGCGGCCGGTCAGCGATCGTGGCAGGCTTGCCGACCCTGGCCGGACTCTCCATCGTGCATGGACTCATCCCGCCCCACCCCGCGGCCATGCTCGCCGTGGCGCAATACCACGCCGACGTAGGCCGGACGATCTTGATGGGCCTCGCCGTCGGCCTCCCCGCTGCTCTGGTCGGCGGCCCCTGCTGGGCGTGGCTCTATCCGCGGCTGCTCGCCCAGCTTGCCCAGCTCACCCGGCTCGACCGGCCAAGCAAGGCTGACCTGGAACCCGAAGCGGCAGCCTCCCTGGTCGCGGAGTTTCAGGCAGACCTGCAACTGGACGCAGTGGCGCAGGCTGCGGCGTCGGTACACCCGGCAGGCCTCGTTCCCACCGCCCTGCTGGTCTTGTTGCTGCCAGTTCTACTGATTTTCCTGGGCAGTTGGGCAGATGAGATCTTTGCCCCGCTGGGCCAATGGGCAGGCGTGAACGCCGCGCTGCACCTGCTCGGCGACCCCTCCGTGGCCCTGCTGGCAGCCGTTGTCGTGGCGCAACTGCTGCTCGGCCGAATTTGTCGTTGGAGTGCCGCCCACACGCTGCACCTCACCGGCGAGAGCTTCGCCCCCATTGCTGGCGTGCTGCTGATTCTGGCTGCGGCCGGGGGCTTCAGCCGCGTTCTCAACGATTCCGGAGCAGCCCAGGCCACGGTTGAGCTGGCCCAGGGCGCTCACCTCTCGCCTCTGCTCTTTGCCTGGATGCTGGCGGCTACCGTGCGCCTGGCCATCGGCTCAGCGACGGTTGCCATGGCAGTGACCACGGGCATTCTGGCCCCGGTGGCACTCTCCATGGGAACCGGGGCTGCATTCGGGCCTGAGCTGCTGGTGCTCTCGACCGGTGCGGGGTCGCTCTTCTGCTCGCACGTCAACGACCCAGGCTTCTGGATGATCAAGGAGTTTTTTGGCCTCGAAGTCAGCGAGACGCTCGCTACCTGGTCGGTTCTGGAGACGCTGCTCTCCGTCGTCGGCCTCATCGGAACCCTGCTGCTGGCCGGCGTTCTCCGCTAAAGCATTTTCAGGAAGGGTGTAGACCGAAGAAGCTTTGCTCACTGGATTTTTCATCAAGAAAAATACAACCTCACCCCAGCGAGCGACTTCACAGAATTCCTGAAAAGGCTCTAAGTGCCTCACGCTTCGAGAATCGCCCGCTGCGCAGCGAAAATCTGCTCCAGCCCGCCCTCGGCCAGGTCAATCAATCCATTCAACTGCGCCCGTGAATAGCTTCCCTTTTCTGCCGTCGCCTGCGTTTCAATCAGGCCACCATCCGCCGTCATCACCACGTTCATATCCACAGCCGCCTGCGAATCCTCCTCATAGCACAGGTCGAGAAGGGCCGTTCCCTCGACAATGCCGACCGAGGTGGCCGCGACCATCTGCTTCAGCGGCGAGTGCTTCATCGTCCCGGCCTTCACCAGCGCATTCAGGGCCAGGGCCAGGGCCACGCTGGCACCGGTAATGGCCGCCGTGCGGGTGCCGCCATCGGCCTGGAGGACGTCGCAATCCAGAATCACCGTCCGTTCGCCGAGTGCATGCATATCCACGATGGAACGCAGGCTGCGACCGATGAGGCGCTGAATTTCGTGCGTCCGACCGCCGATTTTGCCGCGTTCGCTCTCCCGCGGCGAGCGGGTGACCGTCGATCGGGGCAGCATCGCGTACTCCGCCGTCACCCAGCCGCGCCCCGAGTTGCGCATCCAGCCGGGAACACCGTTTTCAATCGTCGCATTGCACAGCACCCGCGTTGCCCCAACTGAAATCAGCACCGAACCCTCAGCCGTCCGGACGAAATGAGGCGTAAGCACGAGCGGGCGAGGCTGGTCGGGGGCGCGTCCATCACTGCGAAAAAACTGCCCCTCGTTTCCTTGTACCGGGCCGCTTTGAGCGGGAACTTTGACGGAGGTGCCGGGAAGGGGAAGCGCAATTGATCCAGGATGTGCCATAAGTCGATTGTACGGGAGCAGCCCCTTTTGGACGGGGAAGCGGCCACGGAGAGGCTGCGGACCGGGCTGTTCCAGAACGGGAATAGCCCAAATCCCGCCCCGAAACCGGAAAAGACATGCAAGTGATTGAAATGGTGAGAGATGGGCTGAAGCGATGGACCGGGCTTTTCCGGATTTGGGAAGCCAAGGGTGTCGAGTGTGCGATGGATTTTTTTGGGAAGTTGGGTTGATTCCGTTCCTTATCAGGAACTTAGCGCGTCAGTTCTGGTTTGGCACGCCGCTTGCTATAGCTAAGGGCAAGATTGGAACAGATTGCAGGTATGGGACAGCAGGGAGCCGCGGCAGAGCTTCTTTGGCCAGCACCTCTTGGTCTTGGCAAGGACTTGTTGACATGGACTTCTTGGCCCGAACGTCTTGGCCCGAACGTTTTGGCCAGAACGTCTTGGCCCCGACCGGGTAGTTTGCCTGCAGTTCGTTCCACGGATGAGCGCAATGAAACGGGGGGGGAGCATATGCAGCAGCAAGCGGATGAATGGCAGGATTCGGAAGGGTGCAGCCCGTTCCAGAAATGGCGAAGCGGGTGGGGCAGTGCATCGGTTGGAGCGGCACGGGCACCAGAGCGGATATCAGAACCTGCACCGGAGCCAATATCGGAACGGACGCAGCAATTGAGACCGAGCCTGACTCCGGAGGCTGGTCGAGAAGTACCTCCAGCTTGGAGTGCGCGGGAAGATGTTGCGGCCCAGACCCGGCCGGGTCGTTTGTCCTGGCTGGAGACGGCGGTCAATGGTCGGTCGGCGCTGGAGCACTACGCACCCGGTGCGGCCATCCGGACCCATGTCGAACAGCGAGCTGGCGAGTCAGGCCTGAACTTCGGGTCAGGGTCAATCGCTGCGCTGCTGCACGACACCCGCAATATGGTCGCGGCGATTGATCTTTATTGCGATTTGCTGGAGGAGCCGGGCGTGCTGGCTGCACCTTTCCGCCACTATGCCGGGGAGCTGCGGCTGGTAGCGGGGGCCAGTCGCCGGTTGCTCGATTCGTTGGAGCGAATGGACGATGCCAGCAGCGCGCCCCGGCAGGTGATCCGCGCAAAGGCGGCGGATGGGGCTGTCCCTTCTCCGGCGAGCTTTGACCCTGAACTGTCACCCAGAGCGGCGGCAGAGACCTTGAACCAGGAGCCGTGGGAGTCAGATTTCGAGGCAGAAGCGCACATTTTCGGAGTGCCAGGCGCTCTCTATGCGATGCCAGATTCGCTCACGCGGGGCCGGCGACGAATCGACTCGGCCAGCGAACAGGTGACAGACCTGGCCGATGAGCTGCAGGCCCTGCGGAATCTGCTCTCGGCGCTGGTCGGCCCCGCGATCACCGTCGGCCTGACCATTGAGCGGGGAAACCGCCCGATCGCCATGAGCACCGACGATTTGACACGGGTCATGATCAATCTCGCGAAAAATGCAGCGGACGCCATGCCCTGTGGGGGGCATATTCAAATTGCGCTCCGGGAGGTTGCGACGGGACCGGAGACCGGGGTGCTGGTGTTGACCGTGGCTGACAATGGACCGGGAATTCCGGATGCAGTGCTTGAAGAGATCTTTGACCCGGGGTACACGACCCATATCAGCCTGGACCTTGCCAGCCCCGACTTCACCAGCCCCGACTTCACCGGCCCCGACTTTGCCGGCCCCGAATTTACCAGTCTCGAAGTCGAGTTCGAAGGAAGTCAGCGGCGGATAGCTGAGCCCAGCGGCAGACTGGAGCCTCTGACCAGCGCTGGACAGAGCATTCCTGGTTCCGACCTTCAGAACCTGGGTACGGAGCTTGGCCAGCATCGCGGGTTAGGGTTGGCCATTGTTCGCACCCTTGTTCGGGCTGCCGGGGGAGAAGTGAGTGCAGCCAACCGTACAGGCAGATCCTGGCCGGTTGCCGGGCCCGACTTCAGCAGCGAAATGATGGAAGCAGGCGAACAGCACCCAGGCACGGGGTCAGGCACTGGGTCAGACACGGGGTCGGGCTCTGGGTCGGGCACTGAGTCAGACCCTGACTGGAGGCGCGACTGGACTGAAGATCGGATGTTTGCCGCAACCGGCCAGTCAAGCGCGCAGGGAGCGGTGTTCGTGCTTCAGATTCCCTGGTCGACGGGAGTCGTTCCGGGCCATGCAAAAAGGAGCATCGCCTGACCATGGGAATCGAGCCTGGCAGAGTCGTCTCATGCAGAGAGCCGAATCAATCTGAAGTACCGAAGCTTCACTGAATCCGGGGTCGAAATGAATTGTTCAACCCCTCCTCAACCGAGTCCAGCACAAGTTTTGAAAGGCGCATACAATGCTCGAAACAGTCTTCCACTCAACCGTTATGGAGTTTCTTCCACAAAGCGCGGTACCTCTTGATGCCTCGGGGTCGACAGACCCGCGAGTTCGCCTTCACCTGCTGATCGTGGATACCGACCCCGCGGTGCGCTCGGCCTGTGTCGAGATTGCAACCTCACTCGGGTACGCGGTGCAATCGACGGCCGATCTTGCCCAGGCTCGCAGCCTGCTGCGCGGGCACTCTGCCGATATTCTGCTGGTAAACCTGCCAGCGACCGGCAACCAGGGACTTGAACTGGTCACCGAGGTCAAGCATCTCTACGCGCAGACGGTAGTGATTGCGATGACGGCTTCCGGTTCCGTGGGCGTGGCCGTCGAGGCCATGCGCTGTGGCGCGGCTGATTATCTGACCAAGCCGTTCGCAGTAGACGAGTTATCGGCTGTACTGGAGCGGGCTGCGGCAACCGTGACTGTCGATCAGTCGAGCCGGCTGCTGCGGGAGCGGCTTCGCTCAAGCCAGGGCCTGGGAGCGATGATCGGGCGCTCGGCAGAGATGGAAAAGCTCTACCGCATTCTCTCCAAGGTGGCTCAGAGCACGCACCCCGTGCTGGTGCTGGGAGAAAGTGGAACCGGCAAAGAGCTGGTGGCGCGTACCATCCATGCCTTTGGTCCGAATGGCCAAAAGCCGTTTTTGCCAGTCGATTGTGGCTCGCTGGTGCCGACCCTGATTGAGAGCGAGCTCTTTGGTTATGTGAAGGGTGCGTTTACCGGGGCCGCAAAATCCAAAGACGGGTTGTTTGTTTCCGCCGAGGGCGGCACGGTATTTCTTGACGAAATTGGGGAACTGACGCTCGACTTGCAGGCCAAGCTGTTGCGTGCCTTGCAGGAAAAGGAAGTGCGTCCTGTCGGCGCAACCCACCGGGTCCCTATCAAAGCGCGCATCCTGGCTGCCACCAACCGCGATCTGGCAGCGATGGTCGAAAAGGGCAGCTTCCGCAAGGACCTCTTTTACCGCCTCAACGTGGTCAATCTCCGGCTACCCGCTTTGCGCGACCGCCGCGAAGATATTCCGCTGCTTGCGGCTCACTTTCTGGATCGCATGTCCAAGGGGCAGCCGCGCAAGTTCACGCTCAATGATGAGGCCTTGCGGACCATGATGCGCCATGACTGGCCGGGCAATATCCGGGAGTTGGAGCACGCCATTGAGCGAGCCTGTGCCCTGTCTTCCGGGCCGGTACTGCAACTGGGTGATTTGCCAACTCAACTGCAGCAGCAGGGCCTGGAGGCTCACCGTGCATTGATGGCCGCCGTTGAGGCGACACCTGCGCATCCCTCGACGGAAGTGCTGCCCCTGGCCGAGATGGAGCGTCAGGCAATTCTCGGGGCGATTCGCTTGCTTGGGGGCGACAAGTTGCTTGCCGCCCGGATGCTCGGCATCGGCAAGACCACCCTCTATCGCAAACTCAAGGAATACGGGATTGCCGACCCGCAGCTTGACGACTAGCGCAGCTTGACGGCTCGTGCAGCGGCAGGCGAGCTGCTCGAGCCAACGTGCCTGGCAAACGACGCGGATTTGAGTTCGCGGCTCATCGACTCAGTCGACTCAGTCGATTCAGTCATTTCAGTCAATTGAGTCAAGCCTCAATGTCCCCCGCCCGTGCAACTCATTCGAACGACAACAGACCGAAAGCCTGCAGGGGCAGCGCCCGGTCAGGAGAGATACAGATGAAGATTTTAGTTGTGTCAGGCATGGAAGGTGTCGAAAACTGCGCTGCTGCACTCAGCAAATTGCTCGGGCTTGCCTGTGAATCGGCTCAGGGTCGTAAAGCGGCTGTGTCGGCCCTCAAGCGCTCGGAATACGCCGCCATCGTGGTGGATGAAAGCATCATTGACCTGGATGCGTCCGGCTCGGACTTGATTTGGGAGAACGCTGGCCTGGCGATTCCGGTGCAGGTCAACTTTGCGCTTTCCGGGGTTGAGCGACTGGCCCGCGAGATCCGTATGGCCCTGAACAGACGGGAACGGGAACGAGCATTGGCCCATCAGGCGGCGGCAGCGGCGATTGAAAGCGAGCTCAAGTCAACGGTGGCGGGGTTGCTGCTCCATTCGCAACTGGCTCTGCAGGATCGCGAAATCTCGGCGCCGCTTGCCGAAAAACTGCGCGTCGTCGCGGATCTGGCTGGAAACCTGCGCCAGCAGCTCTCATCGGCCGGGAGTCAACCGCGTACCTGATGCGCGTTGACGGCCTTTGTCGATGATTCAAACTACCCCTTGACATTCGACAGGAGCCGGCGCGAGCATGAGTTGCTGCTTGTCAAATGCCGAGGGGAAAGATGCCAATATCCGCCAACTCCAATGTGCTGCTTCAGGGAACGCTTGACATGCTCATCCTGAAGACTCTGGCACTTGAACCGATGCATGGCTGGGGTGTGGCGCAACGCATCCAGCAGTTCTCAAAAGATGCGCTCGAAATTGGTCAGGGTTCGCTCTATCCGGCGCTGCACCGGCTGGAGTACAAGGGCTGGATTAAGGCGGAGTGGGCCAGTTCAGAGAACAACAGGCGAGCCAGGTTCTACGCTCTGACCGATGCGGGTCAAAAGCAACTGGACGCCGAAGTCGCCAGTTGGGAGCGCATGGCGGAAGCAATCGCGCTGGTGCTGGGGCGCACGGAGGCGGCGCGATGAACCTCCGCGAGCTGTGGACCCGTCTACGATTTCTAGTAGTTCGCAGGCCCCTCGGTGAGCCGCGAGTCGGGGACGATGTGGTCTCACGTTCGGTGACGCCGGAATACTTGCGCGCTCTTCACATTCCCATCGTGCGGGGTCCGGGATTTCGCGAAGAAGACCGAACGGAGAGCAGCGATCTGCTAGTGCTGAGCCGCTCGCTGGCATCGCGGATGTTTCCGCAGCAGGACCCAATTGGGCAGCATATTCGATTTGGTCGGTTTGACCCGCTCTTCGTTACTGACCCGACAGTCTTTACCGTGGTAGGAGTCGCCGCCGACGTGAAAAATGGCGGGCTGACCAATGTCGATGAGCCGGAGTTTTACACGCTCAAGCGCACCCGCGACCCAGAGAGTTTCGGGCCGCATCACTACTTCCTGCTGCGATCGTCACTGCCGGCGTCGGCACTGGCCGGTCTGATTCGCACAGAGATGGCCCGGCTTGATCCTCTGGCGCCGGTCGAGGTTCGGCCGCTGCGCAGCAGGTAAGCGAACTGGCCGACCGTCCGCGATTTGAAACCGCTCTGCTGGGCTTTTTTGGGTAATAACATACTTGACTCGTCCATTCGGCATTGATATGGTTCCTTCAGTGAGGCGATACCAATGAACACTGAACCCAAGAGCTTGCAAGAAGCGATCGTCTACTTCTCGAACCCCGATAACTGCGTCGAATATATCTCTGTTCGTCGCTGGTCTAACGGAGTCGTATGCCCAAGTTGCGGTTCTCAGAGTGTCAAGTTCAATGCAAAGCGCCGTACCTGGCAGTGCGCAAGCCATCATGCAAAGCGCGAGTTTTCGGTCAAGGTCGGAACGGTTATGGAAGATTCCGCGATTGGTCTGGATAAGTGGCTCACTGCAATGTGGCTCGTCACCAACTGCAAGAACGGAATTAGCAGCTACGAAATAGCCCGCGATCTTCGCATCTCTCAGAAATCGGCGTGGTTCATGCTGCACCGTATCCGCCTCGCCATGCAGGACGACTTTACTGGCCAGTTACGCGGAGAAGTCGAGGCAGACGAAACCTTTATCGGCGGGAAGGCGCGGAACATGCACGTCAGCAAACGACAGCGCAGAATCACGGGAACGGGCGGAAAAGATAAGACGGCGGTGATGGGAATGCTAGAACGCGGTGGAAAGGTCCGCACGGCAATCATCCCCAATCGCAAGAAGTCGGCGCTACAGGATGAGGTCAAAAATGCATGTAGAGGCTAGCTCGGCGCTGTATACAGACGCGCTTATGTCTTATCGTGGACTGGCGGGAGAGTACGCCCACCAAGTCGTAGACCATGCGGTAGAGTACGTAAACGGGCGGATTCACACGAATGGACTTGAAACGTTCTGGTCTCTGCTCAAGCGTGGAATATCGGGTACATACGTCAGCGTTGAGCCGTTTCACCTGCATCGTTATCTTGATGAACAGGCGTTCCGATTCAACAAACGTAAGAACCTTGACGACGCAGGGCGCTTCAATCGCACGGTAACGCAGATCGTGGGTTAGCGGCTAACGTTCGCTGAACTGACTGGCAAGGTGGGTTCCGGTACGGTTAACTAATCCTTACCGTCTGAAGCGTGGGAAGCGGGCGAAACCTTAGCCCGCTTTTCCTTTGCCTGTTTCCGCTCGGCTTTCCAGAGTTCCTCGCGTCTTTTCAGTTCTTCGCGTGATACAGACAAGATCTTCCTAACGCTTTGATCAAAATTCTTTGACTCGTGAGAAGTCGTCATGGTTTTCTCATTTCTTCGGCCATGTAGTAATTCACCCCAGCACACAAGGTATAAAGAATCTGAGCCTCTTCTAGCAAAACGTTTATGTCGGGGTGAGTATAGGCATTTCTATCCGTTGCCCTTATCTCTTCCAAACGATTCGTAATCTTAGGCAGCGCTTTTTCCTTCACCAACTCTTCAATGTAACGCTTCCACGTCTTGCTGGAGATATGCCATTGATGTCCACTCAGATGAGCGTAGTAAGAAAGCATTAGCGCCTCCGTTCCTCTGCATATATGAAAAGCACAGGCAGTCGGAATATCGAAGACCAAACACCTACCCGCTTGCTTTAAATCGTAAAGCGTCTGGATTGGAAGAATTGGGCGCAGAGACTCCGGAAATTGCATCTCTGGACGGT
>JANYDG010000054.1 GCA_025359885.1 Acidobacteriota bacterium
TGCTCTGCTTCGCGCTGCTGCGGGCAGCACCAGGAGATTATTACTCTGAACTACGGTTAGAGCCGGGACTGTCGCCGCAAGCCCTCGCCGCGATGGACGGGCAAAGCGACCTGAAGAAGCCCATTGCAGAGCGCTACGCGATTTGGTGCAAGGCAGCACTTCAGGGGGATTTGGGCATGTCGCTGCTCTACCACCTGCCGGTGGCCGAGTTACTCAAAGAGCGCATCGCCAACACCCTCCTATTGACTGGGTTGGGTTTGTCGGGCGCATGGATCGTCGGCTTGCTGTTCGGTGCAACAACGGGGTGGCTTGCGACCGTGGTGCGAGCATGGGCGGCCGTGCTTTGGTCGATTCCCGAGCCGATTCTAGCGCTCCTTTTGCTGCTGGGGGCCGTGCGTCTTCATGCTCTGGCCCCCCTGGTTGAGGATCTTTCCCGGGCCGCGTCGCCCTGGGATCGCACTCAATCCCTGGCTCAGCGGATTGCCTTGCCCGCCCTTGCGATGACTCTTGGCTACCTTCCCGTCGTGCTCCGCCATGTGCAGCGCGGATTCGACGCGGCACGGCGCGCACCGGCAGTCGAAGCAGCCCAGGCACACGGGTTTTCGCCGCAACGCATTTTGCTCAGCTATGTGCTGCCCGAGGCGGCAACGCCGCTGATTTCGCTCTTTGGACTCGGCGTTGGCTCGATGTTGAGCGCCTCACTCTTCGTCGAAGTGCTGTTTGGCTGGCCGGGCCTCGGGCAACTCCTGCTCAACGCAATCCTTGCACGCGATACAAACATCGTGGTTGCCGGTGTCCTTGGCTCCGCACTGATGTTGATCGCGGGTAACCTGCTCGGAGACATCCTGCTTTGGCTGCATGATCCTCGACTGCGCGGGGTCACTGGATGAATCTGAAGCATGTCGCTACGATCTTTCTGGCTCTCTGCGCGGTGCTGCTGGTTGCGGCAGATTTCTTTGCGACGGCTGATCCTGGAGCCATGAACCCCTCCCTGCCCTATTTACCGCCAGAGACTCTGCATTTTCGGTCGGCCTCCGGTCGCCTGCAACTGCACCCTTACGTCGTGCGCAGCCGTCCCGTCCCGGGCCATTTTGCGGCGTACTCCGCCCAGGATGCAGCAACCCTTCCGCTGCAATTCTTTGTTTGGACCACGCAATCTCCTGACTCACCTTCGTCCTCTGCGCAACAGCTCCGCTTCTGCGGGGTTTCAAGCGCTCACGCCGCAGACTCGCCGCACTTTCTTGGTACCGATCAATACGGCCGCGACGTATGGTCCCGGCTGCTGGTCGGGGGGCGGACTACAGTTGCCATCGGCATCTTCGCGGCGCTTTGTGCAGGGCTACTCGGATTGGCGTTTGGCCTCCTCGCAGGCCTTTTCGGCGGACTTGTGGACGCGCTCATCATGCGCACCACTGAAACCATGATTTCTGTGCCGTGGTTTTATCTTTTGCTGGCATTGCGCGCGTTGCTGCCGCTTCGCACTTCGCCGCTGGTCGCCGTGGTGATCAGTACCGGGTTGCTGGCCTTGATTGGGTGGGCGCGTCCTGCGCGCATCCTGCGCGGTGCCGCCCTCGAAGCCCGACAGCGCGGCTATGTGACAATGGCCCGTGCAACAGGCGCAAATTCGGGTCATCTGGTGCGCTGGCACATTTTGCCCGATGTGGCACCGCTGGCGGTAACCCAGTTCACCATTCTTTTGCCGCAGTTTATTGCCAGCGAAGTCGCACTTTCCTATTTCGGGCTTGGAGTGGACGAGCCGTTGGTCAGCTGGGGCAACCTGATTGCCGCAGCACAGCACTTATCCTCGCTGGTGGAATACCCTTGGGTGATCGCTCCAATATGGGCTATGCTTCCACTGTTCTTCGCTTTACATCTTGTGACCGACCATCGTGAGCGCCCAGCGCCGCTTACCAAGTTCGCTCAGCGGCGTCAGAACGACAGTTTCCCATTGGAAAGGGTTTAAACGTGAACGATCCTGCTGGCTGTCGCCTGTCTCACTTGATTGCGGCGGCCCGGCTTTGGCTCATCCTCATCACGGTTTTTGCCTACTCCCTTCATCCTGTTTTCGGGCAAGTCCTTCGACTTGAGACAACCTCAGGAAATACCGGCGGAAAGCTGAACTGTTCGTTGCGTGCCGAGCCCAAGACACTCAATCCGGTCTTTGCGATGGACGTTTCCTCGCGCACCGTGACCTCGATCATGCATGCGGATCTACTCCACATCAATCGCAAGACCGACGTCGTGGAGCCAAGCCTTGCCCGGTCCTGGGAAGTGACGCGCGGCGGCCAGTCCTACACGCTGCATCTGCGCCGGGGAGTCAGATTCTCTGACGGAACTCCGTTCACCGCAGACGATGTGCTCTTTTCTTTTCAGGTTTACCTCGATCCTGAGGTGAACGCGCCGCAGCGGGATCTGCTCATCATTGATGGAAAGCCCCTTCAGGTCGTCAAAGTTGATTCTCTGACCATTCGAGTCGATCTGCCCCGGCCTTACGCGGCAGCCGCAAGGCTCTTTGACGGATTGGCCATGCTGCCCAGTCACCTGCTTGAGCCCGTGAAGAGGTCTGGCAAGCTCCAGGATGCGTGGTCGATTGCGACCCCAGCCGCC
Source organism: Acidobacteriota bacterium (assembly GCA_025359885.1). GTDB lineage: Bacteria > Acidobacteriota > Terriglobia > Terriglobales > Acidobacteriaceae > Acidicapsa. The sequence goes on from JANYDG010000054.1 coordinate 2,608, forward strand.
CAGATTGCCGGTCTGGGCCCCTTCCGTTTGAAAAACTATCTTCCCGGTCAGGCGATGATCCTCGAGCGGAATCCTTATTTCTGGAAGCAGGATGGGGCTCAAAGAACCCTGCCCTATCTTGATGAACTTGATTTTGCCTTCCTCGCCAATCAAGACGCCGAATCGATTCGATTCGCTGCGGGCCAGCTTGATCTTCTCGCCAGGCTCAGTGCCGATTCCTATGGTGTACTTGACAAGGATGCCGGGCAAAAGCACTTTCAGATGATCGATGGTGGCCCAGGGTTGGAATTTGACTTCCTGCTCTTCAATCTCAACTCTGACGTGGCCGGCCGTTTGCCCGAGGCAGCTGCGACGCAGAAATGGTTTCAGCAGACCGCCTTCAGGCAGGCACTCTCTTTCGCGGTCAATCGCGACGTGCTGGTCAACCTTGCCTTTCAAAACCATGCCGTGCCGCTCGCTTCGCCCGTCACGCCGGCAAGCCAGGCATGGCTGAGCCCCCAGACCCGGCCCGAAAAGCAAGACTTGTCTCGGGCTCGAAAACTCCTTGCCGACGCTGGATTTCAAATCCGGGACGGCTCCCTCTTCGACAGCGCCGGAAAACAAGTCAAGTTCACCATCCTGGCAGCCTCCAGCAATCGCCAGCGCAGTGAAATCGCCTCGATGTTGCGGCGTGACTTCGCTGAACTCGGTATTGACGCTCAGGTGGTTTCTCTCGAATTTCGCAGCCTGCTGCAGCGTGTCACCCAGAATCACGATTACGACACAGCGGTGATGGGTCTGAGCGCCGGCGATACAGAGCCAAACGGGAACCTGAGCCTCTGGCTCTCCGATGGCAATCTGCATCTCTGGAACCTCGGCCAGAAAAAACCGGCTACCCCCTGGGAATCAGAGATCGATGATGCCATGCACCGGCAAATGTTCCTCACCAATGTTCCCGTGCGGCGCAAAACATACGCTCGGGTACAGGAGATTTACCGCGAACAACTGCCGTTTCTGTCGCTGGCATCGCCCAACATGCTCGGCGCGGCACGTGCTGGCCTGATTGGGGTATTGCCGAGTCCCCTGGACCCTGCCATGTTAGATAACGTAGCTGCCTTTTACTGGAAGAATTAATGCGTCCGTGGGATGAGAATACCGAGTCGGGCGTTCCGCTGCCCTTCCTGCCGAAACAGTTGGGCCCTGCCAAACCATCCCCGCTCTGGGAGGATGAAAGGCTGGTACGAGCCTGCCTCGATGGCAATGAGGACGCATGGACGGCATTGATCGGCAAATACCAGCGAATGATCTACGGCGTACCGTTACGCTATGGAGCGACTCCGCAGGATGCAGCCGACATTTTCCAGCAGGTCTGCGTCGAACTCTTTGCCAAGCTCAGTGACCTGCGCAAGGTTGAGTCTCTGCGGTCGTGGTTGCTCACGGTCACCTCACACCAGTCCCTTCGCTGGAAAAAAAGACGGCGCCTCAATGACGTCGAACTGGACGACATCGACGACGATCACGCGCCGGTTGAAATTGCCGACAGGGACCTCCTTGCTCCTGAGCAGATGGTCCAGGTCGAGATGGAGCAGACCCTGCGGGAGACCATCCGCCAGCTCCCCAGGCGATGCGCCACGATGATTCAGCTTCTGTTCTACGGCGAAGAGGCGTTGCCCTACGCAGAGGTTGCAAAACGGCTCGGCCTTGCAACCGGGTCGATCGGCTTTATTCGTGGCCGGTGTCTCGAAAAGCTGCGCAAACTCCTCGACGAAGCTGGATTCCGATGAGTCATGGGCCATCCATCAATCGGGCGACCAGTCAAGATCGCCTCTCAGCGTGGATCAAGGTGCTCTCAGAAACAGAAGTGCCTGCAATGCAAGCAGAACAATTGGCTTCTCATCGGTCAGAGTTTTCGCCGGCGCTGATCGACTCTCTCTACGATCAGCTCGTTGAATTAGCCCGCGTAGACCTGCGCCAGGCAGAGCGGCTTGCCCAGGCAGCCATGCAGGTTGCTGCGGCTCTGCCCCTGGGGTCGGCCACCGGCGTGGCCCACCGTGCCCAAGGGCATGTCTGCTATCTCACCGGAGACCATGTCTCTGCGATTGAGCATCATCGTCTGGCGGCTCAGATATTCGAGGCTCACTCAGAGAGCGTTCAGGCAGCCCGGGCGCAGATGAATCAGATTCAGCCACTCACCTATCTCGGCCGCTATGATGAGGCCTTCGCTGCGGCCGATTCTGCGCGTACCGTCTTTCTCGGTCATGGAGATTTGCTGCGCGTGGCCAGGCTCGACGTCAACCTGGCCAATGTCTTTTATCGACAAGACCGATTCCAGGATGCTCTTGATCTTTACCGGTCAGCACAAACAGTGTTGAATGCATCAGGCAACGCCCAGGATGTCGCCGTACTCCTGCGGAACATGGCCGTCTGTTACGCCAGCCTCAACGACTTTGACCAGGCGGCGAAGACCTACCAGCAGGCCCGCGACTGCTGCGAAACCAATGGGTTTCCCCTGCTCGTGGCTGAGGCCGATTACAACGTGGCCTACCTGCACTACCTTCGCGGTGAATACACCCGCGCAATCGCTCTCTACCAGACGGCTCGTCAGCTTTGCGCTCGACTGAAAAATCATTACCACATGGCACTGTGCGACCTTGACCTGTCAGAACTCTACCTCGAGCTGAATATGTCGCAGGAGGGCGCTACCCTGGCCGAGGCCGCCTACGTCAGCTTCGAAGCTCTCGGCATGCACTACGAAAAGGCCAAGGCCCTCGCCTTTTCAGCCATCGCTGCAAGTCAGTTAGGCCAAAATCACGAGGCACTCGTTCGCTTTTCAAAGGCTCGCGTCTTGTTTGTCGTCGAATCGAATCGAATCTGGCCCGGTTTGATCGACTTCTATCGAGCGCTCGTACTCTTCGAAGAGAGACGCTTCACCTTTGCAAAAAAGCTTGCCCGGAGTTCTCTGCAGCACTTCATTGACACCGGGCTACAAACCAAAGCTGCGCTTGCAGAGATATTGCTCGCGCGGCTGGCCCTCGAGGCTGAAGACCCGTCAGAGGCCGTGCAACAGTGCAATCATGCTTTGACCAGGCTGGCCCACTTCTCCTCACCGGCCATCGAGTTTCATGCAGTTGCCGTTCTGAGTACGGCACAGGAGTCCCTGGGAAAAGTCGAACCCGCCTACGCCAGCCTCAAGCGCGCCAACCTCATCCTCGAGGACCTGCGCAGCCACATTCTGGGTGAAGCGTTTCGCATTGGCTTTCTCAAGGATAAGCTCTCCATCTATCAGAGATTGACATCGTTTGCGCTCAAACTTGAGCCGCCTGAAACCCGCGACAACGTGGTCTTCAGCTATATGGAGCGTGCAAAATCACGCAGTCTGGCGGACCTGGTGAGCCTGGGTGCGCATGTTTTGCGAGCAAAGGGATCCGATTTCCTCCCCGAAGACCTGCGCATTGAAGACCTGCGGCAGCGTATGACGATGGCCTACCGGCAGGCGCAGCGCGAGGAGTTCAGAGCCGAAAGAGATTCCGTCGAGCGGATCCGCAACTACCGGGAAGAATCGCGGGAGTACGAGAAACAACTTGCGCTCGCCAGTGGAATCGGCAGCGCACCCGAGCAGGAGGTTGCCCTGCTGCTGAGTGCCGGGACGCTTCCCGTCGACGAAGTCTATCAGCAGCTTTCTCAGGGCAGCGCCATTATTGAATATTTTGAATTCAGCGGCCGGCTTCAAGCCGTAGTACTGCATGCCAACACGATGCGCGTTGTGCCGCTCTGCTCCATCGAGGAGATTCGAGCGACCCTCAACCTCCTCCAGTTTCAGCTTTCAAAATACCAACTCGGGCCCGAGCACCTCGCTCGATTTGAACGTTCAATCCAGGCCGCAACAGAGGAGCACCTCTCCAGCCTCTTCACGGCGCTCATCGCCCCACTCTCCCTGTCGCCGTCGTTGGACCATCTCATCATCGTGCCCCACGGCTGTCTTCACATTCTTCCGTTTCATGCCTTGCTCGACCGCAATGCCGAGGCTGGATTCACTTCGCTCATGGATCGAGTGACCATCTCCTATGCGCCCAGTTCCAGTGTCTACTCATGGTGCTGCAAGGCCCTTGCCGTCAACAGCCACCGCTCCCTCGTGCTTGGCATCCCCGATACCGCCGCCCCGTCCATTCGCGAAGAGGCCATCGACGTGGCCGCGCTGCTGCCCGATGCCCGCCTCTTTATCGGCAGCACCGCCACCCGGGAGATTCTCTGGCAGATGGGTCCGGAGAGCCGCTTCATTCACATCGCCACCCACGGGCTCTTTCGCAAAGACAACCCCATGTTTTCGTCGATTCGCATGGGCAATGCCGACCTGCACCCAGCGGATTTCTACAGCTTGCGCCTCTCTGCCAGGCTGGTAACCCTGAGCGGTTGCGGTACCGGATTAAACGCCGTTGTCGGGGGCGATGAGATCCTCGGACTGGTGCGAGGCCTGCTCTACGCCGGTGCCCAGGCCGTTCTGGTTTCTCTGTGGGATGTCAGCGATACGGTCACCGCCCGTTTCATGAAAGTCTTCTACCGCGAACTCAATTCAGCGCCTTCCATTTCCGCAGCCCTCCGGCAAACCATGCGTTCCATTCGCGCCATTCACCCCCAACCCTATTACTGGGCACCCTTTGTCCTCATCGGAGACGGAGAAAGCCCCGTCTTTCCCCAGAAGTGACCTTTTTTCGCCGAATCCGTCGTACATCGCAGAGTTTTTCAGCATTGGCCTATATTTTTGTGCAGCCAGGGTCCCCTATCATTGTGGTAACCAGGATCCTTTCCCGGAGCCTTTTGCCAAAGAGGTAACAAAGTGGCTCAACACTACAGCATTACCGAATGGCTCGACCTGCAGCGTGGTTTCTCCTCGCCAGAACTCCGCTCAGCCATGGAGTCGCATCGAGTCAGTTGTGACCGCTGCAGCGAGACCCTCGCCTGGGTCGAGCGATTGCAGGTCACCGCTCTTGCTGATTTCAAAAGCGACGTCCCCCTGCAGGTCACACGGAATGCCCAGGCCATTTTTGCCCTTCGCCGTTTCGACGCGATTCAATTCAACACCGGCTCCATCGCAAAGATGATCTTCGACAGCTTCAATCAGCCCGCCCTGCAGGGCGTGCGCTCAGAACAACGGTCAGATGTTCGCCACATGCTCTACGAAGTGGAGGGCTACGTCATCGACCTCCGCCTTGAACATGAACGCGGCCTCTCCGCCGTCTCCATGGTGGGCCAGATTCATCATGCCGATAATCCTGATTCCAAAATCAACCCCATGCCAGTCAAATTGACAGCTAACGACATTGAACTGGCCTCAACCGTCTGCAACAATTTTGGAGAGTTTGCTTTGGCCTACGTTCCCCAGAACGCACTGCGTCTGCACCTCGGACTCGATGCTGTCGGGGGGCAAAAGTTCTAGCGCACTTGTCACGATTGTGCATCGCATTTGATTTCGCCAAAACCCTTGATGCCCTGCTCTCGGGTTTGTGTCACTGGTAGTGAGGTTCAGGATGAAACGAAATTCGTTGAGCGTGTTTCTGCTTCTGTTGATTTGCGGCATCTTTGCCCAATCCCAAACCCCCTATATTATTCGGCCTTCAGCCGCAGCCAATGTCACCACAATTGCGCAGCGTCATGGCCTCAACGTGGTTCGTTCCCTCGATGCCAAGGCCTCCGTTTACCTCGTCAAAGACCCCAGAAATCTTCCCCCCAGTCAACTTGAAACCGAGGTTGGAGGGGATTCCGAAGTTGGCGACTTCGAGTCCGATCAAGAGACATCCGTCCCCGAGTTGAATCAATCAACGGGGGTCATCCTCGATCAAATCCCCCCTCCCGCAGGGTCGTTTTACGGGGGCACGAGAGTCCTTCGTCTGTACTTGTCCCAGATTGCCCCGCGCATCATCCGGCTGTGGAGTGCCCAGACCAAGTTCCACCTCACCGGCAGCGGAACCGTCGCAATCATTGACACCGGCGTCGATCCGCTTCACAAAGCGCTCGCTTCCTCTCTGGTCGGCGGCTATGACTTTGTTCACAACCGCGTCGGAACCGCAAGCGACTGGGCCGACCTCGATCCTGTAACACGCAAGATCCTGCTGAATTCCAAAATAGATCCGGCGACCAAGTCCTACGTCAAAGTAGTCCGGCAATCCACAGGAGTGATTCTCGACCAGTCGACCGGAGTCATTCTTGACGGCGGCAAACTCCCTCAGTCCTTTGGACACGGCACCATGGTCGCGGGAGTCGTGCACCTCGTCGCACCCACAGCAAAGATCATGCCCCTCAAGGCATTCAGCGCCAACGGAACCGCCCGACTCTCCGACATTTTGCGCGCCGTGTACTACGCCGCGGACCACAAGGCTCACGTGATCAACATGAGCTTTTCGTTGCTGCAAGACTCCCCGGAATTGGCCGATGCCATCGACTACGCCCAGAGCAAGGGTGCCATCTGCATCGCGGCAGCCGGCAACACCGGCACCCCCCACATCGCTAATCCGGCAAACCTGACTGAGGTCATGGGCATCGCCTCGACCACGCCTCAAGACCTGAAGAGCCACTTCACGAGCTACGGCAAAGGAGTCTTTCTGGCCGTACCTGGGGAAAATATCATCACCACCTACCCCGGCAACAACTACGCCGAAGTCTCAGGCACCTCTTTCAGTGCCCCCTTCGTCGCTGGAACCGCGGCCCTGCTCCAGCAATACATCTCCGATATCGATTACGAGGGAACGAGCAAAGCAATGTCCCATGCCCAGGCCGTATCGCAACTGCTGGGCCACGGCAGGCTGGACATCTACCGCACGCTCCTCGCAGCCGCCGCCATGAACATGAGCCAGAAGAATCCATAAAGAGCGCAACAGCTGCCTCAGCCCTGCGCAGCCTCAATGCCCTGCGTTGCCTCGCCGCCAGGGTTGAGGCATTGCTCCGCGTGTGTCATTCCCAACAGACTGCCGCTCCCGGCATGGCCATGCCTTCCCCCTCGCTGCCACTACCTTGCAGGCGTGACCTCGCTGCCATGACCTTGCAGGCGTGACTTGCAAATCCCACGAATGCACTTTGCTTCGAATCGGGAAGAGAGCGGGCGGAGAGCAGAAAGCAACCCCAGAGCAACCCCAGGGCAACTCATGACAGCGTTTCGGAACTTTGTTTTCTTTTGGTGGCGGAGGGCGGGATCGAACCGCCGACCTATGGGTTATGAATCCGTAGGTCACAGCTCAGATACCGTCGGTCTATCTGCCAACCAAAACTTCAGAAACGTGCAGCGCCTGCCGCTTTCCCTTTGGTATGTCTACGCAAGCATATACTCGACTTGCTGAAATGCAAGGGGGAGAATCAAGAGAGTAATTAAAAAGCTGTGGAAAACCACGTCTGTCCGCCCAATCGGATTGAACTTGGGTCATACGCACGAAAGCCCCGGCTCTATGGCTGGGGTCTTTCGTGTCGACGCGAGATCTAGGGATTCTTTTGCTGAATCTGACGATACATTGAGCCTGTATCGCGGTCAACCCTGGCTGCTATCACCTATCGCCTACCGTTGGCCACTTTGGGCGTCGTCCAGCCCGCCGCCTCCGAGTCGAATCCATTGAATTCACGGGCACCATATTTGACGTCGCCGCCTACGCCGAAACCATGGCCCAAATCATGACGCGCATTTACGGAGGCCGGAGGCTTGGGCCGCGTGGCGTTTATGGGCTGCGGGCCGGGATGTGCACGAGCAACTGGCGACCAGGTAGCCTCTGCCCAGCCGCGGCGAGAAATCATGGAAATGGTCGTGTAGTGCTGTTGCATGCGAAGGGTCATATGGCCCGCAAACGACATGATGACGGCGATCGGCGTTCCGGCCTCGGCCATGCGCGTGATGCCAGTATGGCGGAGATCGTAGATGCGGAGCCGAGGCAGGCCGACGGCGCGACGCACTTTATCCCAGCGCTTCTTCATGCCCGAGTCGCTCATGGGCCGGGCCGGGTCGTAGTGCCCTTTGGCGTCCTGAATGGGGAAAAGATAATGCGCGGGCGATATGGCCCCGAGTTGCCCTGCGCGGTCCACCAGCCGCTCAAATGCCCACACCGCGTCCGGTGAAACCAGCGGAATGGTGCGGATGCGGTGCTTATTTTTGGCCGAGCCACTACGAATCTGAATAAAGCCGTCGCGCAGTAGGATGTCGCCCAGGCGCAGCTCGCGCATCTCATTGGTCGAGGCCGTCGTCTGCAGCGCCACGATGGAGTACCAGTAGATGAACTGAAATTCTGCGCAGCTAGACGCCACGTGCAAAAACCGATGCTGCTCCTGCGGCGTCATCGCGCCGCAGACATCCGACTCGACGGGCCGCAAAGCTTGGAATTGAGCCTGCTCGCTCTCGCCCCACAGATTTGCCGCCTTCAAGATGCGACAAAGCAAAGTGATTTCTTTACGAATTAGGTTTGCGCCAGCTGGTTTGGCCCAATGCGCGATCGAACGGTCACAGGTAGCCCGGGCGCTCTGATAGACCA
>JANYDG010000116.1 GCA_025359885.1 Acidobacteriota bacterium
TCTGAGATTCCGTCGAGTTCGTCATGGTTTCAGGGTAACCATTTCTTCTGCCATATAGAAGTTTACGGCCAGGCAAAGGCTATAGAGAACCTGAGCCTCTTCAATCGATACATTTACGTCCGGATGGATGTAGGCATTCCGATCTAAAGACTTGATTTCCCCAAGTCGCTGGGTGATCTTCAAAGGCGCGTTCTGGACAGTCAATTGCTCGATGTATATCTTCCAATCGCGTTTTTTGAAATTCCACGGACCTCCAGATAAAAGACCGTGGTACTCCAACATTAGCGATTCGGTTGCCCTACAGGTGTGAAAAGCACAGGCAGTCGGAATATCGAAGACCAAACACCTACCCGCTTGCTTTAAATCGTAAAGCGTCTGGATTGGAAGAATTGGGCGCAGAGACTCCGGAAATTGCATCTCTGGACGGTCCATCAACAAACGAGTGTTGTATATCCCTTTGGGGGTAACCGTAAAAACATCAATGTTGCGATGCTCCCTCTCAAAGTTCTTCTCAAACTCGTCTTGTCCGTTCGATAATCCGATGTACTCATCCGGGGTGATTGGTCGCTTCCAATCACTTTGGGGTAGTGAGAAAATAGTGTTCACATGATTCAAAAGCCCCTGAGCAGAAGCACGCGAGTCTACTAGCGAATCACCATACTCGGCAGTTTCTTGAATAAACGCCGCGAGCCATTCTTTGGCATAGTGAGAGAACATAAACAGCTCATCCCATTCTTGGCCAATGTGCGCCTCTTGGATGAAATACCGAAGCTGCGATCCCAGTTGATAGAAGATATTCAGGTTTGTCGCTTTCATGGAAGACTCCGCAGCGGTCGCGAACCACTGTCCCCAGTACGACGGTAACCGTCCGACATGGCAGCATTCATAAGGATATTGCACGGTGATTTCCTTTCAAAATTCACCGGCAGTAATTAAGACGCCCATCGTTTCACAGTGGACGGGTCAAGTCAATTATTGCCATTTTTTGCGCTCCCTGGCACGGCGATGGCGGTAATTGGGCTCTATGGCGTCATCGCCTATGCTGCTTCGCAGCGGACGCAGGAGATTTGCGTGCGCGTGGCGCTGGGTGCGACACGCGCCAATATTCTGCGGCTGATTGCGGCCGAGGGGCTGTGGATTGTGGCTGCCGGAGTGGTCGTCGGCCTGGCCGCAGCTCTGGCCATGGCGAGGCTCGTCCGGTCGCTGCTCTTTCAGGTAGCCCCCCACGATCCAGCGGTTTACGCTGCCGTAGCCGGGCTGCTGGCGCTGGTAGCTTTCGCCGCGACACTGCTCCCGGCGCGAGCTGTGATGAGCGTCGACCCGGTCGAAGCGTTGCGGCGGGAGTAGTCAAGTCGGGTAATCTGAATAGCGATGACTTCAACAACTTCCATCGCGAGCCTGGCTGCAAATAACCGGGCTGTACTGCTCATTGACTGCCCAGATCAGAAGGGTCTGGTCGCGCGTGTTGCCGGGCTGCTCTACGCCCAGGGCGCAAATATTCTTCACGCTGACCAGCATCAGGACCACGCGCTGGGTCTGTTCTTCATGCGCGTGGAGTGGGCAATCGACTCCGTCTCCGCTGAGCAAGGGATTCCAGCGTTTTCTGAGGCCTTTGCTCCGCTCGCGACTGAACTGAAAATGCGCTGGCAACTGCGTCTGATGCAGCGAAGGCCGCGCGTTGCTCTCTTTTGTTCGCAGTACCTGCACTGCATCGCAGACCTGCTCTATCGCGCCAGTGCGGGCGAGTTAAGCTGCGAAATCGCGGTCATTGTTTCAAACCATCGCGAAGTTGAGAAGCTGGCAGCATTCCATGGCATTCGATTTGAATACGTCCCTGTCACCCCCACGACGCGAGCCGTGGCTGAGACAGAGCAGCTTGACCTGCTGCGGGAACTGGATGTGGAACTGGTCGTTCTGGCCCGCTATATGCAGATTCTGACGGAGAATTTCGTGGCTCGGTATCCGGCAGCCATCATCAACGTCCATCACTCCTTTCTGCCCGCCTTCATTGGAGCTCGGCCCTACCATGCGGCCCACGCGCGTGGCGTGAAGCTGATTGGCGCAACCAGCCACTACGTCACTTCAGTGCTCGACGACGGCCCGATTATCGAGCAGGACGTAGCCCGCATCTCGCATCGCGACCAGGTGGAAGATCTGGTAGCGCGAGGGCGCGACCTGGAGCGCATCGTGCTTTCGCGCGCTGTGCGCTGGCATCTTGAGCAGCGCATCCTCTGCTACGGCAACAAGACAGTTGTCTTCGACTAGCAGGCTCCGAACTTTTTCTCTACGGCCGCAAACGCGATGAATCGAGTTGGCTTCAACTCGCATCTGAATAGTTGTTCGAACAACTATTCACCGGGAGAAACCCATGCAGATCGGCATTGACAGCTTTGCAGCCGCCATTCGCGACCCTGAAACCGGCACCACCATCGCACCGAATGAACGCCTGCGCAATTTGATCGAGGAAATTGAGCTGGCCGATCAGGTCGGGCTAGACGTTTTCGGAATCGGCGAGCACCATCGCAGCGAGTTTCTTGACTCTGCGCCGACCATGATCCTGGCGGCTGCGGCGTCGCGGACAAAGACGATCCGGCTGACCAGCGCGGTTACGGTGCTGAGCGCAGCCGACCCGGTGCGGGTTTTCCAGGAATTCGCAACACTGGATTTGATTTCGAATGGACGTGCCGAAATTGTGGCAGGGCGCGGCTCCTTCACCGAAGCCTACCCGCTCTTTGGGCTGAAGCTGCAGGACTACGATGAACTGTTTGTCGAAAAACTGGAACTGCTGCTCGAACTGCGCGACAATGCCGCGAAAGACGAAAAGACGACCTGGTCGGGCAAGTTCCGTCCGGCGCTGACCGGGCAGGGAATCTATCCGCGGCCGGTCCAGGAGAAGCTGCCTATCTGGCTCGGAGTGGGCGGAACGCCGCAGTCGTTTGCGCGAGCTGGATTTATGGGGCTGCCGCTGATGGTGGCGATTATCGGCGGGGAGCAACATCGGTTCAGGCCGCTGGTGGACCTGTATCGCGAGGCGGGCAAGCGGGCCGGGCATGCGCCGGAGACTTTGAAGGTGGGGCTGCACATGTTTGGTTTCATTGGGGATACGAGCCAGCAGGCGGCGGATGAATTCTATCCGAGCTACGCGACGATGTTCACGCAGATTGGCAAGGAGCGCGGCTGGGCGCCTACTTCGCGGGCGCAGTTTGAGGCGACGCGGGGGCCGAAGGGCGCGTATCTGATTGGCGACCCGGAATATGTAGTTGAGAAGGTTTTGTACACCAACGAGGCGCTGGGTGGTGTGGCGCGGCTGGACTTTCAGATGACGGCGGCGACTTTGCCGCATGCGAAGATGATGCACGCGATTGAGCTGCTGGGGACGAAGGTGGCTCCGGCGGTGCGGAAGGCGCTGGGGACGCGGGCCTGATTGCGCTCAGTGTTCCACAGCGGAATGTTACACGTGTAACATTTGCGGGGGTGCGGCGGAGGGCCTGGGTTGTCAAGGGAATTTGGTGCAAGTGGCTTGAATTGAGGCAGATGCATTTGCCTGCAATTTGGGCCATTTGTGCATGGGCCGGGGAGGGATGCTGGCCCATAGCCATTTTGCTATATTTCACACCCGAAGTTGGGCTGGGCTGCGCGGAAGACGCATTCCTGGTGCCGGAGGGAAATTGGAGCGGCTGGGCTACAGGCGCGTGAGCTGGGGCAGGGCGTCGAAGTGGCCGTCGCGAGCGCAGAGAGCAAGAGAGTGCTGCAGGGCGAGAGCGGCAATCCACATGTCGTTGGTGGGAATGGGGGTGCCTTGTTTGCGCAGTTGTCGGTAGACGCTCGCGTAGGAATGGGTGGTCTGTTCATCGGGGTAGAGGATGCCGACACCCGGCTGCAGTAGGAACCGGCTGAGGACGGCCTCGTTGCGCGGGCCCTGTGTGCCTGCGGCGAAGCCGGCACGCAGTTCGGCCAAGGCCATGAGGGGAAGCCAGATCTCTTCTGCAGTCTCGAGGGTGGCGACCACGGATGGATTGCCGCGGCAGAGATCGGTATATCGGTTGGTGTCGAGGAGGAGTCTCATGCGCGGCCTGGATTATGCCCAGATTGCTTCGTCGATGGTGTCTTGATCGGCAATGGCTTCATCGAAGGCTGGGTCTTCGTGCCAGCTCCCCGCGATTTTTGTCAGGTCGCGCCGGCGTATCGGTTCGCCGGTAATACCCGCGCCGCGTGCGAGGGCTTCAAGGGTGACGTCGTTCAGGCTCTTGCCCTGGCGATGGGCCGTGGAGCGGAGGGCGGTGTCGAGGTTCGGGGGAACGTTGCGGATGGTGTATTGCATGCACTGATTGTAGGCAATGCAGGCATGACGTGCAAGCATTGGATGCGTACAAGGTTTTGGGAGCAGGGAAGAGCGGTTGTCGAGGCTCGGGGCCATCGAGGCCCCTCGTGTTGGGTTATTTTTGGATTGTACCCAGGGCTTTGCCCTGGGCTAGTGTCCTGGCGCGCCTACGGCGCTTGGGGTGGTGGCGGTGCGATAAGTGTGGGCCGATCCGCGCCAATGGCCATTGCCATTGCGACGTTTCGGACAGTGGTGGTTCCCCGGTCTCCGAATGCCAGGGACCGGGGGCACCCTGTGTTCGCGGGCATGATTCAGGAAAATGGGTTGGGTGATCTCCGGATGCGATCGAGACGGGTGTTCCTGGTTGTCGTGCCTTTGCAGACGGCGCTCGGGGCCATTGAGGCCCCTCGTGTGGGGTTATTTTTGGATTGGACCCAGGGCTTTGCCCTGGGCTCGTGTGCTGGCGCGCCTCCGGCGCTTGGGTTTGCGGCGGTGCGATAAGTGTGGGCCGATCCGCGCCGATGGCCATTGTCATTGCGACGCTTCGGACAGTTGTGGTTCCCCGGTCTCCGAATGCCAGGGACCGGGGGCACCCTGTGTTTGCGGGCATGATTCAGGAAAATGGGTTGGGTGATCTCCGGATGCGATCGAGACGGGTGTTCCTGGCTGTCGTGCCTTTGCAGACGGCGCTCGGGGCCATCGAGGCCCCTCGTGTTCGGTTATTTTTGGATTGGACCCAGGGCTTTGCCCTGGGCTCGTGTCCTGGCGCGCCTCCGGCGCTTGGGGTTGTGGCGGTGTGGACAGTGGTGGTTCCCCGGTCCCCGAATGCCGGGGACCGGGGGCACCCGGCAGGAAAGAAGTCGATTCCCCTGAGGGGAATGTCAGAAAGAAAGGCAAGGACAAGGACAACGACAACTGCAACGACTGGGGGAGATTTTCATTCCCACCCATGACGATGGAACTGTCAAGGATGGGGCACCCGGTCTTTCTCGGCACTTGACGATGGAACTGTCAAGGATTGGGCACCCGGCTGGTGTTTAGTGGACGGTTTTCATTTTTCGGGACATGAAGTCCATCATTAGGTAGTTGCCGAGGGTTTGGGGGGTGGTGAAGTAGGCTTTGCCGCGGCACATGGCGCTTACTTTTTGTACGAATTGGACGAGGCCGGGGTCGGTGGCGAGCATGAAGGTGTTGATCATGATGTTGGCGCGGCGGCAGCGGGCTACTTCTTCGAGGGTTTCTGAGAGGACGAGGGGGTCGAGGCCGAAGGCGTTTTTGTAGATGCGGCCGTCGGGGAGGGTGAGGGCGCTGGGTTTGCCGTCGGTGATCATGACGATCTGTTTCATCTCTTTGCGCTGGCGGTTGAGGATGGAGCGGGAGAGGCGGAGTCCTTCGCGGGTGTTGGTGTAGTGGGGGCCGACTTTGACGCGGGCGATCTGGGAGACGGGGACTTCTTCGGCGGAGTCGTGGAAGAGGACGACGGAGAGGGTGTCGCCGGGGTACTGGGTGCGGATGAGGTGGGAGAGGGCCATGGCGACGCGTTTGGCTGGGGTGAAGCGGTCTTCGCCGTAGAGGATCATGGAATGCGAGCAGTCAAGCATGACGACGGTGGCGCAGGAGGACTGGTAGTCGGATTGCTGGACGTGGAGGTGTTTGTAATCGACCTCGATGGGCCAGGTGACGCCGTGGCCTTCGGAGTTTTCGGCCTGGGTGGCTAGGGCGGCGGCGAGGGTGGCGTTGGCGTCGAGGTTCATAGTGTCGCCGAATTCGTAGGGTCGGGTGGAGCCGTTGGTTTCTACGCCGGTGGCCTGGTGCATGGTGTCGTGGCGTCCGGCGCTGGCGCGGCCGAGGGAGCCGAGGAGGTCCTGGAGGGTTTTGTAGCCGAGGAAGTCGAGGGCTTTGTCGCGGACTTCGAAGCGGGCGGAGGATTCGCCGGCGCCGGTCTGGCCGGGGGTGGTGGAGGTGCGGGAGGGGTCGGCTGGGTCGTCGATGCGGATGTAATCCTGCTGCTGCATGCGCTGGATGAGCTGGTCTATCAGTTGCTCAATTTTGTCGGGGTCGCCGGCTATGTCGGAGAGCTTGTCGCGGAGATTCTGGTCGAAGTCGCCTGCTTCGAGGGCCTGGCGGAGGGCTTCGCGGAGGTTGTCGAGGGATTGTTCGCCTTGCAGCTCCTGAAAGCGGGATAGGGGGTCCTGGAAGCCGGAGTCGAGGAGGTAGTCGGAGAGCTGCTGCATGAGGTCTTCGAGGGAGAACTCGTCGGCGAGGTCGCCGGTGAATTTGGTGTAGCGGGTTCGTTTCATGCTCGCCTCCGGGTTGCGAGGGGTCAAGGGCAGGGGTCGGGGTTCAGGGGTCAGGGGTTCAAACTAGCTCAACGGGAGTTTCCCAATGGAATGACAACTAAAAAAGCAAAAACGAGGGCAAGAACGGTGTTGGATTTGTTATTCCCACCCATGCCGCGATGAGGCTGCGGCAAGGATGGGGCACCCGAAGATTTTCTTCGGGAATGACAGATAGAAAAGCCAAAACAAGAGACGAAAAGCAGATTCCCTTTGGGAATGACAAATAAAAAAAGCAAAGACAAGGGCAAGAACGGTGTTGGATTTGTTATTCCCACCCATGCCGCGATGAGGCTGCGGCAAGGATGGGGCACCCGAAGATTTTCTTCGGGACTGACAGATAGAAAAGCAAAGACAAAAGCAAGTCCGAGAATGGGCTGGGAGTCTTGGTTCCCTGGTCTCAAAGGCGAGACCAGGGGCACCCGGAAGGTAGCTGGAAGCTGGTTAGTTGAAGTTGCCGCGGCGGCCGGATTTGCGGTTTTGCCAGTCTTCGTATTGGGTTTCGTCTTCGGCTGCGGATTGTCGTTGTTCGCGGCGGGAGGTTTTTTCTGGTGCTGCGAAGCCTCGTTCTTCGGTTCGGGTGAGTTTTTTGTGGGCGTAGAGGCCTTCGAGGAGGAATTCGGCGGCGGCTACGATTTTGGCGGGTTGGTCCTTTGACCTGATGCCGAGGGGCGCGAGTTTGTCGAGGAGGCCCTGGATCTGGGTAAGTTTGGCGAGGATGGTTTTGGAGGAATCGGAGTCGTCGACCTGGAGGGTGCCGCCGAGGTGGAAGTACTGCTCGATTTGCTGGGTATTGGCTTCGCTGAAGTATTTGTCGTAGACGCGGGCGCTGGCGTTTTTGAGGATTTCGCGAACGATTTGGTCAGCGCCGCGCAGTTCGCCTTCGTATTCGAGCTCGAGCTTGCCGGTGATGCCGGGGAGGGCGGCGTAGAGGTCGGAGATGCGGGGGACGATTTGGGTTTCGCCGAGGGAGAGGGCGCGTCGCTCGGCGTTGGAGATGACGAGCTCGAGGGTGGAGATGGGCAGGCGCTGGCTGACGCCGGATTTTTTGTCGACGCGGCGGTCGTCGCGGGCGAGGAAGGCGACCTGCTCGACGACTTCGCGGAGGAAGACGGGGATTTCGAGTTCGCCGAGGCGGCGGTCGGTCCAGGCTTCCTGGTGTGTGATGGCGATGCCTTCTTCGACGGTGGAGGCGTAGTGGGTGCGGATTTCTGAGCCGATGCGGTCTTTGAGGGGGGTAACGATCTTGCCGCGGGCGGTGTAGTCCTCGGGGTTGGCGGAGAAGACGAGGGCTACGTCGAGGGCGAGGCGGACGGGGTAGCCTTTGATCTGGATGTCGCCTTCCTGGAGGATGTTGAAGAGGGCGACCTGAATTTTTCCGGCGAGGTCGGGGAGCTCATTGACGGCGAAGATGCCGCGATTGGCGCGGGGCAGGAGGCCGTAGTGCATGGTGAATTCGCTGGCGAGGTCGTGGCCGCCGCGGGCGGCTTTGATGGGGTCGAGGTCGCCGATAAGATCGGCTACGGTAACGTCGGGGGTGGCAAGTTTTTCTACGTAGCGCTCTTCGCGGGTGAGCCAGGCGATGGGGGTGGCCTCACCCATCTCGGCGATGAGGTCTTTGCAGCGGCGGCAGAGGGGGGCGTAGGGGTTGTCGCGGATTTCGCAGCCGGCGACGTAGGGTGCATGGGCGTCAAGGAGGCCGGTGAGGGCGCGCAGGATGCGGCTTTTGGCTTGTCCGCGGAGGCCGAGGAGGATGAAGTTTTGTTTGGAGAGAATGGCGTTTGCGACCTGGGGGACAACGGTATCGTCATAGCCGACGATGCCGTCGAAGAGAGGCTTCTTTTCGCGCAGGCGGACGATGAGGTTTTCGCGCATCTCGTCTTTGACGGAGCGGTGAGCTGTGCGGGACTCGGAATAATGGCGGCTGGCGCGAAGTTCGCCGAGCGTGAGGGGAAGTGGTGTTGGCTGTGACATGAAGCCTCCCTGAGACTTCTTTAGAGTAGACCAGGAGCCGGTGGGATGCGTGATGATTGGGCGGCGTGGGGTGCACTCAGTTCACACAGGATGAAAACGGCCTTTGATTGAGCGAGGCGCAAGCGAGCATGGTTCAAGGCTGCACCGGGTTTCAAAAACTCTTACTGACTGGCAGGAGTCATGTAAGATTCTGGCAAGTCTTGATGGATGCGAATTGAGTCTCAGTCCGGGTTAGTCAATGAATCGGGCTCTTATGCAATGAATCGGGCTCTTATGAAGGGTTGAAGTCATGCGCACGAGAATACTTATTGTTTTGTTATTTCTGTTGATTCCATGTGTGTCTTCCATGCGGGCATTTGCCGCCAGGAAAACGAGTGTGTCAGAGCTTTCTCAGCTGCTGCAGAGCCTGCATGAGCAGAAGAAGACTGACGAGCAGGTTGCTGAGCAGTTGAAGAATGTGGAACCTGGTGAGCAGATCACGATGGCTGGGCTGAACCGGATGGCTGCAAATATTCCTGGCCCCCTGACGGTGGAGCAATTGACGATTCTGAAGAATATCAGCGCATTTCTACCGTTACCTGCCAGCGATGTACCAGCCCTTGCGGCGCCTGATGTTGCAGCTCAAAAGGCCCTGGTTGCCAAGATTGCCTCGTATGTCACGGGGGTCTTTGTGCATTTGCCTGATTTGACGGTTCAGAAGACGACCTTGCGTTTTTCGGATAATCCGAGCAGTTACATGCAGGATTTTAGAGTGGCCCAGGGAAATGGCACATTGACTGGTGGCCCGTTGCGGAATGTGGTGGGCAACCATATCCGGTACCTTGGTCGGACTTCAGTGGTGGCGGAGAGCGCGGGTGGGGTGGAGCGGATTGTTTCTGGTCAAAACAAGAAGGTCAATGACCCCCAGGGGCCGATTGCGTGGGGAGAGTTTGGCCCGATTCTTGGAATTCTCTTACAGGATGCTACGGCCAATGGGAGCCTTGGCTGGGCGCGATGGGATCAGATTGGTGGAAAGCAGGTCGCGGTCTTTTCTTTTTCAGTCGATCGCAAGAACTCTCACTACGCCGTGAACTATTGCTGTTTTCCCAATTACGACATGTCCGGGGGGCATATTGGTCCATCGCAGACGATTGTTGATTGGAAGCCTTTCAAGGCGAATGAGCCCTACCATGGGGAGTTTTTTGTCGACCCGTTGAGTGGGATCGTGCTGCGCATGATGACGCAGATCGAGCCGAAGACGACCGATTTTGTGCATCAGGAAGACACGCGGGTGGATTATGCGCCTGCGGTTCTGGGTGGAAAGGCGTACATGTTGCCGATCTCTGCCACAGTTCTCACGAATGTAGTGATTACGGGTGAGGGCGGGGGGCAGAGTTATACGGAGGTTCGCTCGATTCTCGAATCGAGCTACTCGAAATACCAGCCGCTGGGGAGCAAGTGAAGCTTGCTATGAATACGGAAGGCCTCAACTAAATGGATTTGTCTGCCAGCCTGCGGGGGTTGTAGAGTGACGGTAGTACGGGAAATGGTGGTTTTGGGCAATGCGAAATCGGTTGTTGCTGCTGTTGTTGCTTTTTTCCCTCGCCCAGGCTGCTGTGGCCGCCAAGAGGACGACGGTCGCCCAGTTGCGGAGCCTGCTGAGCGGGGCGCTTTCACTGCACCGGTCCGATGATTTAGTTGCCCAGGAACTGGCGGGCGTTGAAGTAAGCGCACGGATCAACCGGTCGGTATTGACCGAGTTGCTTGCCGAGAGCCCTGGACCAAAGACATCTCTGAAGATCAAAGTTCTGGCGGACGAATCGGCTTTTCTGGAACCTCCGGCGGAAGAAATACCGAATAGACCGGCGCCTGATCTTGCAACGCAGAAAGCGGTTCTCGCGCAAGCAGTTCATTATGTGGCGCGTGCATTGCCGACGCTGCCTGATTTTCTCGCGACGAGACGAACTGAGCACTACGATGACGCTCCATCTTCTTCGTCTCCAGGGGATAATGTCTCGCGGACCGGTTTCAATTTCAAGGGCGTATCTGAAACCTCGATAGCTTTTCGAGATGGGCGGGAAACGGATGACCCGAGCGTGATTGCTGCCAGTTTAGCCACGTCACGAAAAGAGGCACATCCGGCAAAGGGGAAGGGCAAACCTTCTCCGGCTGAGACTGTACCCAGTAAAAGCATGGTTTCGTGGGGAGAGTTCGGTCCTATTCTGGGGTTGGTATTGGTGGATGCAGCCAAGGGAAAGCTGGGTTGGGCTCACTGGGAGATGCTGGACGGTAAGCAGGCTGCGGTGTTTCAGTTTTCAGTAGACCGGGCCATTTCGCACTACACGGTGCAGTACAAGCATGGTGGCAGAGGCGAGGTTGTGGGCAGCAGCTACGGGGCGAACGCTACTCTGCGGAAGAACGCAAACGGTCCCTCGGCCGGCATGGTGAGGGAAGAGGGCGATGTTACCCTGATGCGTCAGGCGACGGGATACCACGGCTATCTGACTGTTGACCCTGAAACCGGGACGATTCTGCGCATCTCGATCGAAGCTGATCTGCATCCGGACGACCCAATACTGCGCGCCGGGATTTTAGTTGAGTATGGCCCGGTGAAGATCGGTGAGGCTACATACACGTGCCCAATCCACAGCGTGTCGGTTTCGGCTTCAAACGAGATGTACCAGCGAGGTCCATCAAGCGCCAGTTTTTCTATTACAAAGACGCAACTGAACAACGACGATTTTGTTGCTTATCGTCGTTTTGGGTCTGAGGCGACGCTGGTTCATGAGCCGCCTGCAGCGGAGGAGCCGGCGGGAAGCGCCCCGGGTGAGACAGGGGTGGTTGAAACGGCGACTGCTGCACCGGGAAGCGAGGCAGTTCATGAGCAAGCGGTGACACCGGCGGCGACAGAATCAGGGTCGAATGAGGCCGCCGTTATGGCGACCGCTCCGATGCCGGTTGTTTCGCCCTCCAGTGTTCCTTTGACCGCGGCTGAGCGTGAGGCGGACGAGGAAATTCTGGTTCGCGCAGTCAACGGGCTACCGGGTGCCGGGGAAGTGGCTGCCAGCAATGCGGCGGGAGCTGCGGGCTCGACGGAGGCGGGGACATTCACGCTGAAGGTGACGACGCGGCTGGTCGATATTGGCCTGATTGCCCTGGATAAACACGGCAAGCCTGTTTTGGATTTGAAGCAGGAAGACTTTGAGATTTTCGACAATGGTCGCAAACAGCAGGTGCGGGGATTTCATCATGCCGCGGCCGGGGCTGTTCAGGGGACTGACGCGGCTGTGCCTGTGCCGGAGCAGGAGACGTTCACCAACGGGGTGACGACGGTTCGCGAGGTGCAGGATGCTCCGGATATGTTGATTCTGCTGATGGATGAGAGCCACCTGGCTTTTCAGGATTTGAACCGGGCGCGGGGCGAGGTGTTGCGCTTTTTGAAGGCGACGCGGCCAACGTCGCGGGTGGCGCTGTATTCGATTGGGGAGCGCGGATTTCACATCATCCAGGACGTCACGCAGGATCATGAACTGGTGGCCAAAAAACTAGCTGCATGGATGCCGGATGCGAGTGCCGTAGCCCAGGCGCAGTCGCTGGAGCGGCGCAACAAGCAGCAGTTTGATACGGTGCGCAGTGTGCAGGACCTGAATTCCGTCAATGGCAATTCAATCGACGCGCCGGACACGATGCAGACGACCGATCCGCAGCTGATGCAGATGGGGGCGAATCCGCTGCGGGCTTCGCTTGAAGGGATGATGGCGTTGGCGCGGCATTTTGCGCCCGTAGCTGGGCATAAAAGCCTGGCATGGATTGCAGGCGATAGTGTGCTGGCGGATTGGGATAGCCAGGCGGTGGGCACGGAAAAGGGGCAAAAGTACCTGGAAGCCGCGATGATGCACGCGCGGGAATCGCTGAACGAGGCGCATATTGCGCTGTACGTGGTGGATGCGTCTGCGCTGGAGGTCGGCGGCGTGGATGCTTCGCTGCAGAATCGGAATGTGCAACTGAGCCAGGCGGCGCAGGATACAGCTTCTTTGAATGGAGGCTCAGTTTCGCGGGATGCGACGGCGGGGCGTATGACGGCGCAGATGCAGCAGGATTTGCACGGAATTCAGGGGCCGGTGCGGCAACTGGCAGAGTCGACGGGTGGCAGGGCGGTGCGGCGAGGGGGCGACCTGAAGGCGACGCTGGACTCGATCGAGGATGATTCAGCTTCGTTGTACGAGATCAGTTTTGGGCCGGATTCTCAGGCGGATGGCAAGTTTCACACGCTGCTGGTGAAGATTCCCAGCCGCAAGGATGTGAAGCTGCGCTACCGTACCAGCTATCGATACGACGAGGAGCAATCGGCGAGCACGCGGCAGCGGTTTGAGCAGGCGGTATGGTCGCCACAGGACCTGAAGGGGGTGCAGCTTACGGCCGAGGCGTTGCCGCCAGACAGTGCGGGAAAGTCAATGGTGAAGGTGCGGGTGGCCTTCCCAGGGCTTGATTTGCATTTGGAAGAGGGCCGGTGGAAGGACCAGCTGTATATCTTCACTGTGCTGCGGGATGATGCGACGTCGAAGGCGCAGGTGGCGGGAGATACGCTGCGGGTTTCTCTGAAGCAGGCGACGTATGAGACGGGTATGCCGACGGGGATACCGTATCAGCATGCGGTGGCGGCGAATGCAAGGCTGGGGTCGGTGCGGATTATTGTGGTGGATGGTAATTCTGGGCGGATGGGGTCGGTGACGCTGCCGGCTTCGGCTTTCAGGCCGTGAAAGGCCGGTGTGAGTGTGAAGTGTGAAGGGCAAAAGCAGGTGCTTGGCTTGGCTGAGGATGACAAATCTGCATGATTTGGGTTGGCGGTTGATGCGATTTTTCTAGCGGTCGATTTCGTCGAGCATGCCTTGCATTTCGCTCAGGGCGTGGTTGTTGCCTGTGCGGCGGGCGCTGGCGATGCCGTCGTTGAGTTTGGCGATGGCTTCGGGGATGCGTTCGGCGTTGGCCAGGGCCTGGGCGGCCATGAAATAGCCGGCGGTGTAGTCGGGATGCGTCGAGAGGAGGGTTTCGAACTCGGCGAGACCGGTTTCGAGGTGGCCGCTGTTGACGAACTCCAGGGCGAGGCCGTAGCGGGCGAAGGCGTTGTTGGGGTCCATGGTGAGAATTTCTTTAAGGCCTGCGATTTTGTCCATTTGGTCCCCTGGTTGGATCGATTGTTGAGCAGAATTGGTACGGCTGATTTGCGAAATTGCGGCCGATTGCTGACACTGAATGCAGAATGTTGATTCTGGCACAGTTTCTGAGACTAGTTTATCCGGTGCAGGCGCAATACAGGCACAACGAGGTATCACCATGACCCAGACCGAGATTGGTTCAATACAGCCCGAGGCCAGTGTTGCGGCCAGGCCCGTTTCACGAACCGTGGCGGAGTCGCAATCTGAAATGACCGAACTGATTTTGCCCAATGATGCGAATACGCTGGGGAACCTGCTGGGCGGGCGGCTGATGCACTTCATTGATCTGGTGGGTGCGATGGCGGCGTACCGACATTCGCGGACGCATGTGGTGACGGCTGCGATGGACCATATTGACTTTATTCAACCGGTGCATGTGGGCGACTTGTTGATATTGAAGTCGTGTGTGAACCGGGCGTTTTCGAAGTCGCTTGAGGTGGGTGTGAAGGTCTGGACGGAGAATACGCAGGCGGGTGTGTACCGGCATGTGGCGAGCGCTTACCTGGTGTTTGTGGCGATTGACCGGCAGGGAAATCCGGTGACGGTGCCGCAGTTGACGCCGGAGACGGGAGACGAGCATCGCCGCTACGAAGGGGCGCTGCGGCGGCGGCAGAACCGTGAAATGGAGTCGGAGCGGCGCAAGCGGGCGAAGCTGGCTCCGGTGGGGGTGGGGAGTGTGCGGCCGGGGAAGAGCTGAAGGTCAGGGGTCAGGGGTCAGGGGTCAGGGGTCAGAAGAGCAACAGCTGATTCGCTGCGGGAATGAGCGATTGAGGGCTGGCGGCTAGAATAATCAGGTAGACGTTCGAAGGGCTAAGGGTACACGCACATGGCAGCAGGACATGGAATTCCTCCGGCGCCGCTTCCGCTTCCGGGAGTGGGCAAGATTATTGCAGTTGGTTCAGGCAAGGGCGGGGTGGGCAAAACCACAGTGGCTGTCAACCTGGCAATCGCACTGGCGCGCATGGGCAACAAGGTCGGCCTGATTGACGCCGACATTTATGGGCCGAATATTCCGCTGATGATGGGATCGAGCCAGCAGCCGAAGGTGGGGCCGAGCAACCAGATTGAGCCGAACTTTACGCATGGCGTGAAGACGATCTCGATTGGCTACATTTCGCCGGGCGACAAGCCGATGGTGATGCGGGGGCCGATGCTGCACCAGATTATCCGGCAGTTTTTGCAGCAAGTGGAGTGGGGCGAACTGGACTACCTGATCGTGGACCTGCCGCCGGGCACGGGCGATGTGGTGATTTC
The DNA here is from genome assembly GCA_025359885.1 of Acidobacteriota bacterium. Taxonomy (GTDB): domain Bacteria; phylum Acidobacteriota; class Terriglobia; order Terriglobales; family Acidobacteriaceae; genus Acidicapsa. Next base: position 15,081 of record JANYDG010000116.1, read on the forward strand.
GCTGGTGCAGACGGTGCCGCTGACGGGGGCGGTGGTGGTTTCGACGCCGAGCGATGTGGCGCTGCAGGATGCGCGGAAGGCGCTCGAAATGTTTGCCCAGGTGAACGTCGAGGTGCTGGGAATCGTCGAAAACATGAGCCACTTTACGTGCCCGCATTGCAGCGAGATTATCGACATTTTCTCGAAGGGCGGAGCGGAGCGGACGGCGACGCAGTTCAATGTGCCGTTTCTGGGTTCGATTGAGTTGGTCTCGGCGATTCGCGAGGGCGGGGATCGTGGGATGCCGGTGGCGCTGGCGGGACCGGATTCGCTGGAGGCGGCTGAGTTTTACGCGATTGCGCGGAATGTGATTGCGCGGGCTGAGGCTGCGGCGGCGAAGAGCGGCGAGGTTATCGAGATCAGTTAACGAGGGAGTGGGGAGCAGGGAGTAGGGACTGGCCAAGGCTGGTCCCTATTCTTATTTGGAGTAGCGTTGCTCGCCGGCTGGGATGGGGATTGCGAGGCGGTTGATGTAGGGCGGGAGGGGGCAGGTGGCGTAGGGGGTGTAGGCGCAGGGTGGGTTTTGCAGGCGGTTGAAGTCGAGGGTAAGTGTGCCGGGCTGATCGAGGCCGTGGTCGGGTATTTCTGCGTAGAGGAAGCGGGCGGACTGGTAGGTGGTGGTCTTGCTGGTGGCGTCGCGGAGGATGAAGAAGAGCTGCTTTGCGTTGGGGTCTTCGAGGACTGGTTCGAGCTGGATGGTTTTGCCGTCGAGGGTGAATTCGGCGAGGCCGGGGGCGGTGAGATCGAGGGAGGTGCCGAGGACGGTGGGGATTTTTTCCTGATGCGGAGGAGTGAATGGAATCCAGCGAGCGGTGAGGCGGAAGCGTGGGTCGGGCGCGTACCAGTGCAATCCGCGAAAGCTGGTGCGGGTGGGGGATTCAGCGTCTTTGATGCGCAGGGCGTAGCGGTCGCCGCGATGGAGCACGACAAAGGAGAAGTTGTCATGGGTGAGCAGACTGGGGTGGGTGTCGTCGGGCTGGATGGGCCCTTCCTGCGCGGACTGGCCGTTGACGAGGAAGTGGGCGGGGAAGCCGGCGGGAAGGGCACCCTGGGGGGCGAGTAGTTTGAGCTGGGCGCCCTGAACGTCGATTACCGCCAGATGCTGAGGTGCCTGGCCTTTGAGACGGATGTCGTTGTCTGGGGCAAGCCCGATGGAGTTGCGGCCTGGCTTGAGCCACTCCAGACCAACCAGGGTGAGCCAGCCGTCGGGGGCGGAGAGGGTGTGGGCGCGCTGGATACGCCAATCCAGCAGATCTTTTGAGTCGCTTGAGGCTGGGACTGCGGAAGCCGCTCTTTTGTGTGGCGCAGCCAGGGATGGAAGGGTGAGCAATGCCGCGATGCCCATCCATGGAATCAGGTGTTTCAGGGGGCAATACAGGGAAGAAAGAGGCCGTATCATGCTTTTCAAGATACGCTATCTTTGGCCTCTTGCTGTTGGTTGCATGGCTTATTGCTTGTAGATGCGTGCCTCCCAGGGGGCCAATTGCAGTGTTTTGCCGCCCTTTTCGTGGCCGGCGAGGTTGCCAATGACGAGGTGCAAAGCCTTCATGCGGGAGGGCAACGAGTAGTCGGCCGGCATGGCGGAGAAGTTGAGAATGACGAGGTAGCTTGCTTTACCGAGCTTACGGGTATAGGCGAAGATGGTCGCGCTGTTGGGATCGAGATCTTTGAAGTCGCCGTAGATGAGCGCTGGTGTCCTGGCTCGCAGCGCGATCATCTGCTGGTAGTAGTGATAGACCGAGTTAGGATCGGCTGTCTCCTGGGCGGCATTGATTTCAGCGTAGTTAGGATTGACGGCGAGCCAGGTCTTATCGCCGGAGGTGAATCCGGCGTGGGGTGAGTTATCCCATTGCATGGGAGTCCGCGCATTATCCCGGCTGGTGTGGGTGATGTTGGCGAGGAAGAGCTCCTTACTCACTTTGCCGGGGATGACCAGTTCTTTCCACTTATTCAGAACTTCAATGTCGTTGAAGTCTTCGATGCCTTTGAAGGGGTAGTTGGTCATACCGAGTTCGTCCCCCTGGTAGACGAAGGGCGTGCCCTTGAGGGTGAAAAGCAAGGTTGCGAGGAGCTTTGCCGAGGGGACGCGATAGGCCGCAGAGTCATCGCCGAAACTTGATACCAGGCGGGGATTATCGTGGTTGGACAAAAAGACCGTGTTCCAACTGTGGATATCGAGCTTGTGGTCCTGTTCGGAGTAGATTGCTTTGAGCTCGGGCAGGGTCCATTGCTTGAATCTTCCATTGTCCTGATCAAGGCGGACGGCGGAAAAATTGAAGACCATGTTGAGCTCATTGCGGCGTTCATCGACGAGGGAAGGGGTCTGGTCGAGTGTAACTCCGAAGGCCTCGCCTACGGTCATTACATCGTATTTGCTCAGGACTTTTGTATTCATTTCCTGGAGGTATTCATGGAGGCGGGGGCCCATGGCGAATTTGAATTCAGGATGGGCTAACTGCGAAGTGGTGAGGTCAGGGAAGCTCTGGTCTTTAGAGATGAAGGGGATAACATCCATGCGGAATCCGTCGACGCCTTTGTCGAGCCAGAACTTCATCAGGTCGTAGACTTCGTTGCGGAGTTTTGGGTTTTCCCAGTTGAGGTCGGGCTGCTTTTCGGCAAAGTAATGCAGGTAGTATTCGCCGGTGGTGGGGTCTAACTTCCAGGCTGAGCCGGAGAAGAAGGAGGTCCAGTTATTGGGTTCTTTGCCGTCTTTGCCGGGCCGCCAGATGTAGTAGTCGCGGTAGGGATTGCTTTTGCTGCTACGGCTCTCGACGAACCACTGGTGCTCGTCGCTGGAGTGGTTTACGACGAGGTCGAGTACGAGTTTCATGTGGCGCTGCTTGACGGCCTTCAGGAGGGCATCGAAGTCATCCATGGTTCCGAATTCAGCCATAACTTTGCGGTAATTGCGAATGTCGTAGCCGTTGTCTGCATTGGGCGAGTCGTAGTGGGGACTTAGCCAGATGACGCTGACGCCGAGGTTTTTGAGATAGTCGAGGCGGGTGGTGATGCCTTTGAGATCGCCGATGCCATCGTTGTTTGAATCCTGAAAGGAGCGGGGATAGATTTGATAGACCACGGCCTCCTTCCACCATTTGCGATGATAACCATTTTCAGTAACCGGGTCAGATTGCGCAGTTGGTGATTGTGCGGCGGCGGTCAGGGTGGGTGGCATGAGCGGAAGACAGGCGAGCGGGATTGCGGCGAGGAGCAGCGCGCAGTGCAGTTTCAAAGAGAACCTCCGGGTTGTCGCATGTGTCCTCTTGCCCGGAGAGGAGTCCAGGTCCTGGGACATTGTGCGACACCCGATTTTATACCCGAGGGCGAGGTTGACTGGCACGCCTGGCTGGTATGGCTGGCCAATGGAGCCAAGGACGAGTTGGGTTGGGGGCGATCTGAGGCGGGTGAGCGGATGCTGCTTGCACTGGAGTTGCCGAGGGCAGGAGATAAAAGGCAGTCGGCATGGGAATCTTGACACTGTTATCGGCCCTGCCTAAAATCAGAGAGGGTGTTCCCGTATGTTTCTAATGCTAAGTGCAAGTGAAACACCAAGTTACCCCGAGGACGCAGCAAATGCACGAGTTTCGAGTCAGTCCGCGCGAGCGGCTGGTGCTTACAGCGATCATCGAGATCTATATTGCGACCGGTGAGCCGGTTCCGTCGCAGGCTGTTGCTCGTTACTTTGAAAACAAGGAAGGGCTGAGTTCGGCGACGATCCGCAATGTGATGGCGGTGCTGGGGGAGATGGGCCTTGTAGACCAGCCCCATACGTCTGCCGGGCGGTTGCCGACGCCGATGGCTTTTCGCTTTCACGTGGCGCAGTTGCAACAGTCGAGTCGCGCAGGGTCGGCACTGGCTTCGACGGGCGGCCAGATGAGTGAGCAGCGTCGGGAGCAGATTGAGGATAACTTTGCCGGGGTGACCTCTCCGCAGCAGTATCTTGAGCGTACGTCGCATGTTCTGGCGCTGCTATCGGGTGGATTGGGGGTAGCTGTGGCAGGAACGAACACAGCCGCGCCGCAGATTCTCGAGCACATTCATTTTTCACGACTTGGTACGGGACGGGTACTGGCGGTGCTGGTGACGCGGGCGGGAACGGTGCAGGACAGGGTGCTGTCGCTGGACCGCGAGCTGAGCTATGACGACCTGGAGATGGCGGCGCGGTACCTGAACGAGAATTTTCGCAGCTGGCCGCTGGACCGGATTCGCACGGAAGTGGCGAAGCGCATTGAAGCGGAGCGCGCGGAGTACCAGAGCCGTCTGAGCGCTCTGGACGAGCTGTGCCGAAGAGGGGCGCTGGCGGCCGAGACCGTGGGGCCGGTGATTTACGTGGAAGGCATGGCAAATCTGCTGGTTGGGGAGCTGGACCGCGAGCGGCTGCGGCAGATGCTTGCGGCGCTTGAGGCAAAGCAGCGGCTGGTCGAGTTGCTGAATGCTTATGTGGATTCGCGGCAACAGGAAGTGCGAGTGGTGGTGGGTCTGGATGGGCTGGAAGGCAGTGGATTGGCGAGTGGACGGGAGCGTGCGATGCCGTCCCTGCCGGATCTGGTGCTGGTCGGTGCTCCAGCACGGTTTGGAGCTGAGAGCATGGGGACGGTTGCGGTGATTGCGCCTACCAGGATGCAATACCAGGAGATGATTCAGGCGGTGAGCTACATTGCCCGGCTTTCAGAGAGAGTTTTGGAACCGCCCACCCAGTAGGGCCGCAGGAATGAGTTGCCCCGTGTTGGTGCGGGTTGGCCTTTGTCCTGGAAGAATTGTTCATTTCATCATTTGTATTAACCAATCCCGTTGAGGGATGCTCGAGATGGAGTTGTATGACAAGGCAGGAAAGTGAGTACGGAGTGACGCAGGCACCGGATTCTGAGACGATTACCGTGGTTGAGTATCCCGATGGAGTGCAAGCGGCTGAGGGAATCGATCCGGTTGCGGTGACCGGCGAAACAGGGCCGTCGGCTGCGGAGTTTGCCGAGCTGAAGGCCGAGCGCGACCAGTTGCTTGACCGCCTGGCGCGGATGCAGGCAGAGTTTGACAACGCACGGAAGCGGCAGGAGCGGGAGAAGCAGGAGTTTCGCGACTATGCGACCGGGGCGGTGGTGGAGCAGTTTTTGCCGGTTATCGACAATTTTGGGCTGGCACTGGGCTCAAACGCATCAGCCGAGCAACTGCGCACCGGAGTTGAACTGATTGTGAAGCAGATGGACGAGACTCTGCGGCAGTTGCAGGTGCAGGTGATTCCAACGGTTGGGCAGCAGTTTGACCCGCGGGTTCACGAGGCGCTGGGTACGGTTGAGCGCGAGGATCTGCCGGACCACTCCGTTGCGGATGAAATTCGCAAGGGTTACCGCATCCGTGAGCGCTTGTTGCGGCCGGCGATGGTGCGTATTGTCAACAACCCCAAACAGACAGAAGCGTAAGTTTACCGTAGTACCAACTTCCCCAAAATACCTACCGGAATCCAATGGCGACCAGGAATAGCGTGAGCAAAGCAGACTACTACGAGACTCTCGGAGTAACCCGAGAAGCCAGTGATGCGGAGTTGAAGACGGCGTACCGCAAGCTGGCAATGAAGTACCATCCTGATCGCAACCCCGGCGACCATAGTGCCGAGGAGCGTTTCAAAGAGGCAAGTGAGGCTTACGGCGTGCTGAGTGACGCCGATAAGCGTGCGGCTTACAACCGATTTGGCCATGCCTCGACCAGTTCCGGGTTTGGCGGCGGCGCAGGGCCGTTTGCTGAGTCAGCGGATCTGGGCGATATTTTCGGTGATTTGTTTGGCGAGATGTTTGGCGGCGGTGGCGGCGGCCAGAGGCGGGGTTCGCGGGTGCAGCGCGGCGAAGACCTGCGCTATGACATCACCATTGAGTTTGAAGACGCGGTGTTTGGCAAAGAGACCGAGATCAAGGTGCGGCGGCGGGAGAACTGCGCGACCTGCAACGGCGCGGGAACGACCTCAGGGCGTGGGCCGACGGTCTGCGCGACCTGCCAGGGACGGGGCCAGTTGCGCTACCAGCAGGGGTTCTTTTCTGTGGCGCGGGCGTGTGGCAACTGCGGCGGTTCGGGGACGGTGATAACGGACCCCTGCGCGACTTGCAGGGGCGAGTCGCGGGTGGCGCGTGAGTTCAAGATGAACGTGAAGGTGCCGGCGGGCGTCGAGGACGGGACGCGGATTCGGTATTCAGGCGAAGGCGAGGCGGGGCGCTTTGGCGGACCGCGCGGCGACCTGTACGTAGTGCTGACGGTGAGGCCTCATGACTTCTTTGAGCGCGACGGGAACGATCTGCACTGCGTGGTGCCGATTTCGTTTCCGCAGGCGGCGCTGGGGGCTGAGATTCAGATTCCCGCGCTGGATGGGGAGGTCACGCTCAAGATACCCGAGGGGACGCAGAACGGGAAGCAGTTCACGATTCGCAACGAGGGTGTACCTCATCTGAATGAGAGCGGGCGCGGCGATTTGGTGGTGGAAGTGCTGATTCAGACGCCGAAGAAGCTGACGCGGACGCAGCGGGAGCTGGTGCGGCAGTTGGCGGAGAGCATGGCGATTGAGAACAAGCCTACCTCGCGGGGGATGCTTAACAAGATGAAGGATTTGTTCAGCTGAGTGTGAAGTGTGAGAGGCAACAGCTGGTCCTTCGCTTCGCTCAGGATGACAAACAATAGACGCGGCAGATTCCCTGCGGGAATGACAAACCAAAAGGCAAAGGCAACGACTCACGGAAGGTCGTTATCCCACCCAAGTCACGATGAAGCTGTGACCAGGATGGGGCACCCGCAAAGGCAACGACTTGCGCATGGTCGTTATCCCACCCAGGTCACGATGAAGCTGTGACCAGGATGGGGCACCCCGGCATTTGTTGGTGGGGAGGGGTTGTTATCTGGCGGTGGGGAGTTTTTCGCGGTAGGTGTCCCAGTTTTTGAGAATGTCTGCAACCACGGTGTGGCCTACGGTGTAGGCGGCTTCGAGGGAGGGCAGGTAGGCGCCGTATTGGCCTACGCGCTGGCTGGCGAGGCTCGCGGCGGCGTCCATGCCTTTGGGCTGCTGGTCGTAGTTGCTGACGGTGCGCAGGACGAGGATGCGGTTCCAGTCGGCTTTGCCTGCTTTGGCGAGGTATTGGAGCGAGAGCAGGGTTCCGGTGTCTTCCATCGCGGTGGTCGAGAATTTGCCCTGGCCGACGGTGTAGTAGGTCATCCATTGGTCGGCGAAGTCGTTCATGAGCTTGCCGTGCCAGTAGGTAGAGCCGGAGATTTCGTCGCCGGTGAGGACCTGGGGCGGGTTGTTGGCGGCGGCTCCGGAGAAGTGGCTGCGAATCTCTTTCAGGTGATCGGAATCCTCCAGCTTGATGCGCTGGGTGAGGAAGTAGGCCCAATTCATGAGAGCGCGGTTGGTTTGGAAGAGCTGTCCTTCCATGGGCTCGGCGGGTGCTTCGAAGGGTTTGGTTTTGCGCAGGGGCAGCTTGCCGGTGGTGAAGGCGGGGGGAAGCTCGCGGGCGTCGATTTCGTAGCTGAGGTCGGAGTCGACGACCCAGTTGGCCCAGACGGCGGAGCCGAGGGAGGCGCGCTCGGGGTTTGCTCCGGCGATGCCGGCGATGAGCCAGTAGGCGTGGGTGAGGTCAAAGCGTGGGTCGGCGCCGAGGGCCATGATGGTGGCGGCGGCGTGGGCGGTGCCCTGGCCGGTGACGATGGCGAGCTCGCCCTGATCGTTCATACGAACGTCGTGGTAGGCGCCGGGCAGGGGAAAGACCTGGGTCAGAGAATCGCGCTCGACCCAGTATTGGAGTTCGCCGGGGCGGTCGCCCGAGTCTGCGCCGACCTCGAACATGGTGACGATGACGACTTTGACGGGGATTGGCGCTGGCCCGGAACTGGAGGCGGCTTTGGGTGCGGGCTGGGCTGCTGCTGCGGTGGCGATGAGGGCGAAGAGGCAGATGGGAAGAATGCGCATGGGTATAGTTTGGATGGTACGGGAGATGGAGGTTGCCGCCAACTGCATTTCCGGGGAGGCTCTCACGTTACGATAGAGCAGAGGTTTTGAGGAGTTCGCATTGAAAGCACATCGTGGTCTGCTGCTGGCTGTTCTGGCCGTTCCGTTTCTTGTACATCCAACCTTTGCCCAGGCACAATTTCAGTCGCCATCGCCCAAGGTGATTGGCTTTATGACGGACTTTGACGTGAAGGACGATGCTGTGGGTATCTGCAAGGCGGTGATGGATGGGGTTACGCCGGGTGTTCGGATTATTGACATTACGCACCAGTCTGAGCCTTATAACATTGCCGCGGGTGCGCGATTTCTGGCTGGGTCTGCGCCTTATTTCCCCAAGGACGGGGTTTTTGTGGTGGTGATCGATCCGGGAGTCGGCTCGACGCGGAAGGCGATTATTGCCAAGTCGAAGATTGGGCAGGTTTTTGTGCTGCCAGATAACGGTTTGCTTACGCTGGTGCAGGATCGCGACGGCATTGCGGAAGTGCATGAAATCACGAATCCCAAGTGGATGATTGGGTCGGGTATTTCTTCGACGTTTCATGGGCGGGATATTTTTTCGCCGGCGGCGGCGCATGTGGCGCGGGGCGATGACTGGACGCAGGCTGGCCCGGCGATTGATCCGGCGAAGCTGGTGCGGCTGGATTTGAAGCGGGCGACGATTGATGCCACCGGATTGCATGCGGACGTGATTGGGACCGATGGGCCTTACGGGAACCTGGTGCTGAATGTGCCTGCGGAGCTGTTTGCGCAGCTTGGATACAAGCTTGGCGACGCGGTTCCGGTGACGCTTGAGGGGAAGAAGTACAGCTTCCCGTTTGTGAAGACGTTCAGCGATGTGGCGGTGGGCAAGGAGCTTTTCTACATCGATTCGCGGGGACGGCTGAGTCTGGGGATTAACCAGAGGAATTTTTCTGAGACGTACAAAGTCGGTGCCGGGGCGGCACTTTCGATTCCCAGGAAATAGGCGGCAGGGTCAAGCGAAAACACAAGGGCCACCCGCACGGGGTGGCCCTTTGCTGTTCGTCAGGAAGCGCGCCTCAGTTGGTGGTGGTGCGGGCTTCGGCTTTTTGGGTGAGGACTTTGTGGGCGCTGTCTTCGAGGGCCTGGGCCTGGGGCAGGTAGGTTACGGCTTTTTGAATCATGGGGTCCCAATCGGCTTTGGTGCGAAGGCCCTGCAACTGGCCGAGTTGGCTGGTCATGATTTCTGACTTGATGTTGGCCTTGACCCACTCAATCGGCGCGACGAAGTCTTCGTTGGTCCACGGGACCTGCTGGCTGGTGAGGAACTGCTTGAATTCGCTGAGGACGACGTCGTCGACTTTGAAGTCGGCGGCGACGGTGCGATTGGCGAGGTAGTGGGGCGCGAAGTGGAAGAAAGAGTCGTGGATGAGCAGGGAATCCATGAAGGGGCTGGACTTGGGCTGCTCGATTTTTTCGTCTGGGGTGATACCTCCGCCGCCATAGACGGTGCGGCCGGCGTCGGTGAGTTTGACTTCCTTATTGGTGTTGTCGGCGGGCAGTGCGTTGGCGTGGTTGTAGTAGTCGTAGAGGGAAACGCCGTTGTAGTCGCGCTGGATGAGGCGGCCGGAGGGGGTGTAGTAGTGGTAAGTGGTGAGGGCGAGGCCGGTGTTTTCGCTCAGGTTGTAGACGGTCTGGACGAGGCCCTTGCCGAAGGTGGTTTCGCCGACGATCAGCGCCCGGTCGTGGTCCTGAAGTGCGCCGGAGACGATTTCAGCCGCCGAGGCAGAGTTGCGATTGACGATGACGACGATGGGGAAATTTTTGCCGTTGTTGCCCTTGGTGGCGGTATAGACCTGGTCGGGGTAGGCGCGGCCACGCTGGGAGACGATGTTCTGTCCCTTGGCGAGCAGGTGGTCGCAGACTTCAACGGCCTGGCTGAGGAGGCCACCGGGGTTGCCGCGAAGGTCAAACACGAGTCCCTTGAGGTCGCCGAAGCCGTCGATGGCGTCTTCGACTTCCCTGGCGGTGGTTTCCTGGAAGTTGGTGAGGTGAATGTAGCCGACACCGGGGCGGATCTCGTACTTGAGGTCTACCGAGGGGTGGGGGATTTCGTCACGGACGAGGTCGAAGGTAAGTGGTTTGGACTGGTCTTCGCGAACGGTGGTGAGGGTGACGTGGGTGCCTTTGGGGCCTTTGAGGGCTTTGGCGACCTGCTCGGAGTTCATGCCGGTGGCATCTTTGCCATCGACGGAGGAGATCATGTCGCCGGGACGGATGCCGGCGCGGTAGGAGGGTGTGCCTTCGTAGGGGGTACGGACGTAAATCTTGCCGAGTTGCTGCTGGATGACCATGCCGACGCCGTAGTATCGGCCGTGCTGGTCTTCGCGCATTTTGGCGTAGGCTTTGGGGTCGTAGAAGCTGGAGTGGGGATCGAGGACGCGGAGCATGCCGGGGATAGCGCCGTCGTAGATGACGGTGTCGGCCTTGTCGCCGTTGATGGGCTCGGCGTAATTCTGCTCAACGAGGGCGTAGACGTTGGTGAAGGCCTTGAGGCTGTCGCGGAGCTGCGATTCGTCCTGGGCAGACTGCGCACGGACCCGGCCTTGCAGCAGGGTACCAGCCACCGCACATACGCTGAAGAAGACGACGAGGAAAAAAGTAGCCCGGCGGGCGCGCGGTGTCATGATAAGGGGAACCTCCAGATGCTACCCGCCCGCTCTTGTGCTTGTCCGTACTGAAGCGCGGAAACGAAGCCCTGATGGGGCCTCAGGCGAAGCAATCCTGAGGCAAAGTATAGCATCGAGTCTGTTGGACGGGTCTGGGGGGCGGGGGGTAGCAGACGGGCCGCTGAGACATTCCCTGCTGTTCAACGCATGCGATCGCGGGAAATTGAAGGGATCGGTTCATTGACTCAGACAATTCAGATCGTTTGATGGGGAGCGATGGCCATTGTGGGCTGCATTACCCTTGCGCGTTATTTTTTCGCGTGCCTGCCAACTTTCATTGCGGTAGAACGCGTGGACCACTCGGATTCGGACGAATCATCCTCGATTTAACCCACCGCCCACGCAGGAAATGCGAGAGTTGAACACCCGGATCATGACTCGATTATTTCGGGTCTTGGGAGGGGTAACGATCTTTATCTCCCTGCTGCAGATGCTGCCGTTGGTGGTTTCACGTTGAACTTTATCGCCCAAACAGCCTGAGGTGAAGTTGAAATCCGAGGAAATCGATCCCTCAGCGGCTAAAGCCGCGTTGATTTTGCGGTACTTACGGCTCGGCCAATGCCTTGCCCTTTCAAAGCAAGACTTTTGCCGGGGGCAGCTAAAGCCGTGTTCTTTCAAAGCCAGTCTTTTGCGAGGGGCTGCAATGGGGCTCGAAATCCGTGCGCTGCTTTCCGGGCGGTTACAATTACGTCTATGGAGTAGCGGCGATTCCTGCCTCCTCCGTTTGCCCATTATGACTTTGCGACCCTATCGGATCTTTGCGTTCCTCATGCCCGCACTCGTGCTGGGCACCGTTTTTTTTGCCGTCAGCGCCACGGCGCAGAACTCGACCACCAATACCGCGCCACCAAGTCCTTACGGGGGTGCGACGGTTGAGGACATTCTGGCGCGCGTGAACGACCAGATCATCTCGCGTTCTGACTACGACCGTGCGTTGAAGGAAATGGACGCGGAGGCGCGTCAGCGTGGAGCGACCTCGATGCAGCAGATTGCCGAGGGTCATAAGGACCTTCTGCGCAACCTGATCGACCAGCAGCTCTGGCTTTCGAAGGGCAAGGAACTGAACGTGACCGGCGAAACCGAGCTGGTGAAACAGTTGGACGAGATTCGCAAGAAGTACAACCTTGAAACGCTGGAAGACCTGGAGAAGGCGGCGCGCGAGCAGGGAGTTTCCTACGAGGATTTCAAGGCGAATATACGGAACCAGATCATTACGCAGCAGGTGATGCGGGATGAAGTGGGACGCCGGGTGATGGTGACTCCGGGTGAAGTGCAGCGCTACTTTGAGGCGCACAAGCAGGAGTACAGCCAGCCGGAGAGTGTGCGGCTGAGCGAAATCCTGGTAGCTACACCAGCGGACGCGGATGAACTGGCGCTTTCGACGGCAAAAGCGAAGGCAGACGATATTGAAGCGAAACTCAAGGGCGGCGCTGATTTTGCGCAGGTTGCCCGTTCCTCGAGCGAAGGCCAGACGGCTGCCGAGGGCGGGGATTTGGGTAAATACCAGCGTGGCAGTCTGGCGAAGGTGCTTGAAGACAGCACGTTTGGCCTGAAGAGTGGCGAATTCACGGAGCCGATCCGGACCAAGCAGGGTTACGTCATCCTCAAGGTTGTCGAGCATGTGACTGGCGGCGCGCCGCAGTACAAAGACGTGCAGCAGCAGGTGGAAGAGACCTACTATATGGGTCGCATGGAGCCTGCGATGCGCGCCTACCTGACGACGATGCGCGAAGAGGCGTACATCGACATCAAGCCCGGCTACGTGGATACGGGTGCAAGCGCCAAGCAGACCAAGCCGGTTTACAGCGCTTACACGCCGCCTGCCGCTAAAAAGAAGAAGAAGGTGCAGCGCACGCGGTTCCGCGAGACGGAGCATGGTTTCCGCAACAAGAACGCTCAGGCAGCGCCTGCAGTTGTGGCGATTGCCGCAGATACTACGGCACCGGCATCGGCACCCGCCGCAGAGAGCAAGAAGGCTGGCAAGGCGAAGGCCGCTGCACTTAACTCTTCTTCGATGAAGGCTGGCAAGAAGGAAAAGATTCGGTTTGGGCAGGCTCCGCGTGAGACGCTGCCTAACACGGCTGAGACCAAGGTTGAGGATGCGGGCGCGATTCCCAAGGCCGCCGCCGATGCCGCCCAGGACAACGACGCTCCAGTGCAGGCTGCGGCACCGCCAGCGAAGAAGTCGCGATTTGCCGCGCGCGCCCAACTGCCCAAGGCACCCAAGCCGAAGGGCCCGGTGCTTGACAGCTTTGCCCCGGCTGCGCCTGCCGCTGAGGAAGTGGCAGACCGTCAGACCCAGGCTGCGCCACTTGGCCTTGCGGGTGACACCTCCAAGAAGAAAAAGAAAAAGGCCAATACGGCCACTACAGGCGACAAGACTCGAATGCAGGACAGGCCGAAGGATACGACGGAGAAGGCGCCGCTGGAAGTGACTCCCGCAGCTCCGGTGCAGGGTGCTCCTGCTCCGGCGACGGCTCCGAAGGCATCGGCTACGACCCCGGAGCCAGCACCGGCGCCTGCACCAGCGCCAGCACCACAGCAGTAGGATCGACAACTCCGGGCCTCGAACTTGTGCCCCATTCTGTGCCCCGCGATTGCGGTTGTGCTCAGGGTGGGGCATGGTTGCGTTCAGCGAGGAGCCAAATGCGATAAGCTGCTCATGATATGAAAGACATCTACATTGCCGACCTGGCTCGCCATGATGAGAGCCGTTCTTTTGACTCGATCTACCTGGTTCTGAGCAAGCAGCAGCGGACAACCCGGACGGCGAAGGCTTACCTGAGCCTGATTCTGGGTGATAATTCCGGGCAGATTGAGGCGCGGGTGTGGGATGTGGCGGACCCACGTATCTCTCCTGATTTTGCCAAGGGCGATGCGGTGAAGGTGCGCGGGACGGCAGCGAAGTTTGAAGGCGTGATGCAGTTGAAGGTGGAGCAGCTCAAAAAGCTTGCCCTGCACGAGTACGACCGTGCCGATCTGCTGCCGGCTACCACCCATGACATTGACGAGCTTTGGCAGCAGCTTGAGGAGGCGATTGCGGGCTTTACTGACCCGGACCTGAAGCGGCTGGTGACGGCGATACTGGCTGATTCGGCGGTGCGGGGGGCTTTTCGCGAAGCTCCGGCGGCGAAGCAACTGCATCATGCCTTTCTGGGCGGATTGCTGGAGCATGTGGTGAGCCTGATTGGGTTGGCGGAGAAGGTGGTGCCGCATTATCCGATGCTCATCAAGGACCTGGTGATTACGGGCGTGATCTTGCACGATATTGGCAAGATTCATGAGCTGGCCTGGGCGACGGGATTTGAGTACACGCTGGAAGGGACGCTGCTGGGGCACATCCAGATTGGGGCGAGCATGATCGAGAAGCAGATGGATGCGTTGCAGGATTTTCCGCCGCGACTGAAGACGCTGGTGCTGCACATGATTCTGAGCCACCACGGGAAGCTGGAGTTTGGGTCGCCAAAGCTGCCGATGATTCCCGAGGCTCTGATGTTGAACTTTCTGGATGATATGGATGCAAAGATGCAGACGCTGGCCAGTGAGTTCCAAAAGGCGGCGCGACAGGGCAAGGAGCCGGGCGAGATGACGGACAAGGTCTGGGCGCTGGATCAGCGGACGATGCTGAATAGCCGGGCCTGGCTTGATAGCCATGAGTAGAGGAACACTTTGCGGGGCCAATCGGATGAAGGGGCGCTCAACGCCGATGTGGCTGGTAAGCTCCTCCTCTCGGGCTGCTGGCTGAAACAGGAGGTGAGTCAGCAAATGCCCTCGGGCATCAGGAGATTTTGCGGAAATAAGCGATGGCATTGGCAACATCTTGCTCGTTGATGCCAAGATCCTTGAGTTTACTGCGTATTTTTTCAGCTGGGGTTTCTTCGTGTGGCAATTCGCTTTGCCGTTCTGCGTATTCCCTCAAAGCAGCGTTCATGCGTGTCTGATAGCCCTGTCCCTGTCGTTTGAACCAGGCTAGAACATCTGCATCGACCCGCAGAGATAGAGGGCGCTTGAGAGGCCGATAGAGCCCGCCACGGACAGCCTTACTCCAGTCCGTGATGGGTGGCATCTCGGCAGTGTCGATTTCGCTGTCGGGCACTACAGCTAAAGCGTCTAGCTCAGCTTGCAGATCAGGCGTCAACGGTCTGGGGTTACCTCTCTTCATAGTCTTGCCTCTCTCGTGTTGTGGCTCGTCTGGCACTGATGATTCGGCCAACTCCGTCTTTGTCTGGCCAGGTATGCACAACGTACAAAACAACGATGCCGTCTGCGGTTGGCGAACCTAACGATCTCCACCGCTCTTCATTCGGATACGGATCGGGCACTGAGATGCAAAGAGGGTCACCGAGAGCCCGTTCCGCGAGCTCGAAGCTGACCTTGTGCTTTTCGCGATTTTTCTTTGCTTTTTCGGAGTCCCAGATCCAAGGCACAACGATCCTCTGTATGTACACTATCGTATGTACAAAAGTCGGTTTTCGCAAGACTTGCCGGTTAAACGGGGAAGATTTTTGTCCGCTATTCCCTAGTTGCTGGCGGCTGACTTAGGATGAGCGGTATGCCTTACTTTCTTTTCAAGACTGAGCCGGATGTGTATTCGTTTGATGATTTTCTGCGCGATGGCGAGACGATCTGGGACAACGTGAACAATACGACTGCGGTGATGCACCTGCGGCAGATGCCCAAGGGCTCGAAGTGGATTTTTTACCACACGGGTGATGAGCGGACTGCGGTGGGGACGGGCACGGTAGTGAGCGTGGACCCGACCGACCCGAAGGTGCCGATCGTGAAGGTGAAGGTGGGTAAGCGGTTGAAGACGCCGAAGACGCTGGCGCAGATCAAGGCGGAGCCGTTGTTTGCGACTTCGCCGCTGGTGATTATCGGGCGGCTGAGCGTGGTGCCGTTGACTGAGGATCAGTGGCGGTGGTTTTTGGATTGATGATCAGAGCAGGGGTGCCAGCACCTAATGCTTGACATGTAATGCGACGCGTTATAGGCTGACTCCAAGTGATTCAGAGTTTCAAAGATGCCGATACGAAAGAGCTCTTTGAAACGGGCTCGAATCGTCGCTGGGACATGATCAAGGTTGTGGCCCAGCGCAAACTGGATCAGTTGGAAGCTTCGGCCAATTTGAGCAACTTGCGTATTCCGCCGGGGAATCGGCTGGAGGCTCTCAAGGGTGACCGCGTTGGTCAGCACAGTATTCGCGTCAATGATCAGTACCGGATCTGCTTCGTCTGGAGAGAGGACGGGGCACATAGCGTTGAGATTACCGATTATCACTGAATGTAAGTTAAGGAAAGGAAAGCAGGATGTTCAAGCGGCCCAGCTCTGGCTGGAATCTTCAGCGGGTGACAACTCACCCCGGTGAAATGCTGCGGGAAGAGTTTCTGATTCCGCTTGGTTTGACGCAAAATGCGTTGGCGCTCAAAATTCGCGTGCCAGCCACACGCGTCGGCGATATTGTGCACGGCAAGCGGGCGATCACACCAGACACGGCTTTGCGGTTGGCGCGTTTTTTTGGAAACAGCCCGGAGTTCTGGCTGAATCTGCAGCAGATGCATGATCTTTCGAAGGCCAGAATCGAGTTGGGTAGGATCATTGAGCGGGATGTTGAGGCTTTTGTCGGCGTTTGAAAGACCGGGACAGGGGCGAGTTTTGACGGGCGGATGTCTGCGCGGTCGCCGCTGGTGATTATCGGGCGGCTGAGCGTGGTGCCGCTGACAGAGGATCAGTGGCGGTGGTTTTTGGATTGAACGACACTTGCCCCGGGTTGTTTACAATCATAGAGTCATGATCCGTTTTGAAACTGCCGGCGAGTCGCACGGCGAAGCACTGATTGCGCTCATCTCTGGTCTGCCTGCGGGGCTGCCTGTCGATTTCGACTTTATCAATCGCGAGCTTTGGCGTCGCCAGCAGGGCTTTGGCCGCGGCGGGCGGATGAAGATCGAGACGGACAAGGTGCATATTTTGTCGGGTGTGCGCCACGGCAAGACCATCGGTTCGCCCATCGCGATTGAAATCAAGAACCACGACTGGAAGAACTGGGAAGAGAAGCTGCCGGTTGAGGCGGGCGACCCGGCGAAGCACCAGGTTGTGGCATCGCCGCGGCCGGGGCATGCTGATTTGCCGGGGGCGCTGAAGTACAACTTCACCGACGCGCGGTACGTGCTGGAGCGGGCCTCGGCGCGGGAGTCGACTTCGCGGGTGGCGGCGGGTGCGTTTGCCAAGCTGCTGCTGCGGCATTTGGGCATTGAGGTGGCGAGCCACGTAATTCGCGTGGGCCGGGTGGAGTTGGAGAGGCCGGCGACGTGGAACGAGATTGTGGCGGTGACGCAGAAGCCGGAGATCCTGCTGAGCTGCGTGGACGCGGCGACCGAAGAGCGGATGAAGGAAGAGGTTGCCGAGACGAGCCGGACGGGCGATACGATTGGCGGCGTTTTTGAGGTGGTGGTGCATGGGCTGCCGGCGGGCGTGGGCACATACGCCAACTGGGATGAGCGCCTGGATGGTCTGCTGGCGTGGGCGGTGATGAGCCTGCAGGCGGTGAAAGCGGTTGAGATTGGGCGTGGCGTGACGGCGGCGGAGTCGTTTGGGTCGCAGGTGCATGACGCGATTCACTATGGGGCGGAAGATCCGGCCAAGCCGACGCGGTTTGCGCGCAACCAGAACAATGCGGGCGGCGTGGAGGGCGGCATCTCGAATGGCGAGGATGTGGTGGTGCGCGGTTACCTGAAGCCGATCAGCACGCTGCGGCGGCCGCTGGAGTCGGTGCGGTTTGACACGCGGGAGGCGACCAGCGCCAGCTATGAGCGCTCGGATATTTGCGTGGTCCCGGCGGCGGGCGTGGCGGCGGAGGCGATGGTGGCCTTCATCATTGCGAAGCTGGTGATGGAGAAATTTGGTGGCGACTCCGCGCTGGAATTGAAACGAAATTTTGATGGGTACATCGAACAGATACGGAATTACTAAGACTTCGCTGAAAGGCGTGCGACCGAAGAGCCCGATGAATCTCGAAATTGTGAAGTATCCCGACCCGATTTTGCAGCAGCCTGGCGAACCGGTGACTGAATTCGACGACAAGCTGCGCAGGTTTGTGGCGGACATGTTTGAGACCATGTATGCGGCGCAGGGTATTGGCCTGGCTGCGCCCCAGGTAGGCGTCTCCAAGCGGATTACGGTCATTGACCTGAGTTCGGCGAAGGAGCCGGCAAAGAAGCTGGTGCTGATCAATCCGGAGATTATCGAGCGTGAGGGGCGCATCTACGAGGAAGAAGGCTGCCTGAGCTTTCCGGAGATTCGCGAGAAAGTTGTGCGCTCGGCCCGGGTGAAAATTCGAGCCCAGGATGAGCACGGTACATGGTTTGAAGCGGACGGGGAGGAGCTGCTCTCTCGCTGTTTCCAACACGAGATTGATCATCTTGATGGAATGCTGTTTATTTTCCGCATTAGTGGATTGAAGCGGGATCTGGCGTTGCGGAAGATTCGCAAGATGCAGCGGGCAGGCGAATGGTAGAGCGATGAGCGAAGATGGGAAGAGGCTCAAGCTGGTGTTCTGCGGAACGCCTCAGTTTGCCGTTCCAACGCTTACGGCTCTCATCGCGGCGGGTCACGATCTTGCGCTGGTGGTTACGCAGCCGGACCGGCCGGTGGGTCGGAAGCAGGTGCTGACTGCGCCGCCAGTCAAGCTGACCGCTATGGCGCAGGGCATCGAAGTGACACAGCCGGAAAAGATCAGGAGCAACGCAGAGTTTCGAGACCGCCTGGAGCGAATTGCGCCGGACGCGATTGTGGTGGTTGCTTATGGGCGGCTGATTCCCCGATGGATGTTGGATTTGCCTCGGCTGGGATGCATGAATCTGCATGGGTCGCTGCTGCCGAAGTATCGCGGGGCTGCGCCGATCCAGTGGGCGATTGCGATGGGTGAAACGGTGACCGGGAACACGACCATGTTGCTCGAAGAGGGATTGGATACGGGGCCAATTCTGCAGCAACAGCGGGTTGCGATTGGCGCGGAGGATACGGCGGTAGAGGTGTTTGCGCGGCTTTCAGATGCAGGCGCCCCGCTTGTCATCGCAACGCTGGCTGGCCTTGCGGATGGCAGTATCATACCCCGGCTTCAGGATGATTCGGGGGCGACGCTGGCCCGGATTCTGGACCGCGAAGACGGCCGCATGGACTATGCCCGGTTTACAGCGGCCGAGTTGTCGAATCGGTGGCGCGGATTCCAGCCATGGCCCGGCGCATTTACGCTGCTCCAAGGTAAGAAGCTGACGGTGCACAAGTTGCAGCCATTTCCGCTGGCAGGCGAAGCTGAGCCTGGGACGGTTCGGATTGAGGGCGAGCAGCTTTTTGTCGGCTGCGCCGCACATACCTGGCTGGAGTTGATCGAACTCCAACCGGAGGGGCGCAACCGCATGACTGCGGCTGATTTTCTGCGCGGTAATGCAGTCGCCACGGGCGCAAGGCTCGGCCAATGAACGAGCCAGGCATGGGTAAGCCGGGCAAGGGCAAGCCAGGCATGGGCAAGCCAGGCATGGGCAAGCCGGGCAAGGGTGAGCCGGGCAAGGGCAAGGCAGGTAAGAAGTTGGTGCTCCGTGCACCCAGGGCGGTGAGCCGGGCGCGGTTTGAAGCCTTCACGATTCTGATGGAGGTCGAGCGGGGGCAGGGCCATGCGGACGATCTCCTCCGCGGCTCGCGTGTGTCGTCTCTTTTGCCGCAGGACCGTCACTTATGTACCGCGTTGGTGATGGGTACGCTTCGCTGGCAGATTGGGCTTGACGCGCAGGCGCGCGGCTACCTGACGCGTCCTGACGGGCGGCTGGACCCGGCAATTCGGATTGCGCTGCGGCTGGGAGCGTTGCAGCTTCAGTTGATGGATCGAGTTCCCGACCATGCGGCGATCAGTGAGAGTGTCGAGCTGGCCAAACTCGCTGGCCACCCGTATGCGTCGCGCATGGTGAACGCAGTATTGCGGATGATTGCGGGCCAGCCTCAGCCGCAGTCTGGAAACGCGACTTCTGCTGAACTGGCGCAAGGTAGCGCCCATCCCCTGTGGCTGGTGGAGCGTTGGGTTGCCAACTATGGTCTGCAAGCGGGTCGGGCCATCTGCGAACACGGGCAACAGCAGCCGGAGCTGGCTATCCGCCTTGCCAATCCGGCGGTGGAGGCGGAACTGAAGGAGCACGGAATCGAGCTCGCTCCAGGCGGGATCCTTACCGTTGCGCGACGAGTTGTGGCTGGAGACATTGCGGCTACCGACGCCTTCAAGACGGGTCGAGTCCGCATCCAGGAAGAAGGCTCGCAGCTGATCGCGGAGCTCTGCGGCCATGGAAACAGGATTTTAGACGCGTGTGCGGCCCCCGGCGGGAAGACGCTTATCCTGGCTGAGCGCAATCCGCAAGCGCATATCACGGCGTGCGAAATCAGCCCGGCCCGTCTGGAAGCCCTGAAAACGCGTATCACAGCCAGCGAATACGCGCCTCAGATCGATGTGGTGCAGGCGGATGCCACACAACTGCCCACCGAAACGGCCTACGATCTTGCACTTACGGACGTTCCATGCAGCGGCACGGGTACGTTGGGACGCAACCCCGAGATTCGGCATCGGCTTAAAGTGGAAGACCTGGCCCGCCATCATGAGCGTCAGTGTGCGCTGCTGCGCGGAGTGTTGGCGGTGGCGACGGGTCGGGTGATCTATTCGACGTGCTCACTTGAACCGGAGGAAAACGCGGCGGTGATTGCCGAGGTTCT
The DNA here is from genome assembly GCA_025359885.1 of Acidobacteriota bacterium. Classification (GTDB taxonomy): domain Bacteria; phylum Acidobacteriota; class Terriglobia; order Terriglobales; family Acidobacteriaceae; genus Acidicapsa. The sequence goes on from JANYDG010000116.1 coordinate 35,535, forward strand.
CGCGGTTGAGCCTGGCTGGGGTCAGGTTTCGGTCGCGGGAGGACTCGAAGAGTTGCAAGGCGAGGGCGAGCTTTCAGAGGAAGGCTCTCGATTGCTCAACCAGATGGTTGCAGCGGACGGATCGCTGACCATTCTGCCTGGCAGCCTGGGGTCGTCGATTCAAACCGACGGATTTTTCATTGCGATTCTCGAGCGCCGGAGATAAAAACGAATCATCGGGCCACGGTCAAAACTACAGTAGAGCCAACATCGACGCGATATCCGGGCAAAGGCTGCTGGCTCAGGACGGTTCCTGGAAGGGCTGACGACTTTGCCGCGGCAGGCACATGGGTCTGGGCAGAACTGGCTGCGCTGCCGACGGCTGCAATCTGGCTCGTGCCAGGCCCGTTGACTGGGGCAATTTTTGTTTCGACGAATCGGGGTTCGCCAGATTTGATGCCTACGCGACTGAGTGCGCTTTGGGCGCTTACAACCGGCAGCCCGGTCAGGTCTGGCATCACGTAGCCATCGACCGTGGTGTCGTCGGCGGAGGCGACGAGCAGGTTGATGCTGGGGCGTTCGATGCCTTGCGCTTTTGGCGGCGGATCCTGGGAGAGGACGACCCCCGTTTCAGAACTGGACCAGGGCAGGTGGGCCGTAGCGCCAGCTTCCAGGCCAACGCGGCGAAGGTTGAGTCCGGCGATGCGTTCCTGGTTGCCCAGGACGCTCGGTACTTCTACCTTTTGTGGCCCCAGGCTCTCTGCCACGCGGACACGCCACTCACGCCGGACCACGGCACCGGGCAGGGGCGATTGGGAGAGAATGTGCCCGGCAGCCACGTCGGCGGAGTAGTAGCGGTTGTCCACTTCAAGATTGAGCCCAAGGCCTGATGTCTGGCTACGCGCGTCGGCGACGGTCATTGACTTGAGGGCAGGAACTCTCACTTCAGCCCCGTGGATGGCAAAGTGCATGGTGGTGACCGCGGCTACCAGGGCTACAACGACCAGCGCCATCAACAGGAGCATGCCCTGGAAGAAGTCTTTGATCGAGCGCAGTTTGAGGCTCATGGGAGTGGGTCTCCGTCGGGAAAGTCGACCATAAACTCAATTTTTACTGATTTTTCGAGCATGGCCGAGACGGAACAGTATTTTTCCTTGGAGAGGTGCACGGCGTCTTCGACGGCTTTGCGGCTCAACTGGCCGCCGGAGGTGGCGGTGACGGCGTAGGTGAGGCGAATCCTGGTGAAAACCCTGGGGCTGTCCTCGGCCTGTTCAGCGATTGCGGAGACTGTCAGCGTGGCCAGCGGCTGGCGTTTCTTCTTGAGGATGCTTACGACATCGACCGAGGTGCAGCCGCAGAGTGCGGCCAGGACGGCCTCCATTGGAGATGGACCCTCGACATGCTCAGGCGAGGCATCAAAGCGTATGGTATGGCCGGACTGGGAGTGGCCGATGAAAATGGAAGGATTCGGTTCGGTGCTTGTCCATTCGCTGCGTGCAATCATAGGGGTGCTCCTACCTCAGGTTATCTGTTTCCGGCTCGGGGTGGATCAGCACCCGGCTGACTTCCGGGCATTCGATCTTGAGGCGGTCTTCAAGGCCGGTGATGACCTCATGCACGCGCTGCATGGTCAGTGCATCGGGTAGGGTGCAATGGCAGCTTAACTGAATGTGTTCTCCGGTGCGCCCGACATGAATCTCGTGCACGTCGATAATCTCGGGGAAATCGATGGCCGCAGCAAGGAGGCTGCGCTCGATGCGTTCAGCCTCGGTTTGCACCTGGCCATCACCGGCGAGCAGTTTCTGCCGTTCGATGGTGGCGGGCTCGCTTTCAATGTGGGTGAGGACGGCGTCCAATTCCGGCACTTCGCGCAGGATTTCAGTTTCCATAGCGGTGACAAAGGTGTGGGCCTCGGCGAGGGTCATGTTTTCATTCAACTCGACATGCTGCTCGACGCGGAGCTTGCCCTCGACGGATTGGACGCTTACCTCATGGACACTGACGTTGTTGCGGGCGGCGACTGCGCGGACCCGATCGAAGATGCTTTCAGCTGAGCTCTGGCGTGGCACGGTATGAATGACCACGTCGGCGTCGGGGATGATGCGCTGGACAGCTTCGGTGGTTGAGCGGACGAGTTCGTTGGTGTGCTCGAAGGTGAAGCTGCGGGGCAGGGCGAGGGTGAGATCGGCAAAGGTCGCAGAGCCGGCGCGACGGACGCGAGCCTGCTCGATGGCCAGGACGCCTTGGACAGCCCCAACTTCGCGCAGGATATTTTCCCGAAGCTCGGTCGGGGTGGCATCGAGCAGGACGTCTGAGGTTTCGCGGGTCAGCTTCCAGCTCAACCGCAGAATCATCAGCGAGACCAGAATTGCAGCGACGGGATCGGCATAGCTGAGCCAGCCAATGGCGAATTGCTGGCCCAGCCAACTCATTGCCAGTCCCACGAGCACGGCGAGCGTGGACCAGATGTCTGAGGCAAAGTGAAAGGCGTCTGCGGCGAGGGCGGTGCTGTTGAATTTCTGCGCGACGGTGCCCAACTCTTGCGAACGCCACCAATCCACCGCGATGGAGGTGACCAGGACCAGCACCGGCCATAGGGAATGGCGCACGAGGGCGTCATGCCGAACGATGTGCTGGACGGCTTCAATGATGATCCAGGCACAACTGACGGCCATGAGGCCGGCCTCGGCGAAGGCGGAGAGCGTTTCAAACTTGGCGTGGCCGTAGGAGTGGTTTTCGTCGGCTGGCAGGTCAGAGACGCGCACGGAAAAGAGCGTGAGTGCTGAGCCGATGAGGTCGAGTCCAGAGTGCATGGCGTCTGAGAGCACGCCGAGGGAGCCGCTCATCAGGCCGGCAGCGAGCTTCAGCAGTGTCATCGCAGCCGCTGCCATCATGGAGTGCAGCGCGACGCGCCGCTTGGCTGCGGACATTTCGGCGTGCGCCTGGGCCTGGCTTTCTGCGGAGCGGGCTGTGACTGAAGTCATGGGAAGATTGCTTTCCTGCGAAAAGCGGAGTACCGGGAACTCTAGCCTATATGGTCGCCTCACCTGTCACCAACCGGATGGCATGGCATGGGCGTTGATTCAGACTGTATTCGGGCCTCGACGGCCGGTGAACAGCCCGGCGATGCCGAATGTGTAGGGGGTCCAGCGGACGTCGGTGAAGCCGGCGGTGCGCATCATGGCGAGCATTTCGGCGGGAGGGGGAAATTTGCTGACCGAGGTGGGCAGGTAGTTGTAGGGGCCGTCTGCGCCGCAGATGAGGCGGCCGATGGCGGGGAGAATGCGGCGGAAGTAGACCTGATAAAGCTTGCCGATGAGCCCGTCGGGTTCGCTGAAGTCGAGGATGCCGACCTGGCCGCCGGGCTTGAGGACGCGGTGAAATTCGCGGAGGCCGTCGCCGTAGTTGGCGAGATTGCGGAAGCCGAAGGCGGTGGTGACGAGGTCGAGCGACTGGGCGCTGAGAGGGAGATGCAGGGCATCTGCTTCGACGGCAATGGCGTTGCCGTGTTTCGCTGAGGGCGCTGCGAATTTTCGCGCTCCTCGGGCCAGCATCTCGCGCGCAAAGTCGGCTGCGATGACTGGTCGCGACGCGACGGGACGATGTTTGAGCAGGGCCATGGTCATGTCGCCTGTGCCGCAGCAGATGTCGAGCACGGCGGCGTCGGGATTGATGAGGATGGAGCGGAAGCGGCGCGCTGTCTGCCACCACCAGAGCCGGTCGATATTGGCCGAGAGCACATGGTTGAGCAGGTCATAGCGGGGCGCGATGGAGTTGAACATCTGGCGCACGGCTGCTGCGGCGCTTTGCTCGTCGCGGGTGCCGTCGGGGGTTGCGCCTTTGCTTAATGTTGATGGCTTGGTTGCCATGGCTAGGCTCCAGCCTTGCCGGGCAGGGGTTTGGCGAGGGCAAGCATGTATTGGGCGGCTTCGAGCAGTTCTGCGCCGGAGACATCTTCGACAACGCAGGCATCGCCGAGGCCGACGGGCAGGACGAAGCGGCGGACGTTGCCGAGATGCTTTTTGTCTTTGGCGGTGGCGTCGACGAGTTTCTGCGCATTGAGCCTGAGCGCGGGCAATGGCCCGTAGAGATAGACGAGGCGCATGAGTCGCTGGAACTGTGGTTCGGTGATGGTGGCGCGCATCTTGCCGAGGTAAAGAGACGAAATCAATCCCCAGCCAACTGCCTCGCCGTGGAGGAGGACTTTGTAGCGGGTGACCGATTCGATGGCGTGGCCGAGGGTGTGGCCGAGGTTGAGAATCATGCGCAGGCCACTTTCGCGCTCGTCGATGCCGACTACCTCTGCTTTCATGCGGATGGAAGCGGCGATTACTTTTTCGAGAGCTGCGGGGTCGCGGCCGAGGATTTTTGCGGAGTTTTCTTCCATGTAGCGGAGCAGGCTGCGGTCGCGGATCATGCCTGCTTTGACGCTTTCGAAGAGGCCGGCGCGGAGTTCGCGGTCAGGCAGGGTGCTGAGCAACTCCATATCGGCGAAGACGGCGAGGGGATGATGGAAGCTGCCGACGAGATTTTTGCCTTCGGGCAGGTTTACGCCGGTCTTGCCGCCGACGGAGGAATCCACCTGGGCGAGGAAGGTCGAGGGCACCTGGAAGTAAGAGATGCCGCGCATGTAGATGGCGGCGATGAATCCGCCTACGTCGCCGACGATGCCGCCGCCAAAGGCGATGAGCAGAGAACTGCGATCGCCGCCGGCTTTGGCCATCTGGCGGAGGATTTTTTCGACGGAGCGCAGGTTTTTGTGGCGTTCGCCGGGTGGCAGGAGGAGCACGACAGGCTCGACGGCGAAGGAGGCGAGAAAGCGCTTGGACCAGAGTTCCCAGATTTCGGGGGAAGTGAGGACGAAGACTCGTCTGGGGAGCTTCTGGCCCATACCAGCGAGGACTTTCACCATGCGGGGCTGTAGGGAATCGATGAGCCCTGTGCCCGCAAATACCTGATACTTCGCCGATGGCGTTTCAACCTTGATCATCTGCATCTTCTCAATCGTACTGCACGGCAATCGCGTCGGTTGTGGAGTGCAGCGTTCGCTTGCGCGTTGTCAATTCCTGGTGGATGGTCTTAGTCGATTGGGAGGCGGCGTTCGGCCAGTTCTGCAAAGTAGCTTGCTGCGGTGGGCAGGATGGCGTCGTTGAAGTCGTAGCCGGGATTGTGCAGTCCGCGGTTGTGGGGGCTGGCGGGGTCTGGTTCTGCCTGGCCGATGACGATGAAAGCGCCGGGGCGCTGCTCGAGGAAGCCGCCGAAGTCTTCGCCGCCCATGATTGGTTCCATGGACTGGACTTTGTCTGGGCCGACGATGGCTGCTGCGGCCTCGCGGCAGTATTCAGTCTCCTGATCGTGATTGATGACTGGGTCGATGAGGCGGGTGTAGTCAAACTCGGTGGTGAGTCGGAACATTGTTCCGACTGAATCGACCATGGCGGCGATGCGAGTCTGCAGGTGGTCGCGGACGTCTTTGTTGAAGGTTCTGACGGTGCCGCTGAGCGTGGCCTGGCCGGGGATGACGTTGGCCGCGCCTGTTCCTGCGGTCAGGTTGGTGACGCTGAGGACGGCGTTTGCCATGGGATCGGTTTCGCGGCTGACGAGGGTTTGCAGGGCGAGCACGAGTTGAGCGGCGGCTGGGATTACGTCGAGAGTTGCGTGGGGCATGGCGGCGTGGCCACCTTTGCCTTGCAAACGGATTTCGAAGACGTCGACGGATGCGAGCATGGGCCCTGGCTTGATGGCGAATGTGCCTCGGGGCAGGGTGGGCCAGTTGTGGTAGCCGTAGATTTCATCGAAGGGGAAGCGCTCCAGGAGGCCTTCGCGGAGCATCTGGTGGGCACCTTTACCGGCTTCTTCGGCGGGCTGAAAGATGAGGCAGACGAGGCCATCAAAGTTGCGGGTGTCGTTGAGGTATTTTGCGAGGGTGAGCAGGGTGGCGGTATGGCCGTCGTGGCCGCAGGCGTGCATTTTGCCTGGCGTGAGAGAGGCCCACGGCTGGCCGGTCTGCTCGATGACATCGAGGGCGTCGATATCGGCGCGAAAGGCTACGGTACGCCCGGAGTGGTTGCGGCGGCCCTCAATGGTCGCGACGACGCCGGTGGTGGCGATGCCGCGCACGTGGGGGATGCCCCACGCGGTGAGCTTGCTGCAGATAAAGTTGCTGGCGAAGGTCTCTTCAAAGACGGTCTGGGGATTGCGGTGCAGTTCCCGACGCCACTCGGTGGCTTGTGCAGCGATGGCTTCAATCATTTGATTTCGACTTGTCATGGCCCCTCGATTGGCGTGCGTCGCGGGGCAATCCGGATACTTGAGACCGGAATCCGACGACGCTAACGCTTCCATTCTAAACGGCCAACGAGTGAGTCAACCTGGGAAAGCCTGCGCTAGGTTACAAAACTGATTGCAGCCGACCTGGCCCGGTGGGTTGCGCGCGGTGATAGCCTCAAAGGTTATGACTCAGGCATCCAATCTCGAGAGTGTGGACTTCATCGTTGTCGGTGCGGGCGTTGCTGGGCTGCGTGCGGCGATTGAACTGGCCAGCCACGGCCGGGTGCTGGTTGTGACCAAGGAATCTCTCGGGGAATCGAACACCCACTACGCCCAGGGCGGTATCGCAGTGGCGACCGAAGGGGATGAGGATGTGGCCCTGCACCTGGAAGACACGGTGGGTGCCGGGGATGGCCTGGTGTATGTTCCTGCGGCTGGAGTGCTGGTGCAGGAAGGTCCGGAGCGTGTGGCTGAACTGATTGAATGGGGCGCGGCTTTTGACCGGGAGAACCATAATCCTGGGGGCGAACTGCTACGCACCCGTGAGGCGGCCCATTCTCACCCGCGTATTTTGCATGCCAATGGCGACGCGACCGGAGCGGAGATAAGCCGGTCACTGGTGGCCCACGCCCGTGAAATTGCGCGTGCGCATCGCCGCATCCATTTTGCGGAGTGGACGATGGCTACGCGACTGATTGTCGAAGGGGGTCGAGTGGTTGCGGTGGAATTGCTCGATGCGAGCAATGTTTCCCGGCGCATCGCTGTGCGCTCGGTGCTGCTTGCCTCCGGAGGCGCGGGCCAGGTCTACAGCGATACGACGAATCCGGCGGTTGCGACCGGGGACGGGATCGCGATTGCGGCGCAGGCGGGAGCGGAACTGGCCGACATGGAGTTTTACCAGTTTCACCCGACGGCCCTGTCGCTGCCTGGGGTGGCCCGTTTTCTGCTTTCTGAAGCCTTGCGCGGCGAGGGTGCGTACCTGCGCAATGATCGCGGTGAGCGCTTCATGGAGCGATATCATCCGCAACTGGAACTTGCGCCGCGGGACGTAGTTGCTCGCGCGATCGCTCGTGAAGGCATGGGGAGCAATCCCGCGGAGTCACGCCAGGTCTACCTTGATCTGCGTCACATTTGCGAGATCAATCTCACGGAGCGGTTCCCAGGCATCAGCCGATTTCTCGCGACGCATGGACTGAGTTTGCAGAATGATCTGATCCCGGTGCGCCCGGCGGCCCATTATCTGATGGGTGGTATTCGAACTGATCTTGGTGGGCGAACGACGCTGCGGGGACTGTATGCGGCGGGTGAAGCAGCCTGCACAGGCGTGCATGGAGCCAATCGTCTTGCCTCCAATTCACTGCTTGAGGGTTTGGTTTTTGGAGCGCGCGCTGCGGCGGCCATTCTTGCTGATGATCTTGGTTTCAGCCAGACAGCAGTGATGGGCGCGGCGTCTGTATTGCCCTTGTGCGAGGAGGAAGCTGCGCTCGTCGAGGTGCTCATTAGCCGTCTTAAGCGATCACTGTGGGCGAATGCCGGGTTGCTGCGAGAGGAGCTGACGTTGCGGACCGGGCTCGCCGATCTAGCTGAAATCACCGACGCGCTGGCACCGCTCAATGAACTGACAACGGGGCTGGGCAAGGGAAGCCGCCGCCTTTTTGAAGCGAATGCGCTCGCCTCGGTGGCCGGATCAATCCTGCGGGCTGCGCTGGCGCGGACGGAGAGCCGGGGGGCGCACTTCCGCAATGATTTTCCCCGCCGCGACGACCATCAATTTCAAAAGCACTCGGTCGAAAGCGATGGGCAGATTCGATTTCAAGCCTGGTAGTTGGTCGCTAGCTCAGGGTGTTTCCGCCGTTGACTGAAAATTTCTGGCCGGTGAGGAAGCGCGCCTCGTCGCTGGCCAGGAAGGCCACCATCTTCGCAATATCTAAGGGAGCGCCCTGGTAACCGAGTGGAACGCCGAGCCGGTAGGCTTCGAGCTCGTCAGCGGCCGCCTCGGCGTGGCGTTCGACGGGAATCCAGCCGGGGGCGACGAGGTTCACGGTGATGCCGGTCGGTCCGAGTTCGCGTGCCCAGCTGCGGGTCATTCCGAGTTGTGCGCCCTTGGCCGCGACGTAGTTGGCGAAGCGCGGATTGCCCAGCTCCATCACTTCGCTGCCGATGTTGATGATGCGGCCAAAGCTGCGCTGGCGCATGCCGGGGAGGACGCGTTTGAGGAGCAGGAGGGGCGATTTCACGAAGAATTCGAGCTGGTCGAGGTAGGCCTGCCAGGTTTGCTCTTCGATGGAGAGCATGGGCTGGGGCCCGGTGGCGTTGGCTACCAGCACATCGACGCCGCCGAGGGCTTTCTCTATCTCGCCGATCATGTGGTCAATCTGCGCTTCGTCGCGGACGTCGGCCTGGAAGGGCATCGCCACGCCGCCGGCGAGGCGAATTCTGGCACACAGTTGTTCGGCGGCATCGTTGCTGCTGCAGTAGTTGACCGCGACTTTGTTGCCCTGCGCGGCTTGCTCGAGCGCAATGGCTGCGCCTAATCCGCGGGAAGCGCCCGTCACCAGAGTTGTTCGCTGCATGCTTCAACCTCATTGTTCATTCTGTGGGCCTGGTATGCCCAGCCGCGTGTTTTTTTGATTTGCCGCCAAAAAGAATGGATGCGCCAGCGCAGACAACCAGGATTGCTGCCATGGTGGCGAGCGACCAGAGTACCGGGATCTCGACCCAGTGGGAAAGCAGCATTTTGAGGGCGACAAAACCCAGCAGCGCGCCGAGCCCGTAGTGCAGATAGTGGAAGCGGTCAAGCAGGCTCGAGAGGGCAAAATACAGAGATCGCAAGCCGAGAATTGCGGCGATATTGGAGGTGTAGACGACGAACGGATCGCGCGACACGGCGAGGACTGCGGGAATCGAATCAATCGCGAAGAGGAGGTCGGTCAATTCAACGGCGATAATGACAGGCAGCAGGGTGTGTGCACTTTTTTGCAGGTGGACGATCCATTTTGGCAGCGCGTCGGCGGCGGAGGTTCCCTTGACCAGCCTGTAGGCAGCGACCAGCAAAATCGCGCCAAAGATGTAAGTAATCCAGTTGAATCGCGACAACAGCGAAACACCAAGCGCAATGCAGGCGGCGCGGAGGATGATTGCGCCGCCAACCCCCCATAGGAGCGCCTTGTGCTGTTGCCGGTGGCCGATGCGAAAGCCGCGGAACAGAATCAGGAAGATGAAGAGATTGTCCACGCTGAGTGAGGTTTCGATGACGTAGCCGGAGACGAATTCAAGTGCGGTCTGGTGGCCAAGCTCGAAGTTGAGCCAGAAGGCGAAGCCGAGCGCCACGAGCGCGACAAACAGGCTCCAGATCCAGGCGAGCTTGTTGATCGGGGCGTTTTTCCCCTCCTGGGCCCCGTCTTTGACGCGGCTGTGCGGCAGCATGGCATCGGCAACGATGAGCACCAGTACGGCAAGGTGAAAAGCTATCCACCACGAGAGTGGCGCGCCTGCAAAAACCTGATTCAAGTGGCCCCCGCTGATTCCTGGTGCTACGGTGATGCTATCTCAAGTGATTCGAAAGAATCTGCAGTCTGTAGCTCCGATTTCGCCTTTGCTTGGGGGCGGTTGTCAATTTCTTGACGATTTTGTTGCGAAAGCAGCAACCCGTGGCTATGATTCAGACTAAGAGGATACCTACGCAAATTGCAGACCCCACTGCATCTGCTACGTGTTACGCTGCAATCGGTCCGCGATGCGGTTGTAACCACAGACCATGGCGCTCGCGTCCAGACGCTGAATCTGGCCGCAGAGGCCATGACTGGCTGGTCGGAGGCGGAGTCGATTGGCAAGCCTATCGAAGAGGTGATTGAACTTCGTGAGCCCTCGACCGACGCTGTCATCGTGAATCCTGCATATCAGGCGTTGCAGGAGGGCATTCGTATTGAAAGATCAGTGCAGACGCTGCTGGTGGGCCGGGGAGGCCGACGCATCGCTGTGGAGCTTTCGGTTACACCTCTCAGGGAGTCCAACGGCCCGTATCAGGGCAGCGTCCTGATCTTTCATGATGTCAGCGAAGCGGTGCAACTGGCCGAGCGCATGGCTTATCAATCCCAGCACGACACACTGACCGGACTGCCGAATCGAATTCTGCTCGTTGACAGGGTGGAGCAGGCGACCAAAATGGCGGATCGCAACAGTGACCAACTGGCGGTGCTCTTTCTGGATGTGGATGCCGAGAATCAGTTGGTGGCCGGTGAAAAGCCACCGATACCGCCTCCACCGGCGTTGCGGCTTGACCTGTTTACGAAGGAGGTGGCGGCTCGGCTCACAGCTACTTTGCGTGAATCGGACACGGTGACTCGTCTCGGCGGCAACGAGTTTGTTCTGTTGCTGCCCGGCGTTAAAGCGATTGAAGACGTGGAGGCGCTCGCGGCCAAGCTGCTGGTTGAACTCACCCGACCGTACGAGGTGTCGGAGTTTGAGTTTGCAACCGAGTGCAGCATCGGCATCAGCCTCTATCCTGACGATGCGAGTGACGCGGATACCCTTATGCGCCTGGCAGATGCAGCGATGCAAAAGGCGCGTAACGCTGGACCAAACAACTTTGCTTTTGTAAAGCCGGTGCCGATGCATCCGGAATCGGCAGGTCAGGCTCCCGCAGGACAGATTTCGACAAGTCGGGTCGCACAAAGCTGAGTCGCTCTGTGGGCTACTTCTGATTGAGCAACTTGATGGACTCAAGGAACACGTCGCCGGCAATGGTCAGGCTCTTGGCGCTGATTTTGTCCATGGTGTCCTGGGCGGTGTGGTGCCATCCATCGTAGTTGTATTCGGCGGTATGGGGGCCGTAGTCGGCATCAATGACGTCTACGGCTGGGACGCCGCGTTGCAGAAAGGGAAGATGGTCATCCTCTTCGGCCTGTTCTTTTGCAAAGAAGTATTTGGCGTGGCCGGTATTTTTGGCGGCCTGCAAGACGAGGCCGCTGAGCCATGGCGTTGACTCGGTTTCGCGCTGTACGTCGAGGTCTTTGTCGCCGAGCATGTCGGCGAGCAGCAGGCCCTTGATGCGGCCGAGGGTGCCGTCGGAGCCCCATTTGGCGGCCAGATGGCGGCTGCCGTAGGTGTGGTCTGTGCCCTGCCAGTGCTCGATTGCCTCTTCGCCGTCAAAGAAGACCAGCCAGACGCTGTAGCCATCGAGGACCTTGCCGCGAATCTCGTTGGCAATTTCGATGAGCATTCCGGTTGTGGAGCCGCCATCGTTGGCCCCGACGAATCCGATATTGCGCAGCGGATAATTGGTTTCGTAATGGGTGGTGAGGACGATCACGCCGTCTTTTTTGCCAGGGAACCTCACGATGAAGTTGCGCATGGGGACGGGGCCAATGGGCGTGTTGGCGGTGAAGGTATCTTCTTCGAGCTTGTCGCCTTTGAACTGGGCGCGGAGGAAGGCCTCTGCCTTGAGGTGGCCGGGGCTGGTGCACCAGCGCGGGCCGATGGCAACGAACTGGCGCGTGATTTCGAGTGCCTTGTCGCCGCGGAAGTGCTGCTGGGCCAATCCTGCGGCCGGCAAAGACAGCAACATCAGGAGCCACAAGACCGGGTTGGCAGAGAGAGACTGAAGACTCCAGTGATTGAGCCGAAAGACCTGTTCACTGCTCACGCGGCGACCTCATTCTTCTTTCGCCGCTCTGGATGTACCCACCACGCTATGCCGATGCTCAGCAGATAGAGAACCAGCATAGGAACGGCGAAGGCAAACTGCGTGGGGATATCCGGCGAGGGGGTAATGATCTCCACGATGATGAAGATGATCAGGATCGCGTAGCGCATGTTTTTCCAGAGGAAGCGTGGGCTTACGATGCCAAACATTGCCAGGAAAAAAATCACCACCGGCATTTCAAAGACTGCGCCCATGCCGAGAATGAGCGAGAAGAAGAAGCTGGTGTATTCTTCGATGCTGATAATCGGGTGAATGCTGAGGCTGTGGCTGAGATCGATAATCAGAAACTTGAGCATGCCCGGGAAGACAAAGTGGTAGCCGAGGAAGGCTCCGGAAAAGAAGAGGCCGATTGCCGAGGCCATGAAGGGGACGACAAAGCGGCGCTCCCGCTGATAAAGCCCGGGCGCGATGAAGAGCCACACCTGGAAGAGGATGAAGGGCGCAGCCAGCAGCGCGCCGCCGACCAGCGGAATCTGGATGTAGCGGAGGTTGACCAGGTCGGCTGGGTGGGTGAAGTTCAACTGAATGCCGATCTTTTCAAGGGGAGCCTGCATCAGTTGATACAACTGTGGGGCAAAGACAACCGCCACAATGTAGCCGCAGACCAGGTAAATGGCAGAGTGGATGAGCCGCTTGCGCAGTTCGTCGAGATGCTCAAAGAGGCTCATGCCGGGTAAATCGGCTCGCTCGCTTACGGCTGCCTTGGCGCGGTCAAATGCATCGGGAGTCTCAGCCATGATGAGCGTCCTGTCCGGTTGCGGATTCCGACGACGCGATGCTTTCAGGCACGGCTTCGGTGGCTGCTTCTGATGCAGATTCGACCTGGGGTTCGGTCATCTCGGGAACTCGGCCGCGAAATGGTTTTTGCGCGGCAATCGTCTCACCGGAGACGGGAGGCTGGATGTGTGGAAACCGACGTGGCTCGCCGCGCACTTCAAACTCGGCTTCCGGAGCGGGCTCGGTCGCGGCCGAGGATTCCTGGGATTCAGCGGGTTCGGCGATGCTGCTGCCCATGCCCATTGACTGCTCTGAGACAGGACTCGAAACTGGTGTCAGTTGCGGCAGCGGCTGGGGCGGCGTGTCAAAATTTGCTGGACTTGCCGGGGGGAGCGCTGGCTGGGCGATGGTCTGCAACTTTTCCAGACGCGCCGTCTCTTCGCTGAGCCTCAACTCTTCTTCCATCTGAAATTTGAAGTCGTTGGAGACTTTGCGGAACTCGTACATGAGCTTCCCAATCTGTCGGCCAATCTCCGGCAGCCTTCGCGGCCCAAAGACCACCAGTGCCAGAAGCATCAGAAGCAGGGTATCTGGGATGCCAATGCTTGCAACCTGAATTGTGAGTGGAACGATTGTCGCTACCATCAATGAATTCGCCGTCTCCGCTCTGGCTTGCTGCTTGTCTGGACCATGATACCTGCCCACGACTAACCGCCACAAACAGTACGTCAAATCCCTGCTTCCAGATTGTCGGGGGATGGCGGCATTCCGGGCGTATGGCCGTAGTTTCAGGAAAGAAGCTTTGTGTTTTGTTGCATTCACGTTACAATTTCGGTGGGTTCAAGGGACGTCGCACGGTTTTCGGACCGTTTTGCTTTCCCTGGCATCCATTGACATAGACGGTTGCAACAACCCCGCGGATTGGGGCGAGCCAGGAATGCTGAATCTCTGCAACGGAGATCAGGAGCGTGGAGCGCCAGTGAATTCGCTGCAGCCAGATTTGCTTTCAACATCCCCGTCCGCGCTGCCGATAAGGGCTGAAGCTGGACTGAAGGCGGAAGACAATGAACTCTCTACTCGAACTGCCGATGGCGGCAGAAGGCCCGGCGGCCGTTGGTGCCGAACCGGAGCTGACGAATCAGGAGTCTTGCAGTCTGGAGAACTATCTCGCCCTGCCCGACCACTCGATGGACGACCGCATCGCGGCGGCGCGTGCCAAACTGGGCAAGGACGTGTTGCTGCTTGGCCACCACTACCAGCGCGATGAAGTCATCCGTTTTGCGGACTTTACGGGAGACAGCTACAAGCTCTCAAAAGTTGCAGCAGAAACCGATGCAAAATACCTGATTTTTTGCGGAGTGCACTTTATGGCCGAGAGCGCTGACCTGCTTGGCCGCCAGGATGCTGAAGGCAATACGATTCAGCAGGTGATTTTGCCCGACTTGAACGCTGGCTGCTCGATGGCAGACATGGCCGAGATTTCGCAGGTCGAGGCTGCCTGGGAAGCGCTTGAAAAAGTGGGCATGACCGAGGGGCTGGTGCCGTTGACCTATATGAATTCGACAGCGGCGATCAAGGCTTTTTGCGGTGAACGGGGTGGGCTGGTGTGCACCAGTTCGAATGCAAGGGCTGCGTTTGAGTGGGCGTTTGACCAAACCCGCGGTGGGGGAAAGCGCATCTTCTTTTTGCCGGACCAGCATTTGGGACGCAATACCGGGTATGCGATGGGGATTCCGCTCGATGAGATGTCTGTGTGGGACCCCTGGGCGCTCCAGGGCGGGCAGACGAAGTCGGCGCTTGAGGCGAGCCGCATCCTCCTGTGGAAAGGCCACTGCTCGGTGCATCAGCGATTTTTGCCGAGCCATGTTGATCAGGTGCGTGCCAGGTACCCCGGCATCCAGGTGATTGTGCACCCGGAGTGCCGATGGGATGTATGCCAGAAGGCGGACGCGCTTGGGTCGACCGAGCGGCTGATCAAGATTGTCGAAGATGCGCCGGAAGGGTCGATGTTTGCGGTTGGGACGGAGATTCATCTGGTGAACCGGCTGGCGAAGCGTTTTGCGCCGCTGGGCAAGAAGATCATTACGCTGGATGATGCAGGCTGCCTGTGCACGACGATGTATCGCATCAGCCCGCAGCACCTGGCGTGGGCGCTTGAAAATCTGATTGAAGGCCGGGTGGTCAATCAGATTCGCGTCAAGCCCAGCGTCAAGAAGTGGGCTCGGGTGGCGCTGGACCGGATGCTGGAAGTTTAGGGACGAGGGAATAGGGATCAGGGAATAGGGAGCAGGGACCGGGGACGAAGCAGCCTGAGTGGGGAAACCCCATTCGCTGCATATGGACCAACCGAAACGATGAAAACCAATACCCGACCCGACGAACGAGAAGCCCCGCCTCAACGGCTGAGCGCCAAGGCGACGCGGAAAGATGGCACGCCTCTGACGGAAGAGCAGATCGAGGCTGCCGAGGCGGAAGCGGAAGCCTGGGCACGGCGCGTCAACTCCTGCTGATTGCATATCGCCCTTCTGTTCCCTCGTCTCTACTCCCTCGCCTCCTCTTCAGATAAACTCTTGTCAGGGACCTTGACTATGAAGACTTTTACCCTGGACGAAGCGCAATCCCTGTTACCGCTGGTCGAGTCGCTGCTGAAGCGCGCGACTGAAAGCAAACGGGCCGCGGAAGAGATTGACACCGAGCTTACCAACCTGGGCCGCCGCATCCACATCGCAGGCGGGATGCATGTGAATATCGCCCAGGTAGCCGCTCGCCGCGCTGCAATGGAAGTGGAACTCCAGCGGGCCCGCGAAAGCGTGGCTGAGATTGACGATATCGGCGTGCAGGTCAAGGATTTCGAGACCGGATTGCTCGACTTTCCCTGCCGCGTGGACGACGAAGTGGTGCTGCTCTGCTGGAAGTCTGGCGAAATCGCGATTGAGCATTGGCACACGATGGAATCCGGCTATAAAGGCCGCCAGCCGATTGATGACCGCTTTCGCAGGCGCACAAGCTCGGGTAACTCAGGGTCTACGTCGCGGCCCAACTGACGGTCGAGCCGGGTGCCGCAATCGCAGAAACGCCACTTGCCACACGTGGCTGCCCCTGTCTGTGGGTTTAGATTCGTGCACGGCGCGATGGCTGTGGTAGGCTCCACTGAGATATTTGTCCATACCTTCCGGGTGTCGATTTCAAACTAAAACTCCTCTGCCCGCGACAGGAGAACTGCATTTGCCGAAATCCGGAGCCGCCGTCGCCGCTGATACTGAAGACCTTACCGGTCGGTCGGCCATGCGCAAGGCTACCTGGCGGCTGATCCCGCTCATCGCATTTGGCTATGGCGTGGCTTACATGGATCGGGTCAATATCAGCTTTGCCCAGCTTCAGATGAACCGCGACCTGCATTTCAGCGCGACCGTTTACGGCCTTGGCGCGGGGCTTTTCTTCCTTAGCTATGCCATCTGTGAAATCCCGTCGAATATGCTGCTTTACCGCATTGGAGCGCGCCGCTGGTTGGCGCGGATCATGTTCACCTGGGGACTGCTGGCAATGGCGATGATGTTTGTACGAACGCCGTGGCAGTTTTACACGATGCGCTTTCTGCTGGGGATCGCCGAAGCGGGCTTCTTTCCGGGCGTGTTGTACTACTTCACGCAATGGTTCCCGGTGGGTCTGCGTGCCCGCACGATCAGCCGCTTCTATATTTCGCTGCCGCTGAGTTCTGTGGTTATGGGGGGCGTGGCTGGGGCGCTTATGAATCTTGAGGGGACGCTTGGGCTCGCCGGCTGGCAGTGGCTGTTTCTGGTCGAGGGGCTGCCCGCGGTCCTGCTCAGCGGGGTCTTCCTCAAACTGCTGCCGGACACACCGGCTCATGCCCCGTGGCTCTCGGTACCGGAGCGGACCTGGATTGCTGACCAGCTTGCAGCAGAGAATGCCAGTGCAGTCCCAGGAACGGATACCAGCCACAGCGCAGGCTTTGGTGCTGCATTGCGCGACTCCCGCGTGTGGCTCTTTGGTATGGCAGGAATGCTGATGCTGGGCACCAGCTACGCCTACACCTTTTCCGCGCCGGTAATTTTGCAGCAACTTACATCGCTTAGCATCACCAACGTCGGCTACCTCATCTCGGGCATGGGATTGCTTGGCGCTCTTGGCATGTTGCTCAACGCCTGGCTTTCAGACCGGGACGGCAAACGATACATGCACGTTATAGTGCCGTGTGTCCTCGAATCGGCGTGTTTCGTGGTCGTAGCACTCTCTGTGAATCCCTGGATCGCGGTCCCCTGTTTCGCGCTTATGTATTTCATGCAAAATGCGATGCAGGGTCCGCTGCTCGCGCTGCCTACGATTTTTCTCAAAGGGAAGAGTGCCGCATCGGGCCTCGCCACCATCAACATGGTCAGCATGCTTGGCGGCGTGCTGGGCCCGTCCCTTATGGGCTGGGCGCGAGACTTCACAGGCAGTTACCAGAGCGGGCTTGGTGCCTTGTCCGTGACTATTCTCGGCACTGGAGCCATTATGTTTGTGCTGCGCAGCCAGACTCTGCGGGGACTGCGCCAACTTCGGGAGGCCCCAACCCGTGTACATCCCTGAAGATCGCATCAAGTCCGTGCTCACTTACCCAGTGCTCATCCCTGCTATTCGCCAGTCGCTCATCGACTATTCGGCGGGACGGGTTGAGCAGCCACTGCGCCAGATTATTCGCGTCAAGGATGAAGCCGGCGGCCCTCTTGGCTGGTTTGCTACGATGCCCGTGGTGGCCGGTAATTTCATGGCTGTGAAGACGGTCACCTTCTACCCTGGCAACAGAGATTTGCCGACGCATCAGGCGACGATTGAGCTGCTAAGCAGGGCCACCGGCGAATCGCTGGCCGTGATGGATGGCCGGCTCATCACCGAGATGCGCACTGCCGCGGTCTCAGCCGTTGCCGCCCAGCTACTTGCTCCGGAGGCAAAGACACTGGGGATTTTTGGCAGTGGTGTGCAGGCGCGCTCACATATCGAAGCGCTTCGCGAAGTTTGCCCTGCCTTTGGCATTCCGGGCAATGTGCGCGTCTGGTCAAGGAACGCTCAAAACGCAGCAGTGATTGCCGCCGAAACGGGTGCGGTTGCCGTGCCGATTGAAGAGGCTGCGGGGAGCGATGTTGTGGTGACCGTCACTTCGGCGACCACGCCAGTTCTGTATGGCAGGTGGCTTGCGGCCAATTCACTGGTGATCGCCGTCGGCGCGGTCGGGCCGAATCTGCGTGAGCTGGACGATGAGGTGATGCGCGGTACGTTGATTGCCGAGTCGCGCCAGGGGTCGGAAAACGAGGCTGGCGATGTGATTCTCTCGGGAGCCAAGGTTTTTGCGGAGATTGGCGCGATACTGGCGGGGTCGGTTGCGGTACCGGCTGGACGCAAGGTCTTCAAATCACTCGGGATGGCGATTGAGGACCTGACGGGGGCGGTGCAGGTCTGGAACGCCCTCGGAGCACCCTTGAGTTAGCTCGCAGCCCGCACAAGTTTGCGATACTTGCCTGTCGTGAAGGGACGGGGATTGCATGAGCCAGAATTGGGCACGAGGAACAAGAAGAGATTTCGTCAAGGGAGCGGCCGCAACCGCTGCAGGGCTCGCACTTGCTGGCCCGGTTTCAGTGGCTGCACCCGGAGGGCTTGGCGGCAGATTTCTCACGCATGTTTCGGTGGTGAGGGTCAACCAGATTGAGGTTACGCCGACCAAGAACATCGGTGAAGACGAACACGAACTCAACAGTCCGGATCATATTCGCAGCCGCCGCGCCGCCTTTGAGGCTGGCTGGCCTGGTGCAAAAATGACCTGGGCGATCAGCTGGCTTGCCCTGACAGACCAACGCCCGGAGTATCAGCAGGCCCGCCGTCTGCTGGCCGAATATCACCACAAATATGGGGATGAAGTGACCTTTATTCCCGGTGGCTACTTTGCGCCGATGTATGACACGCGGAAGAACAATCAGCAGACCATTCGAAAAGCCCTGCAGATGATCACGACGATGGTTGGCGGCAATTACCGGCCGCAGTCTCTGGTGGCTGGCTTCCTGGATGCCGATAGCCAGAACTATCTCGCCACGGAAGAGGGCATTCACGTATGCCAGGGGCAGATATGGAGCCAGCACGGCATTGACAATGGCGACGGCGACGGCGGCATCTGCTACCCCTACTATCCGAGCCGCGAACACTATCTGAAACCGGCGCAGGGCAGGTCGGACTTCATCGACTGCGTTTGCCTCGACGGCTGGACCTGCGATTTTCTGCCTGCGCGCCGCCAGGGTTTCGACGGGGGTTTCAACAGCCGGCTTGGCGTTGGCCCCATTGAGACGGGCCGCCTGGGCCTTGACGCTGGCCACCAGGAAACCATCGCCACTGTGGCGCAGCACTTTGACCAGGGCTACGCACTGAATGGCTTCGCCTTTACCACCTCGATTTGGGAAGTCTCGCTGGGCCAGGAGGAAGACCTTACGTGGTCGCTGCAGGCCATCAGGAGCCGCTGGCCGGATACCCGCGTGATGACCGAGGGCGAATTTGGCCTGGAGTGGCGTAAGCACAACCCCTCGAACGCACACCTCGATTACCGATTCGACGCCAGGGGCACTGGGGTGAAAGGCGCAGGCTCAGAACCGGAGCTGGAGATGCAGTGGTTCATGAACAAGGATTTCCGGCTGGCCCTCTTGCACAACTGGCAAACCGGCGAGGCCCCCAGGGTGATTGACTTCACGCGGTACGACCTGAAGGCCGAGGAGCCACAGGGGCTGCAGCGGGAGTGGAGCCTGATGAATGTGGTCAACCAGAAGGGCACCCGGCCGCAGGACAAGCCTGTG
Organism: Acidobacteriota bacterium; assembly: GCA_025359885.1. Lineage (GTDB taxonomy): Bacteria > Acidobacteriota > Terriglobia > Terriglobales > Acidobacteriaceae > Acidicapsa. Next base: position 55,035 of record JANYDG010000116.1, read on the forward strand.
CCTTTTGCGCAGCTGAATGGCGAGGACCAGCACCGCATCCTCGCCCGTTATCCGGAGTTGAAGAAGTTGACATAGTTCGCGGATCAGGCAGTTGTGGAGTCCGTTACTTACGGACTCGCACGGCCAGCTTGCCAAAATTCCTGCCCTGCAAGAGGCCGATGAACGCCTCGGGAGCATTCTCGAGGCCATCGACAATGTCTTCGCGGTACTTGATCTTTCCCGCCTCAAACCACTCGGCCATCTGGTTGCGGAACTCTGCAAAGTGCGGACCGTAGTCGTCGAAAATAATGAAGCCCTGCATCCTGATTCGCTTCTTCAGCAGCGTCCCCATCACCTGCGAGGTCCGGTATTGGCTTTCGCCCGCCGGGTCGCCGTTGTAGCCGGCAATCAGCCCGCAGAGAGGGATTCGCGCCTTGGTATTCAGCAGGGGAAAGACCGCATCAAAGGTCGCGCCGCCGACATTTTCAAAGTACACATCGATCCCGGCAGGGCAGGCTGCCGCCAATTCCTGGTTGAGTGTCGGGCTGCGATGATCGATGCAGGCGTCAAAGCCCAGCTCCTCGACGGCGTAGCGGCATTTCTCCGCGCCCCCGGCGACGCCGATCACGCGACACTCCTTGAGCCTGGCGATTTGTCCCACGATGGAACCGACCGCTCCTGTCGCCGCGCCTACCACGACCGTCTCACCGGGCTTTGGCTGCCCAATGTCGAGCAGGCCCATGTATGCGGTAAATCCCGGCATTCCGGTCACGCCGAGCGCATGCGAGGGATTGGCTGGATTTGCCCCGAGATTGACGGCGCCGCGGCCATCTGAAACGGCAGAGTCCTGCCAGCCATTGAAGCTGAGCACCCAATCGCCTGCGGAAAACCCGGCCGCATCTGAGGACTCCACCTGGCTCACAGTAGCCCCTACCATGAGCCCACCAATGGCAACCGGTGGCGCGTACGAGGGAGCATCACTCATGCGCCCACGCATGTAGGGGTCCAGCGAAAGGTAAACAGTTCGCAGCAGCATCTGACCGGCACCTGCGGTTGGAACGGGCCCGGTCTCCAGGCGAAAGTCGGCGGCTACGGGCGCTCCCGAGGGGCGCGAGGCCAGAACAATCCTACGATTCATTTCTTCACTCACGGTTACTTTCTCCTCTACATGCATCCTGCAAAATTTTACCCCTTCCCGGCAACGAAAGCTGTCTCGTAGAGACCGCTTTGGGCAGGCTCTACGGCTTACCTGCGGCATTCCACGTTGGCCGCCAGGTTGAGTTTGCCAGCCAACGAACGGGCCCGATCATCGAAGCAATCGAATGCGTTACAAATTCAAAATCAATATGGGCGAGATCATCCGAGGGCTCATGGTAATCCGTATGCAGGCCAAAGCTTGAGACCGTCTGCGCGACGATGCCTTTTTTCGCCAGGGCGTAGTTGTCAGAGCGCTGAAAGAACTGCTCTTTGGGGTGTGGATCTGCTGAGAGCGCCGCGCCGTGCTGGGCCAGGGTCGGGCCGAGATTCGAGCGCTCATAGCCGGTGAGCCACAGTGTCTTGTTGGGCAGCGCCGGGTCGGGGCGGCCAATCATTTCAAATTCCAGGTTTGCCACAATCTGCGTCAGCGGCACCGGCGGGTGCTCAAGGAAGTACGCATTTCCATACCCGCCCAACTCTTCTGAGCCAAAGAGTACAAACAGGATTGACCGCTGCGGCCGTGGTCCCTGGCTCAGCG
>JANYDG010000122.1 GCA_025359885.1 Acidobacteriota bacterium
GCGATCCTCGCTCTCAGCCCGTGTATCCAGGGTCAGGTTCATCATCTTGCGCAGCTCCGCCGGCTCGCTCCCATCCACAGCGAGCGTCAGGGCCTGGCGTAGAAAAGGGTCTTCGATCGTCTTCAAATCTGCATCCAGAGAAACCACACCGGTTCGCCGTGCCTTGTTTGCAAAGCCGACCAGCACCTGAATCATTTTCTTGTTCTGGTCGCGCGGCGTCACAAATACATGGCCCAGCCTGCGAAATGCATCAACGACTGTGCGCAGCGGAAACTGAAGCAGAACTGCGCCCAAGGTCCCGCCAAAGACAATCATCGCTGCCGTCGGCTGCACAATCTGCCCCAGGTTCCCGCCTTCCAGCAGCAGTCCGGCCACAATGCCAAACACCGCCAGCATAACTCCTCCAAAGCTTGCCTTATCCATTCCCCAGTCCTCTCCGCTGTCCCAATCTGCCCATCGCCTCACTGCAATCGCTAGTTTTGTCCCATCTCGGCTTTACCCCGCGCCGGGTCCACCAGCGCCGGACGATTCTTGCTGATGCCCGCCATCCCATTGCCCGCTCGACCACCCTCCTGGCCCATATCAGGGTTCAGACTCGCCAGCGCAACCAGCCGCGGCAGATCTCCCGCTCCCTTGTCGCGCGCCGCAATCGCTGCCAGCAGCAACGACCGAAACGCCAACACCTTCTCCAGAATCTCAGCACAGCTCTCCCGCACAATCATCTTTTCCCCGGTAATCAACGTCAGCATCGTATCCGGGGAAGACTCAGCCGTCTTGATCAGATCACTGTTCAAGATCATGACGTTGCCATTCAAACGCGTTACCTCGATCATTGCGAAAACCCTCCTGCTTCATTTGCTATCGGCAGAATTCGGTAAACGTGATAGCTCTCTCCAATAACCATGTAAAACAGCCACCGGAATCACAAAAATAGGGGTCTCCGTCAGATCCCTCAAACACCCGGCTAAAGTCGCAAAGCCCTTCGCCGATACACACACCAGATGCGGCGGCGGGTTTCCCCCGCGGCTCTGTCGATGTCTCCGGACATACCAGGGCCGCTCGTGACCAATCGCAAATCCACGCATCTCACAGGAGTTACCCCATGGCTTTGGGCGTACTGAATAACCTTTCCGCACTCTACGCGGAGAACAACCTGAATAGCACCAACAGCAGTCTGCAGGGCGTCCTGCAACAGCTCTCTTCGGGCTCCAAGATCAACTCGGGCTCCGATGATGCCGCCGGACTGTCGCTGATCAACGGACTTCAGGCCAACTCCACCGCGCTGACTCAATCCGCCACCAATGCCGCTGAGGGTGTAGGTCTGCTCCAGGTTGCCGATGGTGCTCTCTCGCAAGTGACGAACCTGCTCAACCGTGCCGTTACGCTGGCCACTGAGACCTCGAACGGTACCCTCAACTCGACCCAGGGGGCTGCGGCCAACCAGGAATATCAGTCGATCCTGTCGGAAATCAACAACATCGGCTCGACCACCACCTACAACTCCAACCAGGTCTTTACCGGATCGGCTGCAGGAACCAGCATCTACGTCGGTGACTCCTCGAGCCAGGGCTCGGCCATCGACAACCTGCACTTCGCCTCGCTCTCCTCAGCCACCGTTGGCGACTCCGGCGGCTCCGTCGTCCAGAGCTCTTCAGGCCAGTTCATTGATCTCTCCAAGGCCGCAGCCAGCGTCCTGACCACTGGCGCCCTCGCCGGGGATACCGTCAGCGGCGGCCTCAAGTTCACCATCACCAACGCCGATGGCACCACCCACAACTTCACCACCACGGCAACCACGGTCTCAGGCCTCGTATCAGAGATCAACAAGGATGGCATCGCCGGCGTAACAGCCAGCCTCACCACCGCAGGCGCTGTCGGCGACCCCGCCGGTGCTACCACAGCTCTGGCCGACACCGGCATCCTGGTCTCGAATACCAATGCCAGTGTCGCCATTGCCAACGCTGCCGTACTCGATACAACCACCGGTGAAGGCGCAACCGCTCTCTTCGCTTCCACCAAGTCCACCGAGACCCTCAGCTACCAGATCGGAGCCAACGAACAGTCCACCAACCTCGGCGCAACCGATCTCACCAGCCAGGGCAACGCGCAGGCCGCCCTGCTCCAGATCAACTCCGCCATCAGCAACGTCGCAGCACAACGCGGATACCTCGGCGCCCAGGTCAATACCCTCAACGCCTTCTCCTCCGTCGCCACCACCCAGCAGCAGAACGTAACCGGAGCCCAGAACGCAGTTCAGGCCACCGACTATGCCGCTGCAACCACCCAACTCTCCAAATACGAAATCCTGTCCCAGACCGGCATCTCAGCCCTGGCCCAGGCCAACAGCCTCCAGCAGGAAGTCACCAAGCTGTTGCAGTAAAAACCGACTGCAACCTCAACCAGAGACGGGGAAGACGGATCGATCACGTCTTCCCCGTTTCACGATTTTTCTTCGCCGCAGCTTTTTCAGCGACACCGGGGTTATGTCAGCAATTTTAAAAGACATTTCTAACGCACCAGCGGCCCGATTTGGCATCTGGACTGCGTTGTTCACCATAACGAGGTTCAGATGGGCACAGTAGGCATTAGCTTCGGTTCACCAACTGGCGGCACTGGATTTAACGTGAGCTCAACCGTCAGCCAGATTGTAGCCAATCTCCAGCGCATCGAGAGTCCCTGGAAGACTCAGCTGGGCGCTGCTCAGGGCCAGGACGCTGCCATTTCCGCCCTCGGCAGCCTGCTTTCAACGCTCTCTACCAATGTCCAGGGGTTAACTGACTTTCAGGGCGTGCTCTCCGGCAAGCAGGGTTCCAGCTCGGACAACAACGTGCTGACCCTCACCTCTGCCTCCAACACTTCCGTTGCCGGCACCCATTCGATCGTGGTCAATTCTCTCGCCGCCACCTCGTCCGGCTATCTCGATGCCATCACAAACCCTGCCGACACGCTCTCCGGCTCCATCTCCATTCAGGTCGGGGCAGGTGCCGCACAATCGATTACCATCAATTCCACCAACAACACCCTCGCGACTCTCTCAGCTGCCATCAACTCCGGCGGCTACGGGGTGACCGCATCAGTCCTCACCGACACCAATGGCTCGCGGCTCTCTGTAGTCTCAGCCAGCTCTGGCACCGCCGGCAATCTCACCATCGCCTCTTCGATCTCCGATTCGACCACAAGCACGACTCTGGCTTATCACACCGCAACTGTCGGTGCCAACGCCAGCCTGACGGTTGACGGGGTCGGCATCTCGTCTGCCTCAAATACAGTGAGTACCGTCATTCCAGGCATTACCTTTCAATTGCTCGCGCCCTCGCCTGTCACCAGTGGCACCGCTGAGCAGGTCCAGGTCCAGATCCTCAATAACAACTCGGCAGTCGTCAGCTCCGTCGGCGTCCTCGTCACCAACTACAACAACGTCGTCAGCGCCATCAATGCCCAGGAGAAAAACTCCTCGACCGGCACCGCTTCGCCCCTGTTTGGAACCCCCACACTCAACCTCCTCCAGGAGCAGCTCTTTGGGGCCATCAACTCAACCAACTCCCAGGGCGACATCAAATCGCTGACCCAGCTTGGCATCAGCGTCAACAACGATGGCACGCTCACGCTCAACAGCAGCTCCCTCAACAACGAATTGAACAGCGATTACTCCGGCGTCGTCAGCTTCTTCCAAAACAGCGGCAGTTGGGGTACCAGCTTCTCGACCACCCTCAATAACCTCGGCAATACAGCGGTCAATGGCTCTCTCAGCCTCGCGCTCAAATCCAACAGTTCCATCGAATCCTCCCTCAATCAGAATATTTCCAACGAAGAGCGCCTCATCTCAACGCAGCAGATCAGCCTCACACTCGAGCTCACGACCGCCAACGAAATCCTCCAGGCCATCCCTACTAACCTCAACGGCGTCAGCGAACTCTATTCCGCCGTCACCGGCTACAGAGCTCCTAGATTCTAGGCGCGGAGATACTCATGTCCAGTTATCAGCAGCACGCGCTTGACGGTGCCTCGCCCGTCGATCTGGTCGTCGCGCTCTACGATGGTGTCATCCGATTTCTTTATGCGGCCATTGCCGCCGTCGAGCGTGGAGACGTCAGCGGCCGCCGAATCGCCGTCAAGCGAGCACTGGCCATCCTTATCCACCTCCAGGCACGACTTCGTATGGATATAGGCGGTCGTCCCGCCCAGGTCCTCAGCGAATTCTACGCATCCATGTTTGCCCTGATCCTTCAGGCTTCCCTTGGCGCAGACGCCAAACGCTTTGAAGAGGTAATCGGCTGTGTTCGCAGTGTCCGCGATGCCTGGCGACAGGTCGCCGCCGATCCCACCGTTGGCGCAACCGCTCCCCGCATCTCCCACTTTTCGCAACCCGCGCCGGAAACAGATCAGCCCGCCCGCTGGACTGCATGACCGCCCCTCGCAACCGCGCTTATCTCGTTACAGAGAGCTCTTCCTCCAGCAACTGCTTTTCATGCAGCCCGGCATAGTACCCGCCCTTCGCAAGCAATTCGTTATGCGTCCCCAGCTCCAGGATTCGCCCCTCCGACAACACTGCAATCTGATCCGCCTCGCGCACCGTCGAGATCCGGTGCGAAATCAAAATCGTCGTGCAGTCATTTGCGTACTCCCTTAGACCCTGCAATATCCGCTCTTCTGTATAGGTGTCTACGCTCGCCAGGGCATCATCCAAAATAAGGATGCGCGGTCGCCTCAACAGTGCGCGTGCAATCGAAGTTCGCTGCTTCTGCCCGCCCGAAAGCGTCACGCCGCGCTCGCCAACCATCGTTTCAAAACCCTGCGGAAACTCCTTAAACTCCCGCCGTATATGTGCCGCCTCCGCAGCCTCCAGCATCTCGTCCGCCGTCGCCTCAGGTGCGCCGAAACACAGATTTTCGCGAATCGTTTCGCTGAAGAGAAACGTCTCCTGCGGCACCACGCCGATATTCGACCGCAGCACCTTCAGCGGATATTCCCGGATCGGCCGCCCATCGACCAACAGTGTGTTCTCCTGCACATCCAGCAGGCGCGGAATCAGCCCGATCAGCGTCGATTTCCCCGACCCCGTCGGCCCGACTATCGCAAGCGTCGACCCCGCCGGAACCCGCAGGTTGATGTTCTTCAGCACCTGCGTCTCGCCGTAGCTAAAGCTTAGCCCGCGAAACTCGATCTCTCCCTGCAGCACGGTTCCCTCGGGAATCGTCTTGTCTGCCCCGGCGTCATCAATCTTCGGTTCGGCCCGTAAAATCTCGTCAATCCGCTTGATGCTCGCCGTTCCGCGCTGGAAAAGATTGATCACCCAGCCAACCGCAATGATCGGAAACGTCAGCAGAATCATGTACGTGTTGAACGCGACAAAACTGCCTACATCAATCCTGTGCTGCAAGACCAGCCGTCCGCCCGCCAGCAGCGTAATCACCAGAGCAACGCCCAGCACAAACTCGAGCGTCGGCCAAAGCATGCCCATCAGTTGAACGAGCCTTAGCGCCCTGCCGATGTACTGCTGATTGGCCTTTTCAAAGGAATCAATCTGCGCCTCTTCCCGCGCAAACGCCCTGATCAGTCGCGCCCCGGAAAAATTCTCCTGGGCATGCGAAGTAATCTCTGAAAAACTCGCCTGAATCCGCTCAAACCGCTCGTGAATCCGTGCCCCGAAGTACTGCACGAGTATCGACGCAATCGGCATCGGTGCCAGCGCCACCAGCGTCAGCCAGGGCGATATCCGCAGCAGAAAATACAACGCAAATGCCGAAAACAAGATCGTATTCGCGCTGTACATGATCGCCGGCCCCAGCAACTGGCGCACCGCGTTCAAGTCGTTGGTCAGCCGGGCCATGATGTCGCCCGTCCGGTTTCGCTGATAGTACCCCGAATCCTGCCGCTCCAGTTGTTTGAACAGGTCATTGCGCAGGTCAAACTCAATCTCCCGCGAAATGCCGATCAGGATCCAGCGCGAGGCATATAAAAACACGCCCTTCAGCAGCGCCACACCCACCAGCAGACCTGCATAAAACAGAATCTTCTGCCGCATCGCGATCGAGTCCAGACCCAGCCGGTTCAGATCATTGACTGCCGCTTCAATCACCTTGGGGAACAGCACCCAGATCGCATTGGTCGCCGTCAGGGCCAGCGTGCCCCACAGGTACCCCCAGCGGTACCGAGCCATGTACCGGAACAGCGGCTTCAAATCTCGCAACATGTCTTAATTGTACTGGTCAACTTTCCTCGTGCGTCGCCTCGCTCCGGGTAGGGAAGAAGTCATAGGTCAACTCCATCAGGCGGCCGCGCCTGTAAGTCTGCCGACCCTCGCAGAATAGGGCTTTCAAAAATGGGCCGCATTGCTCAGTCACCGGGCCTCGGAAAACCTGAAAATCCGCTTTGGACGCATCATGTAACTTTGTGAGGCGCGCAGCATCATAAACAAAAGAGCGAAAGTAGCCTGAACAGTCATGTTTGAAACCAATATCAGCCAAGACCCACGAAACCACGACTCGCGCAAAATCACCCGCCGCGTCTTCTTCGCCAGCGGAACTGCAGCCATCGTCACGGCCGGCGCTGCATGGCTTTTCAGAACGCCCGGCATCGAAGCCAGCGCCACAATTCATGGCACGCCCGGCCAGGTTATTATTGTCAACTTCAGCCCTGACGGTGCCCGCCTCAGCGTCGAGATGCTTCCTAAAATAGTCAAAACCGACGGCGAATGGTATCGCCAACTCGGCGCGAACTCATTTGGCATCGTCCGCCAGGCAGACACTGAAATGCCTTTCTCCGGCATCACCTGGAAGGAGCACGCCCCCGGCCTCTACCGCTGCCTGTGCTGCGAAACCGCGCTCTTCAGTTCAAAGACAAAGTTTGAATCCGGCACCGGATGGCCCAGCTTCTGGGCACCTATCGCTACAGAAAATATCGTGGAAAAGCCTGACCTCTCCCTGGGCGTCGAACGAACAGAGGTGCAATGCGCACGCTGTGAAGCTCACCTCGGCCACGTCTTCTCTGATGGTCCACAGCCCACCGGCCTGCGCTACTGTATGAATTCGGCCTCAATGCATTTCGTCAAAACCTAGGTCAGATTTACGGGTAAAGTCGCGACCTCGCCCATCCATCCCCATCCCGCGTGAACAGAAAGCGGTCATGCAGCCGGTGTGCTCCATCCATCCAGAACTCAATTCGCTCTGCCCGTACACAATACCCACGCCAGTACTCGGGTCTCGGAATCATCCCTGGGTGCGCCTCGCCGAACTCCAGCCAGCGCGCCTCGAGTTCCGCGCGGTTGGCAAGCACCCGACTCTGCTCTGAAACCGCCGCACCAATTTGGCTGGCCCGTGATCGGCTGTGAAAGTACCTGTCGCTCGCCTCCGTCGAAAGCTCCGTCACCGCGCCCTCCACACGAACCTGGCGGCGCAGCGACTTCCAGTGAAAGCACAGCGCCGCCCGCGGATTCCCAGCCAACTGCTCACCCTTCCGGCTTGAAGCGTTCGTGAAAAAACAGAATCGCTCCTCCCCAACGGGCTTCGCCAGCACCATCCTCACCGTCGGCCAGCCGTCCGCCGTCGTCGTTGCCAGCGCTACTGCGTTGGGGTCGTTCGGCTCGCTCTTTTGAGCCTCAGCAAACCACGCATCAAACAGTTCAATTGGGTCTTCTGCCTCGACAACTCGCCCTGCACTCATCTCAAAATTCTAACCGCCAAAACGCTGCTCCATGGTCCCCAGTCCATCCAAATATTGGCCCTGCGATAAACTTGGGAGATGTATACCCGTATCGACCGTGCTCATAGGGCCATTCCCGTCATCCTCGGAGTCCTGACCCTCCTCTGTGGCACCCTGGCCCTCGCCTGGGATGTTTATCCGGCGCTCTTTTCACCAGCCGCTCACATCTTCTTTGCTACCGCGGCCCTGGCGCTCATCGCCATCGCCTATCTCATCTATCAGACCGTGCACCGTCCCACCAGACAGGAGTGGCTCAAGGCCATCCTGCTCGCCATCGCCTTCCTCTTCTGGGCGGCCAATCAGTTCTGGCCAAACCCACAGCAGGCCACCCTCTTCAATGACATCGCCATCGCGCTCTTCGTCCTTGATGTTTTCCTCGTGATGGTCGGCTGGCCTGCCACTTCCCCTGACGAATCCTTTGCCGAAACCTACGTCGAACCCGAAAAATAGCGGACAGGCCGCCGTTCCGCAAACCAGAGCGGGCGGAAGATTCAGCGTGACACCACCTGAATCAACCGCCCGTCATTAACGCTGGCCTTGAATTACAACAGAACTTTGCCTACTCTCGTACCCGCAACTCCTGCGTCCCCGCCAAATCTGGCAAGACAATATGGAGCGCGTGTGTAGCCGCATCGTACCGTGTCTTTAAGGTTTCCGTTGCCCCTGAAACCGTCGCCACAGCGCGCGGTGAGTTCCACCCAAATACTACGACTTCCATCGTCTTCCACCACGGAGTGTAACTCCCGGTGCGCGCTCCAAACTCCACGCTGAGCTCGCGGCCCTGCACCTGGCAGCTAAACGACTGCCGCAAAAACTCGCCTTTCTCAAATTTGAACGTGTGCCCGTCGTCCAGATAAAGCGATCCGCCGCACTTTGAGCCCGCCTTGGCCCCTTTGTCCGTCCAGTCCGGATACACCCGCAGCTCCAGCGGTCCCTGCGGAGTTTCATCCGTACTCTGCACCAGCGGCTGCATTGGCACCACGCTGCCCGCCTTCACAAATACCGGCAGCGTGTCGAGCCCGGGGTGAATCACCACCGGCGGCGGAAACTTGCTCAGCGATTCGCCAGCAGCAATCGTGTTTGAAATCTCCACAATCGACGGCTGTCCCGGCGACCGCTCCGCTTTCGCACCCGTCCAGAAGTCATACCACTCGCCCTCGGGATACGCCACCGTGTACCCCTCTGGCATCTCCCCAAACGGCGGCGGCGCCACCAGCAGGCTTGCCCCAAACATGAATTCCGTATCCACTCCGTCAAAATCATTGGGAAATTCCAGAAACAGCGGCCTGACCATCGGCAATCCCGTCCGATGCGCCTCCTCCGCCAGCGTGTAAATGTAGGGCAAAAGCCGGTAGCGCGTCTCAATATACCGTCGACGAATTGCCTCCTGTTCCGGGCCATGCGCCCAGACTTCCTGCGGCATCGAACCAATCGTCGAATGGTCACGATACATCGGGTTGAATGCGCCGACCTCAATCCACCGCGTCAGCAAATCGGGAGCAGCCGACCCGCCAAATCATCCAATATCGTCCCCCACCATCGAAATTCCGCTCAGGCCCAAATTCAGCAGCATCTGCGTTCCCAGCCGCAGTTGGCTCCAGGTTGAGGAGTTATCTCCCGTCCACGTAAACCCAAACCGCTGGCCGCCCGCGTAGGTAGCCCGCGTCAGCACAAACGGCCGTTCATCCGGTCGCAGCTTGAACAGCCCCTCAAACGTGGCCCGCTCGTTCTGCATCCCAACGATGTTGTGAATCTCGGCATGCGTCGCCGTGCGCGAAGCAAACCCCGGTTCCTCAATCCGGTGAATGTTGTCGAGAGGCATCGTCATCCCCGGCCCGTCAAACACCGACGGCTCGTTCATGTCATTCCAGAATCCCGAAACCCCATCCTTCACAAACTCCGCATACAGCCCGCCCCACCACTTGCGAGTCTCGGCCCTCGTAAAGTCCGGGAAGACCGCCGGCCCCGGCCACACTGTACCCACAAACTCGCTTCCGTCTGCTCGTTTTACAAAGTGGTCGCCGGCATGTCCTGTCTCGTAGGGCATGTATCCTTGCCCGGCCACATGCGCCACATGCAGATCGGTAATCGTCACCAGGTGCAGATGCTCCTTTTTCAGGTCTGACACCAGCCCAGGAAAACCCGGAAAATTCACCGGGTCTACCGTAAACGGCCGGTTCCGGTACTGGTAATCAATGTCCAAATAGACTGCGTCCGCGGGAATCCGGTCTGCCCGCAGTTTGTCCGCCACGACCCGCAGCATCGACTCAGGCGTGTAGCTGTACCTCGATTGCTGAAAGCCCAGTGCCCACATCGGCGGCATCGGTGGCGTGCCCGTCAGATAAGCGTAGCCCTCCACCACCTGCTTCGGCGTCGGTCCGTAGATCACGTAGTAGTTCAGCGGCCCGCCCTCCGCGCCAAATGAAAAACTTTCCCGGGATTGCTTGCCAAAATCAAACCAGGTACGGAAAGTGTTGTCGAGAAAGAGGCCATAGCTGCGCCCTCCGGTCATGCCCAGGAAAAAGGGGATGCTTTTGTAAAACGGATCGCCAGCCTCCTCCACCCCATGGTCGCGGTTCCATAACTCGTAGGCTTGGCCGCGCCGGTCAAATGTACCGGTCTTGTCGCCCAGACCGTAGAAATGCTCGTCCCCCGGCATCTGTTTGTGCACCGTGAATCCGCCATTCCGGAATTCAGCGGGATTGTCGAGCGCGTCGTTGCAGATATGGTTGCCGTTCAAATCCAGAACGAGGATGCGCAGTGGATTCCGCTCCACACGCACCTCGACCGCCGTCGTTTTGAAGCCAACAAATCCGGGGTCTTCCGTTGCTTTCACGTCGACTGACTGCTCCCTCGGCCCGGAAAGGACGGCCCAGGAAGCATCCTCTGGGAGCGTTTCGCCGGGGGCAATCCTCACCCGCACAATATCGTCGCGAAGGGCTGTAATGCGAATCGTGACCAGGCCCGACTGAACTCCCGCCTGCACTGCGATCCCATCCCGCAACGGCTTTGAAGCCGTGACCTCTTCGACGGCGATACGCGACGGAGAGGCGGCGGCGGCCAAATCCGAATAGGCTCCGACGACGAGCAAAAAGCACAAAAGGGCAGGGAAGCGACGGGTAGCCAAGGGTTTCATCAGTTGCCTTTCAAAACGTCAAATCATATCAAGTTCAACGCTTCGCGCCTATAGAAATTCCTCAATGCAATCCACGCCATCGTTGGCCAGAGTCATTTCTATGCCGTTTTATTCACCAGGAAAAAGCGCGCGCTCAGACGATCAGTCCGGGCGCGCGCTTCTTTTCTCATTAGGCTTCGGTTCCTACCGTTGCAACAGCTTATACCCGGCAGGCACTTCAAAATGAGAAGCATCAATCGGCGCTCCAGAAAAATTCGACGACTTGCTCTGCGACTCCATCAGAATCGCGCTCGTCGTCGGCTTGCCGCCTGCATCTCCGCCCGGGGGCGGCGTATCCTGCTCCTTCTTCTTTCCAAATCCGCCCAGCCCAAAGTGGCTCGACAGTGCCCCCGCCAACCCCTGCTTGGCCATGTCGCCCCCGCTTGGCGCGTTCCCGGCGCTGTCTGGCGGTAGCGGCGCCTCTGAGGCCGCAGGCAGCGGCTTGCCGTCGGTCGTCGTGCCCATCCGCATCACCGTCATCACCGGAACGCCCTTCAGTTTCTGCATCTCCTTGACCATGTCCGCCATGCCCTGCGCCGCGCCCGGATTTGCCGCAAACATACCGCTCATATCCATGCCGCCGCCAGCTCGCGAACCCATACTTCCCATCTTCGTCGCCATCCGCATATAAAACGCGCTGACCTCCGCATACCCCGGGATCTCCGGCACCATCCACATATCGTTCGTGATGGCCATCGTCCCCGTCTGCTGGCTCTTCTTGTCGGTAGCGTTCATCATCATCGTCATGATCGCTTCCTTCGTCGCCAGACCGCTCACCTGCTTCTCCACACCCGTCTGACGAACGTGCACTTCGTAGTTCATCTGAACCTTATCCGCATCCGGATCGGCCTTGGGCGCAGGATGCGCAGCCTGCTGCTTTTCTGCGTCTTTCTGGGCCTTTGCCATCTGGTCCCGCATCTGTTGAAAAGTCTCAACCGAATAGGTCCGCTTCTCGTTGTCGATCTGCGTAATCGTCTCCTTGTCCAGATCGATAATCTCAGTCGTGTCAGCCGAAACCCGGGCCAACCGATTGTCTTTCAGATAGATGGTCGTGATTACCGGCTCGCCCATCTTGCGCGCCCGCGAACTGAAGGCACCCGCCATCTTCATCATGCTCAACATCGAGCCGCCAGTCACCTGCGTTGACTCCTGGTAGCTGAAGTCCGCAAAAAGGGAAGTGGGCGCGGCCAATGCCAGCGCGAGTACTGTCAATTTCTGTGCATGAGCGAAACGCATCGAATACCTCAAACTCTAACGGGGGATTGGACTCCGGATGGCGTCTTGCAGTGGCTGAAACGCAACCCGGCCTGAGTCTAATTACCCTGACTCGCTAAGTCAAAAGGAATCAACCAAGTCACCTGTTTCAAGGTTTCAGACTGGCAAGGGGCGAACCACGCATTACGTCGGTGTCCGCAAAAGTAGATACCCGCCCGTAAGCCCAAACAGAATATCCGGCGACCAGGCTGCCACCGCCGATGGCAGATAATTGACACTCCCCATCGCATCAAACAACCCGGCAATCACCCAATATCCCAGCCCAATCCCAATCGCCGCCGCCACCCCGGTCAGCGAACCGCGCCGCCCCATCGACAGCGCAAACGGTATCGCCAGCACCGCCATCACGATCGTCACCATCGGGTACGCCAGCTTGTCATACAACTGCACCCGCAGCCGAATCGTGTCAAACCCGCTCTGTTGCAGGTCGCTAATATACCGCTGCAACTGCCCAAAATTCATCTCCTGCGACTGCAGGCTCTCCTTCTTGAAGTACCCCGGCTCCTCGTGCACCTCCGCAAAGCTCGCCTGCTGAAACTCCCGGAAGCCCGTCACATTCGCCCCCTGCATCGTCCGTTCCCAGCCATTCTCAAAGCTCCACATCCGCTGCCGCGCATCCCACACTGCCCGCCCCGCAAAAATACGCTTCGAAAGCGAAAACGTCACCGGGTCAAACTCAAACAGGCTCAGGTTCGCAAACGCATTCTGGTCCGGGTCAAAGAACTGGTAGTAGAAAATCCGCCCCGGCTCCCCCGCCCTTTGTTGCCCGAAAATCCACTTCTGGTCAGGATTCAAGGTCGTCTGCGCCGGCCGCCCCTTGATAATGTTCCGCAGCGCCTCCTGCTTGCGATTCGCCTGCGGCAGGTAGTATTGGTCAAAGGCAAACAGCCCCCCCGCCAAAATCCCCGAAATCACCAGCACCGGAATCACCAGCCGGTAGATGCTGATCCCCGTCGCCTTCATCGCAATCAGCTCGCTCGACCGGTTCAGAACCCCAAACGTCACCAGCACCCCAATCAGCACTCCCAACGGAGTCATCTGGTACAGCATCCTCGGCGCCAGATTGAGCAGGTACGCCCCAATCGTCGTCACCCCGGGATGGTTCCGCCAGATATCCGGTACCAGCTCAAAATACGTAAACACCAGCATCAACAGCACCAGCCCCAGCAGGACCATCAAAAACGTCTGCATGAACTCCCGCAGCACATACTCATCCAAAATCAGCGGAAACCCCCTCCGCTTGAATCGATGAAACGTATGCGTCAGCGGAGGATGAAACCGCCGCCGCCACCGCTCCTTCGCCGCCGTCTGCCAGCCCTTCTCCGCACTGCGCTCCGCCTCCAGGCGCATCTCTTCCTCGGTCAATGCGCGCGCCGTCGGCCGCCGCGTAAACCAGCCCGTAATCGCGCTTAGCACCTGGCCCCCGCTCGCCATCTGGCTCAGCAAAAACAAGCCAGCCGCGGCAAACATCACATTCGCCAGCCAAACCCCCGCCACCGCCGGCAGCCGCCCCTGCTTTGCCCACGCAATCCCAAAATTCGACAGCACGTAATACACCAGCACCAGCAAAATCGTAAAAATAAATCCGCTGCTCTTACCTCCGCGCCGCGAAGCAGTCCCCAGCGGCACCCCAATCAGCATCAGCACCAGGCACGCCACCGGGAAAGCCAGCCGCCGGTTCAGCTCAATCAGGTAGTGCTTTCCCGCCGCATCCCCCGGCTTCGCCTCTTCAATCTTCTGCCACAGTTGCCGGTTCCCCATCGCAAAGATCGGCGTGTCCATCCGACCCAGGTGAATGTCGCTCTGCGGATTAAACGCCAGCGGCCGATCCGTCGTCGCAAACGTAGAAATGTTGTACTGCCCCGCTTGGCTGGAGATTCCAGTCCCGCCATCCCGCCCCGATTCATGTTCTGCCCCGTTGCGCAGCCGGATCAGCAGCCCCTGTCCCCGGTTCTCCCCCACATCCTCCGCCACCGTCGCAGATTCCGCCGTCGTGATTCGCGGCGCCGTCGGGTCGCTCACGTCGGCAATGAAAAGCTGCCGCCAGTTTGAAACCCCCGTCCCAGCGCGCACATCCTGCACATAAATAACCGTGTTTTTGAAGTCCTCATAGAACACCCGCGGCTGAATCTCAAACGACGCCTGCGAAGTCTCCAGCTCCCGCTGCATATCCAAAATCGCCTGATTCGCCCGCGGCGCAACATACAGCGAATTCACCAGCCCCAGCCCCGTCCCGATAAACGCCACCACCGACGCCACTCTGACGAAATACCAGATGCCAAACCCCGACGACCGCATCGCCGTAATCTCAGAGTCCGCAGCCAGCCGGCTCAGTCCCAGCAGCACCCCCACCAGCACCGCCATCGGAATCGTGACCAGGAACGTGTTCGGCAGCGTAAACAGAAAAATCTGCGCCACAGCCACCAGGCTGGAACTGTTCCGGACCACCATCTCCAGAATGTGCCCCAGGTCCTTCATGAACAAAATAAACGTAAACAGCGCACACCCAATCAACGAGTGCGAAGCAATCTCCCCGAAAATGTACCGACTAAGAATCTTCACAAATAAGAGCCTGCAGTGAGTCTACAGCCCCACCCCAAACCCCATATTCTCCACCCCCGAATAAACTGACTCGTCATCCTGAACGCAGTGAATGACCTGCTCTTGCTTAGCTCGTGCCGTTGCTTTGCTCGTGCCGTTGCCCTTGCCTTTTTTGGGTCGTCATTCCCGCAGGGAATCTGCTGTCGCCCAGATCTGAAACGAACCACGGAGGGTGCCCCCGGCGGGTGCCCCCGGTCCCTGGCCTTTGGGGACCGGGGATTCCGAAACGATGTCAGGCGGCTCGAACCCTGCCGATAATTACCCTCGATCAGCGCACAATCGAAATACCAACAGCTTCAACCAGGCCGTTGCCCCTGTTTTTTCATCCTCAGCAGGTCTATGCTGTAGCCGTCGGCAACTTGGCTGCAAAACATCGCAATCTGCAATAATGATCAAAAAAAACAAGTCCCCCCCCTCCCCCCCCCTCCATTATTTTCAAAAGCTTCCTGTAATTAAGTGGTAAACACCCATGGGTTCCATAACCTGCGGCTCAGCTCGCGAGCTCAGGCCCGCGTCAGCGTCGCATCCACTTCGAAACGCACCAAGGTATGATGATCCAATTCGAGAGCAGCCTTCTTTCGCTGCGCTCGCCAAGGCTCTCGTGCGCATTCTTTATCTGTTAACTTCGCTCGGCATCGGCGGCGCTGAACGGCAAGTCCTCGATCTTGCCGACCGTATGGCCGCGCGCGGACACACAGTTGCCGTCATCTCCCTCAAGCACGTCGATGAGGAGTGCCCAACAAGGCTTCCCGTACTCCGCCTCAACCTCGCTAAAACCCCCAAAGGCATTCTCCGCGGCCTTCGCTTCGCTCTCTCCTTCACGCAGACTTTCCGCCCCGACATCCTCCATAGCCACACATTTCCCGCGAATCTCTTCACCCGCATCCTTGGCCGCGTAATGCGCGCCTATGGCTCAACTCCGACAATCCTCAACACCATCCACAACGTCTATGAAGGCGGTTGGCAGCGAATGCTTCTCTACCGCCTCACAGACCCGCTCGTCCAGTCCGTTACCGCCGTCAGCAGTGCTGCAGCTGACCGGTTTATCCAACTCCACGCCGTTCCAGCCCGCAAGATGACGATCATCACCAACGGCATCGACACATCCCAATTCGCCTCAGACTCTGCCCGGCGCAAGCGCCTGCGCCGCGCCTTGCAGCCCACTGAAACCTTCCTCTGGCTCGCACTCGGTCGCCTCGTTCCTGCCAAGGACTATCCCAACCTCTTCCGTGCCTTCGCGCTGGTTCAGTCCAAACACTCCGAAGCCAAACTCTGGATCGGCGGCGAAGGCGATCCCTCGCAATACGCCGATCTGGCTGGCGAAGGCGTCCACTTCCTCGGCCTCCGCCACGACGTTGCCGACCTGCTCGAAACCGCAGATGCCTTCGTCCTCGCCTCCGCCTGGGAAGGTATGCCTCTCGCCCTCGGCGAATCCATGTCCATGGAGAAGCCCTTCGTCGCCACCGATGTCGGCGGAGTCCGTGAGTTGGCCGGCGAAACCGGATCGCTCGTCCCGGCAAACAGGAGCGAGGCTCTTGCCGCCGCCATGCTTCAGCTCATGGCCACATCCCGCAGCGACCGTCGCTTCATGGGTCGGGCCGCACGCAGCCGTATTGAGCACCACTTCTCAATGAATGCCAAAGCCGAAGAATGGGCAAGCTACTACGCCAAACACACCCGCGCAAGCAGCTCTGCCGAGCCTTCCGCATGACTCGCCCCAGGCTGCTCGCGCCCATACTCGTCGCCGCTGCCCTGCGTCTCGGCCTGCTCGCGTCCAGTTATTTGCGCACCGGCACCGCGATCCTCACCCAGGGAGATACGGAGAGCTACCTTGCTCCCGCCCGCAGTCTTTTCTTCCACGCCGCCTTTGCCACCAATGGTCACCCCGAGATCGACCGCACTCCCGGCTATCCAATCTTTGCAATGCTCTCAGGAATGGCCTGCAACATCATCCCGCTCAACGTGCTGCTCACCGCTCTTGCCCAGATTGCGCTGTCGCTGGCGACGATTTGGCTCGTCAGTCGCATCACCGACCGCTGCTTTCCCCGGCAAAACGCCTGGCTCATCGCCGCCTGGCTCTTTGCCGTTGAGCCGCTGTCCGTTGTGATGAGTATCCGCCTCATGCCTGAGACGCTCTTTGTCTTCCTGCTTGCGGCTGTTCTTCACTGCCTGCTGGCGTTTCTCGCCACGGGCAGACTTCAAATGCTCGCTGCCTCAGGATTGCTTCTTGCCGCTGCTACCTTCGTGCGTCCCGTCGGCTACTACCTTGTTATCTGCCTTGCTGCAGCGTTGGTCTTTATCCCTCACAAGCAGTCGGGCCATCGCTGGAAGGCTCCAGCACTCCTGCTTCTCGTGGTCATTCCCTGTTTCGCAGCCTGGCAACTCCGCAACTTCCACGAAACCGGATACTCCGGCTTCAGCGCCATCGTCGAGAAGAATCTCTACTTCTACCAGGCCGCCGAAGTTGCCGCCGAATCAGTGCATACCTCGTTTGGCATCGAACAGCAGCGTCGTGGCTATCCTGACGAAGCCGCTTATCTCGCCGCTCATCCCGACCAGGCCTTGTGGAGCCAGACCCAACGCCTGGCATGGATGCGCACGCAGGCCATGCAAGAGCTCGCACTTCACCGCGGTACCTACCTCCGCTCGCACTTTCGGGGAGTCGCAGTTGTCGCCTTCACGCCTGCCGTCGCCGAGTCGCTCCAACTGCTTAAACTGGCTCCGACGAACGGTGGAATGCCCAGGCGGCTCGTCAATGAAAGCTTGATGACCTCAATTGCAGGGATTGCCAAATCGAAACCGGGAGTCCTCATCTACATGGGGCTCCTGGAACTATTCCTCATCCTGCTTTACGGAATGGCGCTCTTTGGTCTTTTGCGAGGGAAAGCAGGTGCGGTCGCCAAAGTCACACTGGTCGGCTGTATCTTCTATTTCCTGCTTATCTCCGGCGGTGCTCAGGCAGTCGGTCGATACCGGCTGCCAGTCATGCCAGAGGTCTGTGTTCTGGCCGCAGGCGGATTTGCCACTCTCCGTCGCCGCGGCCATAAAGGTGCTGCCCTAGAAGCTGAAGTTCGCCTGCAGGAAAATTCTTCGCACCGCCGAACCCTGTGAAAAGATCTGCCCGGCGAGTCCGGTTGATTTGCCAAAGCGTGAACTGCCTGCCGTGCCAATCGGCGTTCCGTAGTCATGGTTGTTGAACAGGTTGAGGGCCTGCACGCTGAAGTTCAGGTTGTACTTGCGCCCTGTACTCGTGGGCCCAAACATTCCACCGGGCCCGCCGCGTCCACCGCCGCCGCCAAAGCCGCCCGGACCAAAGCCGCCGCCGGGTCCCCCTGGACCGCGACCACCGCCTTGGGGACCACCGCCCGGAGGCCCTCCACCCTGATTCCCGTTTGGATCAGCCTTCAAAAGCTTCGGTCCAATCCCAAATGCCCGGCTGATGCGCAGATTGACTGCGACCGCCGCCGGACCATTCCCTGCGTTGTAGGCAATCAGTTTTTCGCCAGCTACAGGGTTTGTATCGAGGCAGCCGTATGAAGTCGAAACGAACTGGCCTGATCCGGTTGAGCAATCTGCAGCCGCAGCCAGGCCTGGCCGATCGTTAAAGTACGAGTCTCCATTCAAATCCGTCCCGGTCGTAATGTTGAAAGGCTTGCCAGACTGTGCAATCAGAAACGGATTGAAGCGAATCCCCCAGGGTGCCGTGTAGTTGCCGATGAGGAACAGGCTGTTGCGCGAGACAAATCCCGCTCGTCCGAAGTCTTTACCAATATTGCTGGAATCAGAAACCGCGCCACCGCCAGCACCATCGGTCTTGGCAAAGCTCAGCGTGTAGAACCCGAAAACGTTAAAGCTCTGGCTAAACTTCACGTTGGTATTCAGGATCAACTGATCCTGCTTGAAGACTCCCTCAGGTGTGTACTGGTACACATTTCCCCGCGTGCTGTCATAGTTCGTCAGATAGGGCGCATTGGCGTTGATTTGAACCATCTGATGCACACCGGTGGAGTGCAGATAGGTCAACGTCGCTGTCTGTGCCTTGGTGACCTGCCGTTCAATGCTCGCGCCAAACTGCTGTGTGTAGGGCGACCTGTAGTTTCCAGCTACCTGGTATGCCGAGCGCGAAGCACTGTTACCGGTGCCGCATGAGCTGAGGTTGAATTGCGTAAAACTCGCATTGAAGCAAGCCGCCGTTGGGCTGGCAATCGTATATTGGCTTTGAATTGAGGCACGATTGATGGTGAGAAAATTATTGACGCCCATGCGGTCGTAGAAGATGCCATAGCCGGCCCGGAGTACTGTTTTTGCCTGCTTGCTCTTGCTGCCGTCTACCGCCCAGGCCATCGAAACCCGCGGCGCAAAGTCGCTGTGGTCCCCAACATGATTTTGTGTCTCCCAGCGAAGACCGCCGGAGAGGGTAAGCCGAGGGCTGAACTTCCAGTCGTCCTGGACAAACAAGGCTGCATCAAATGCGTTGGCCAGTGCGTTCTGCGCGCCGATTGCATAGGTTAATTGGCTCGCCTTGGCAGCCGCACTTTCATTGTCCACGCCCTTGATTGCATTTTGCACAGCGAGTCCAAAATGACTCTTGTCGGCAAAGGTAAACGAGCCGTTGAATCCGGCGTCGGCTGCGTTCGCATCGCGGCTGTCACGAAGCCGCGTGCCAAACTTCAGCGCATGTTTGCCGAGTGACATTGTGGTCAGATTCTGGAACTCCAGGCGGTCATTGTGCTCATGACTTGCCTGTTCCGAGCTGCCTCCGCCTGAGAAGTCCCCCGTCACGTTCAACGTTGGCGCAGTGCTTTTGGGCGTTGTCGACGAAATTGACCGGTCGTACTGGAACCGCGTTTCATTGACGATGCGATCGTTGATGATCTGTGTATCGCTGATCTGAACATTGTGATCCGTCGTCGTACCGTCGTTGGATTGTGTTGGGAGCTGTGTGGAATTCAGGTCGCCTGTTTCACTATCCCGATAGAACTGATATCGCACCGTCAGCGTGTTCTTTGCGCCGATTTGCAGATCGAATCGAGGCGATACGTTGGTCCTTCCATGAGGATTTGAGAGGCTTCCGCTGAAGCCGGCATCGGAACACACGCCCAGCGCGTTACAGGAGGTGTTGTAGATGATCTCGTTGTTGGTCGTCCGATGTTCCGCCGAGATGAAGAATGAAGCCTTTTTACCGAGTGAACCGTTCAATGTGCCGTTGTACTGATAGCTGTAATAGGGCGGTACTGTCGTTTTTGCGAACGGCGTACCTGTGTTGAATGAGCTGTCGTTGCCCTGAATCATGAACTGCCCATGCAACTGGTCTGTGCCCGGCTTGGTCAGGATTTCGATACGCCCAAACCCGAGCCGGTCATACTCTGCCGAGTAGGGATTCTGATTGACTCGAATTTCGCGAATCGAAGACTTCGGAGGCAATTGCCCGCCCGTAAAGCCGTCGATATAGATCTGTCCGCCATTGGGCCCTGCAGAAGGGCCAGCCAAAGCTGACAGTTCGTTTGATAGCTCGTCGGGATCGTCCGACAGAGCGTCGAGATCCTTTCCTTTGATCACCATGCTGTTGCCGTTGGCGTCCGCTTCAACATTGATGCTGGGGGATTCATCGGTGACCACGACGTTTTGCTGGGCTGTTTCAATGGCCATCGCGATGTCAACGCGCTTTATTTGTCCTGCGCTCAAGGTCAAGGCCTGCGATGCAAAAGGCGCAAATCCGTCTGAGATCGCGGTCACGGTATAACTGCCAGCGGCCAGATTATGCACTTCGTAGGAACCGGAGGTGTCTGCAATGGCCGAGGCAATGGTCTGCCCCTTGAGATTGCTGATGGTAATCTGCGTCCCAGGAATCAGCGCTCCTGAAGGGTCAGTAATTTTCCCGCGAATTGTGGCCTGCGTGACAGGCTGGGTTGTCGGGTTGGCCACGACGACCGCCGTCGACGGTGTTTGCGCGATTCCTATCCCTGCTGCTAAAAACAAGGCAATCGAAACTGGAAGTAAGTAGAACAATTTTGAGTACACGTATCCCCCATCGAGTTGTAAGTGCAAGTGACAAGGCCGAGATTATTGAGCAGCTTCAGCGCCGCCGGAACTCATATTCCAGTTGGACAGAAGCATGTTTTGAGTTGAGGAAGGCGACTGCAGGAGCGGTTCCACACCCGCGAGCAGGGTAATCGCGGTCACATCCGCAGCACCCTGCGTAGATACCAGCATCACCGCATCGCCTTTTTGAAGATCTGCCAGATGGATGGCCGGAGCACGGCTCAGCATCTGTTGTGGATCGCCCCCACCATTGCGCGCCCCAGCCTGCCAACCACCGTTGGCTGCGCCATTTGCTGCTGCCGGCGGGCCATTGGGAGAACCGTTCGGCGAACCGCCGGGCGCTCCGTTCCAGGTACGAGGTGTGCCGCCCGGGGCTTGTCCCTGGCCAGCCATGCTCGCCGCATTTCCAGCCATCTCTGGCTTTCCACCGGCTGCTGGGTTTGCGGGAGTCGCCGCGTCCGCCGGCTTGGCTGAGGCAGCCAGCATCCTTGCCATCATTTCTGGAAGCTTGCGCATTTGTACTTCTGCGCCAATGTGCACGGTTACCGGCTGCTTGGTCGTAAGGTCCTTGACCACTAAAGTCATTCCTGTGACATTGACCGAAATAACCGTTCCGCTGATATTGCGAAAGCTACCCGAGATCACGTCTTCCGCCGCTAATTCGCTGCCATCTTCAGACTTCATGCCCCGAGCCCGCAACTGGTCCCCGGCCTGAATGACCTCAAGCGGGGCCGGCTTTGCCAGGTCAAAGCTGACTGAGTCATTGGCATAGCGGCGCAATACTGTAGCAGGGGTGGTATGCAGAGTAATGGTCCTGGCCGTGGGACCCGCACCAGTGGTGATGACCACGATACCGGTCCCGGCATTCACGCTTTTAACCAGCCCGCCTATGCCCCGCTTTTGCCAGTCTTCGCGGTCGCGCTGCTGCTTTTGCGCGACATCCGCCTGAGGGATCGCAATGATCGAAATTGCGAGGACCGGATCACTTGTGCGGTCAGGGGCTAGCCGTACCAATACCCGATCACCGATGGCTAGATCCTTGAACTCAATCGATGCCGCCTTGCTCAAATCCTTTTCGCCGGGGGCAATGCGCTGCATCTTGATGCCATCGGGTACGGTAACCTTGCGTTCGCCATCTCCATCTGTTTTTACCGTGACCTGGCCGGTACCCACTGCAGTGATGGTTCCAACCAATCGGCTTGCATTGAGAGTTGAAGCGGAGGCAGGCGGCTGTGCCTGGCTGAAAATCGGCGCGGCAACTGCAGCGAAAACCAAAGGCAGCAGGACGGCATGCAACCCGCGCGTCGATCTGATTGCAAATGACTTCATGTATATTCCCTGTTCTTTCTTCAGGCCAAAGTAGTTCGCCCTGTGCCATTAGCTTTAGGCGATGCCAGGACTGGTTTCATCCGAGTAGACGAGGGGGGCAGGGGAAAGTTTACGAATGATTTGTAACGAATTCTTGCAGAATGAGTCTCACTTCAATTCATTTGCCAATGGGCTGTGCGTAAGAACGCAAAGCTGCCCGAGGGGCTGACGCCAACTTCGCTGAGCCGTTGACTGTGGACGAGGATTGAATCCTGGTACCAGAGGTCGTATGCAGGCAGTTCCTGGGCAAGGATGGACTGGGCCTGCGCGTAGGCGATCGCTCTTTGGGATTGATCTGTCGATTGACTGGCTTCGTCGAGCAACTGATCGAGTGTAGGGTTTCGGTAGCGACCTCGGTTTGCACCTTTGGGCGGGATGCGGCTTGAACTGAAGGCGTAACCAAAGATGTCTGGCTGTTCATTGCCGCCTACCCAGCGGAGGGCGTAGATCTGAAAGGATCCGCGCGTCAGGTCCTGCATGAATGTTGCCGGTTCATAACTGCGGATTTCAAGCGCAATTCCTACCTGGGCCAGCTGTTGCTGCAAGGTCGCCGCCAACAGCCGTGTGCCATCATCGGTGCTCGTTTTCATGGTCAGATGCATTCTAAAGCCATCTTTTTCAGACAAATAGCCAGCCTCGTCAAGCAGTTGACGGGAACGCGCAGGATTGAATTCATAACGGGCCACATTGCCGGAGTATGCCCAGTGCTGTTCCGGCAAAAGGCTGTAAGCCGGCTTTGCCCGGTTCGCCAGAAGGGTTTTCAGAATCAAGTCGCGGTCGATGGCCCAGGCGATTGCCTGGCGAACCCGGACGTCGCGCAGAATCGGATCGGTGGTGTTGAAGCCGAGATACTGCACTTGTGTCCCGCCGACGCTTTGAACGATGAGCTGTTTTTCTGCCATCAGCACGGGCAGCATGTCTGCCGGGATCGAATTGCTTGTAACGTCGGCCGAGCCTTTGCGCAGCTCCAGAGCACGCGTGGTTGCATCGGGCACTACTGCAAAGCGGACGCGGGGGATGGCGTTGGTACCCGCAGTTCCTTCCCAGTTCAGCGGATTACGCTCGATCACTACCTCCTTATCCGTCTCCTGGCTGACGAACCGGAACGCGCCGGAGCCGACCGGATGGCGGCTAAAATCACGACCGCTCCCCTCGGGCACAATGCCCATTGCCCCCGTAGACAGGTTGGTCAGTAAGAAATTGTCGGGGTGCTTCAGGTGCATGACCACTGTTGCCTGGTCTGGCGCTTCAACCTGAGCTATTGCTGCGTAACTGCCTGATTTTGCGGTAATTACTGTTCCGTCACGCATGGAGTTGACGGTCCAAAGAACGTCGTGGGAGGTTAAGGTGCGGCCATCGCTGAAGTGGACTCCGGTCTTTAAATGGAAGATCAACGTGAGTGGGTCCGGCTGTTCCCAACGCTCGGCGATGCCGGGCTCCACCCGAAAGTTGGCGTTGCGGACGACGAGGCCGTCAAAAAGCAGCTCGTCGATGTGCTGCGACTGCGCGTCCAGGCCTATTCGCGGGTCAAGGTTAGTTGGGCCGGATTCTATGAGGAAAACAACTTCCGGTCGCGTGGAGTGGCTTTGACGGCAGCTCGTCAGGCCTATGCAAGTTATTAGAAATAAGAGGGTTATGTGTCTAGGCATAGGTCACCTGGCCGAGAATCGCAGGGCAGGTGGCACCGGTGGCTGAGGGCAGGTTTCCCGGTCTGCGGTGCCAGGTCTGCCACGCCAGAAGGGCAAAGGCTGCGGCCTCTTTGGCCTCGGCGGGCAGGCCAAACTGGTCGCTCGTAGTGACCACACAGCCCAGCGGCTTGAGGCGCTCGGTTAGTTCGCTCATCAGCTTGTGGTTGCGAGCGCCGCCGCCGGAGACGATGTAGTCCGCTTTTGCCGGACCCATTAAAGGATGCGCAAACCGTTGAAATGAAAGGGCTATGGTAGCTGCGGTGAGGGCTGTGGCGGTGGCGATGGCGTCTTCTTTGGATCGGCTGACGGTGCGACACGCGGTTAGAAAGTTTGCGGCGAACTCGCGGCCAAACTGCTCGCGTCCGGCCGCGCGGGGTGGAATCTTGTTGAAGAAGTTGTGCCTAAGTGATTGATTCAGAACATCTTCAAGAATTATTCCTGCTGCTGCCCGAGTGCCGTCTGCGTCGAAGGGCTCTTTGAAAAGCGTCATCATCAGGGCGTCGATCACCATGTTGCCGGGGCCGTTGTCGAAGGCAAGTATCTCATTTGGTTGGGCTTGTGGGGGGATGGCGGTGAGGTTGGCGATGCCACCGATGTTTTGCAGGACGCGGCCACGTTTGGGGTGCCGGAAGAGGACGAAGTCGAGCAGTGGGACGAGCGGGGCGCCCTGGCCGCCCGCGACGATGTCGGCTGGACGGAAGTTGGAGACGACTGGAATGCCCAATGCGCCGGCCAGGAGGGCGGGTTCGCCGAGTTGCCATGTGCAGCTAAAGCGTTTGCCTGCATAGGTTTGCGGAGATGCCTGGTGGTAGATGGTCTGGCCATGGCAGCCGATTAGATCGACCTTTTCGGGGTGAAGTGCGAGGGTTTCACGGACGGCGTCTGCGTAGGCGAGGCCGAGACGCCAGTTGAGGCGGGCGAGTTCAGCGGTGGAGGTATTTTGGGCGTTCATGGCGGCGAGGACGGCTTTGCGGAGGGTTGGTGCAAAGGGAAATGACTCATGCGCAAGGAGTTGCAGCTTTGGGTAGTCCGAGCCTGTGGCTGAAATGCGGGTGAAGGCGACGTCGATTCCGTCGGCGGATGTGCCACTCATGATGCCGGCCACGATCATTGATTCCACCTGGGATTCCAAGAAGGATTCCTCCGTGCGAGGGAATTTTTATCGATTTTGAGGTTGGGCGAAGTGCTTTGGATGCAGTCGCAAAGCGCAATCGACGATGAATGGAGCGCAATGTCTGGAGAACAAAGTGCAGTCTTTGCTGTTCGGATTGCAATCAGGTTTATGCTCACGGCATTTTCTTTTCGAAGGTCGCTCGAAAGCGGAGGACCCGTTCCTGGAGGGCGGCGAATTGTGTGATCGAAAGCGCGCGTGAGGGGGGGCTGGCGAAGCGGAGCTTTCGGAGGCGGCGTCCGGTCGCAGCTCGATCAAGGAGCAGTTTGCGGAAGCTGGCTGACCGTTCGGCTTGATGGAGAAGCGATTCGAAGGCACGGAGGATGATTTCCGGGCTGTGGCAGATTTCGACGATATGGATGCCAGCACGGACGGCGAGGATTGCCGCTTCTTCGATGGGAGCGAATCTGAGGATGCCGCCCATCTCCATGTCGTCGGAAAAAATCAACCCCTTGTAGCCGAGGCGTTTCTGGAGGACGGTGGTGATCCAGAAAGCGGAGGCGGTGGCGGGGAGGTTTTTGCTGCGGGTGAGGGGGTAGGTGGCGTGGTTGACCATGACCATGGGGAGCTCGCGGACGAGGGCGCGGTAGGGGGCGAGGTCTTCGGTGGAGAGTTGTTTCCAGGTGCGGGGGATGGCTGGGGTCTCGAGGTGGGAGTCGAGAGTGCCGCCGCCGAGGCCGGGGAAGTGCTTGCCGCAACCGACTACATTGTGAGCGGCGAGTGAGGCGAGGAAGTTGCGGACGTAGGTGGTGACTTGTTCCGGGTTGGGCGAGGCGGTGCGGGTACCCATGACGCTGGCGGAGGCCGGAAGCCCGAGATCGAGGACAGGTGCCAGGGTGGTGTTGAAGCCGAAGGCGAGAGTTTCGCGGGCGATGAGGTCGCCGTGCTGGCGCATGAGCCTGGGGTTGCCGGTTTGCGCAACAGCCTGGGCGGAGGGCATGGGGGCGAGGGCGTCGCGAAGCCGGTCCACAGTACCGCCCTCGATGTCGACGCAACGGAGGTGGTGTGGAGCGCAAAGCTGGGTGGCATCGGCGAGGAGGGCGCGGGTTTGGGTGGCGTCCGCGATGTTGCGGCGGAAGAGAATGATGCCGGAGGGTTGGACGAGTTTGAGCCACGCGCGTTCGAGGGGGGTGAGTTCGGGGCCGGAGAGGCCGACGACCAGGAGTGATCCGGCGGCTTGACGGAGTGTGGTCATGGCCGGGGTCCTGCTTTCATCGCCCAGGTCCCGGAGGCGGGACCTGGGGCACCCGAATTGGTAGGCGAGGGCAGAAAGAGATTCCCTGCTGAGGGAATGACAACCAAGAAAGCGAGTTTTGAAGTTGGGGTCATGATATGTTGAGCTCCTGCTTGAGTTCTTCGAGGAGGTTGAGGGCCTGGAGCGGAGTGAGGGAGTTAATGTCGGTTTCGGCGATGCGGTCTACGATGCGTTGGGAGAGGGGGGTGAAGATCGTCATCTGAATGGGCTCTGCCGTGTCGAGTTGGGCTTCGGCCTGGACGCTGCGTCGCTCCTGTTTCTCGTGCTGGCGGAGGACGTGGCGGGCGCGGTCTAGAACTGCCTTTGGTAGTCCTGCGAGCCTGGCGACTTCAATGCCGTAGCTTTTTGAGGCAGCGCCAGGCTCGATCGAGTGGAGGAAGATGATGCCGGAGTTGGTCTCTTTGACGGCGACGCGGAGGTTGAGGACGCGGGGGAGTTTTTCGGCGAGGAGGGTGAGTTCGTGGTAGTGGGTGGCGAAGAGAGTGCGGGCACCGATTTCAGCATGAAGGAATTCGACGGCGGCCCAGGCGAGGGAGAGGCCGTCGAAGGTGGCGGTGCCTCGGCCCATTTCGTCGAGCAGGACGAGGGATCGGCTGGTGGCGGTATTGAGGATGGTGGCGGTCTCGGTCATCTCAACCATGAAAGTGGAGCGGCCGCGGGCGACGTTGTCGCTGGCTCCGATGCGGGTGTAGATGCGGTCGACGAGGCCGTAGCGCATTTTGGCGGCGGGGACGAAGCAGCCCATCTGGGCCATGAGGACGAGCATGGCGGCCTGGCGGAGGTAGGTGCTTTTGCCGCCCATGTTGGGGCCGGTGATGAGGAGGAGGCTGGGATCGGGGCTGGTGGTTTCGGGCAGAGTGGTGTCGTTTCCGTGGAGATAGAGGCTGTTGGGGATGAAGCGGGTGGTGCCTGACTCTCCCATCCAGTTTTCGATGACGGGATGGCGGGCGGCGACGGCTTCGAGGACCGATTCATTGACAAGTTCAGGGCGGACATAGCTGCGAATGGAGGCGAGGTGCGCGAATCCGGCAAGGAGGTCAGCCTCTGCGACGGCGGTTGAGGTGCGGCGGATGCGGCTGGCAGCCTCTAAAACGCTGTGGCGGAGTTGGCTGAATAGCTGTTTTTCGATTTCGATGGCGCGGTCGTGGGCGGTGAGGACTTTGATCTCATATTGCTTGAGTTCGGGGGTGGTGAAGCGTTCGGCGTTGACGAGGGTTTGCTTGCGTTCGTAGTCGGCGGGGGCGTTGGCGAGGTTGGATTTGCTGATTTCGATGTAGTAGCCGAAGACGGAGTTGTAGCGGACTTTGAGGGAGCCGATGCCGGTGCGCTGGCGCTCACGCTCTTCGATGGCGGCGATGGATTGGCGGCCGGTGGAGCTGATCTGGCGCAGTTCGTCGAGCTCGGGGGAGATGCCGGGGGCGATGACGCCACCGTCGGCGAGGGTGACGGGCGGTTCGGTGGCGAGGGTGCAAGCGATGATGGTGGCGATGTCGGTGAGGGGGTCGAGGCGCTGGGTCAATTCGCGCCAGAGCGGGGCGGTCAGGGCTGCAAGGGCTCGGTATAGCCCGGGGAGTTTGTCGAGGCTGGCGGCGAGGGCGGCTACGTCGCGGGGGCTGGCGGAGTCGAGGGAGAGCCTGGAGAGGAGGCGTTCGAGGTCGTGGATGCCGGAGAAGGCTTTGCGGAGGTCTTCGCGGCGGAGCAGGTCGTGGTGAGCCTCGGCGACGGCATCGTAGCGGGCGTGGATGGCGGTTGCGTCATATAGAGGTCGAAGGATGGTGGCGCGGAGAAGGCGCTTGCCCATGGGGGTCTGGCTGTAGTCGAGAGCGTGGAAGAGGGTGGCGCGGGATTCCTGGCCGCCGGTTCCCATTCCGCCCAATGGCTCGACGAGTTCCAGGTTGCGGATGGTGACGGGGTCGAGGTGAAGGCTGGTGGCGTGTTCGACGAAGCGGAGGGAATCCAGGTGGAGGGCATCAAGTTTTTGCGTGGATTGGACGTAGTGGAGGATGACGCCAGCGGCGATGGCGGCTGCTGGGTGTCCCTGGAGACCAAAGCCTTCGAGCGAATGGACGCCGAGTTTGCGCTGGAGGAGGGGGACGGCGTAGTCGCGGGCGAAGACCCATTCATCGATACGGGTGCGGGTGGTGAGGCGGTCGGCGGCCTGACTAAAGGCGCGTTCGATTTCGGAGGCGAAATCAGTTGGGGCGGCGGAGGAGAGGAGAAGTTCGCTGGGCTGGGCTTTGAGGAGTTCATCGAGAGCCTGGTTGAGGGCGGTGGGGCCAGAGAACTCGGCGGCGCGGAATTCTCCTGTCGATAAGTCGAGGAGAGCGATGGCCGCAGTTTCGCGTTCCTCATGAAGGGCGGCGAGAAAGTTGTTTTGCGATTGATCGAGGTTGGAGTCGAGTGCGGTGCCGGGGGTAAGGACGCGAGTGACTTCGCGGCGGACGATCTTTTTGGTGAGTTTGGGGTCTTCCATCTGTTCGCAGATGGCAATGCGGAAGCCTTTGCGGAGGAGGCGCTGGAGGTAGCCCTCGGCGGCGTGGTAGGGGACGCCGCACATGGGGATGGCGCGCTCGCGGTCGCGGGCGGTGAGGGTGATCTGGAGTTCTCGGGCGGCGGTGATGGCGTCGTCGTAGAAGAGCTCGTAGAAGTCGCCCATGCGGAAGAAGAGGAGGGTGCCGGGGTTTTCGCTTTTGGCCGAGGTCCATTGGCGCATGAATGGCGTCAAAGAATCGTCTGGGCCGGGAATCGATTTGGAGACCGGCGGCGCGGCGGCCGGGTCTGGCAGGAGCGAATCGGCAGTGGGAGAAGGGACGGGCACGGTTGCTTTTCAGCTTATCGTATTGGCTTGAATTGGGGCTTGTTGAGGGGGTGCCACGGTCGGAGAACCGGGTATGGAGCGGAGTCGTGGTGACGAGCGTCACAGTATACTTTGGGGTTAGCGGTTAGTTTAGGACAAACCATGTATCTAGTGTGGCTACGAGTTGCGGCAGTGTTGTACGCGGTGGCGAGTCTGACTTCGCTGCCCGCGGTGTTGTACGCATTTCCGCGAGGCCGGCGGGCATGTTTGCCGCTGGCGGGGCTGGGATTTCTGTTTCATCTGGTTTCTGTGACGGAGATGCTGGGCTTGGCACATCACTGGGTTCCGGTGGGCTATGGCGAAGTGGAGTCGTTGCTGGGGCTGGTGATTGCGGGGTTGTTCCTGGCGATTGGCGGGTTGTACGGGACGGTTTCGTTTGGGGTGTTTGCGTTGCCTGCGTCGTTTTTGCTGGTTTTTGTGCCAGCGCTAGGTGCGGGGCGGTACACGTTTCCTTCGGCTGGGGTGAGGGTGGGCTGGCTGGTGGTCCATATTGCGTTTTTGCTGGCGGCATATGCTTCGCTAGCGTTCAGCATGGTGGCGAGTTTTCTGTACCTGGTGCAGGAGCGGCGGTTGAAGAGTCGGTTTTTGGTGGCGGCGACTGCCGGCAGTGGCGGGGGGCAAGCTGGTTTTCTTGACAGGCTGCCGCCTCTGGATACTTTGGAGCGCATTGCGCATGCGACGCTGCTGTTTGGGTTTCCGTGCATGACGCTGGGGTTGCTGGTGGGATCGCTGCTGGCGCAGGAAAGTGTGGGGCCGGCGTATTTTTTTGATGCGAAGGTGTTGCTGTCGTTTGCGATGTGGATTTTGTATGTGGTGCTCTTGTATATCCGGCGGAGTGCCGGGTTGCGGGGGCGGAGGGCCGCTTATCTTTCGAGTGGCGTGTTTGTGGTGATGCTGATTGTGATTGCGGCCAACCGGCTTAGCCAGGTACACAGGTTTCCCGCGCCATGAGCTTGATACTGCTTGGCATCAATCACAAGACGGCACCGATTGAACTGCGGGAGCGGGTGGCGATTCCGCGCGAGTTGCTGGCGGGGGCGGCGCGGTCGCTGACGTGTGTTTCAGGGGTGAACGAGGCGATGATTCTGTCCACGTGCAACCGGGTGGAGATATTGACGGCGGTGGATTCGGGACAGGTTGATATTGCGGGATTTTTGCATAAACATCTGTCGATCGAGCCAGCGCTGCTGAAGCCGCACTTGTACGAATACAGGGATCGGGAAGCGATCCGGCACTTGTTCAGGGTGGCGGCGAGCCTGGACTCGATGGTGGTTGGAGAGCCGCAGATTCTGGGGCAGGTGAAGGACGCTTATACGGTAGCGCGGGATGCGGGCACGGTGCTGGGGCAACTGGAGCCGCTGCTGCAATCTGCGTTTGCTGCGGCGAAAAAGGTACGGTCGGAGACGGAGATTGGTTCGACGACGGTTTCAATCGCTTCAGTGGCGGTGGATCTGGCGCAGAAGATTTTCGGATCGCTTTCGGGGAAGAAGATTTTCCTGGTGGGTGCGGGGAAGATGAGCGAGTTGGCGGCGCGGCATTTGATCCGTCATGGGGCGGGAACGATTTTTGTGACCAACCGGACCGAGGAGCGGGCGGTTCGGATGGCGGAGCGGTTTTCGGGGTCTGCTGCGCCGAAGGTGATTCCGTGGGACCAGATGCGGATGGCGGCGAGCCAGGCGGACATTGTGATTACTTCAACGGGATCGCCGGAGCCGATATTTCGAAAAGAAGACGGGCAGGCGTTTCTGCAGCGGCGGAAGAACAAGCCGATGTTCTTCATTGATATTGCCGTACCGCGGGACGTGGACCCGGAGATGAACCGGTTGGAAGGGATATTCCTTTACGACATTGATGATTTGCAGTCTGTGGCTGCTTCTCACCTGGCGGAGCGGCACCGTGAGGCGGCAGATGCGGAGGCGATGATTGCGGCCGAGGTGGAGCGTTACGACCAGAAGCTGAGGGCGGTAAACGTGGCACCGGTGATTGTGGGGCTGCAACAGCGGGCTGAGGAACTGCGATTGACGGAGCTGCGCCGGGTGCAGGCTCGCCTTGGTTCGATGACAGCGGAGCAGGCGGCGGCGGTGGAGGCGATGACGCGGTCGCTGGTGAACAAGTTTTTACATCCGCCAATGCAGGCGCTGAAGCAGGCGGCACGCGATGGGGATTTTGCACGGATTGAGTCGATTCGCGAGAGCTATGACCTGGGACCAGAGACTGTGGTGACGCCGCCGGAGTGGGCTGGAGCTGCGAGGGAAGTTTCCAATGAAGAAGCGGTTGTGCTGACGGGCGGAGTTGAGAAGGGACGATTGTGATGAGTAATGGGCCCATTCGTATTGGATCTCGGGGTTCGCAACTGGCAATGTGGCAGGCGCATCATATAGCGCTGCTGCTGCGAGGCCAGGGGCATGGAGTCGAGATTGAAGTGATCAAGACGACCGGAGACCGGCTGCAGGAAGTGACGTTTGCGCAGGTGGGGACGAAGGGCATGTTCACGCTGGAGATTGAGCAGGCACTTGCGGATGGCCGGATCGATCTGGCGGTGCACAGCCTGAAGGATTTGCCGACTGAACTGCCCGCGGGATTTGTGCTGGGCGCGGTGCCGCTGCGCGCAGATGCGCGGGATGTGCTGGTTTCGAAGAATTTTGTCGGTCTGAATGAGCTGCCGCCGGGCGCGCGGGTGGGTACGAGCAGCCTGCGTCGCAGGTCGCAGTTGCGGCATTTGCGGCCGGATCTGGAGTTTGTCGAGTTTCGGGGGAATGTGGACACGCGTCTGCGCAAGCTGGGCGAGGGCCAGGTGGAGGCGATTGTGTTGGCGGCGGCTGGTTTGGACCGGCTTGGCATGACGGAGTGGGTGCGGGAGCGCCTCGATGCTGAGGTTGTTTGCCCGGCCGCAGGGCAAGGCGCGCTGGGGATTGAGATTCGCAAAGGGGACGAAGAGATGGCAGAGGCGGTTTCTTTCCTGGAGGATTGCGGGACTCGATTTGCGGTGACCGCGGAGCGCGAGGCCTTGGCGGCGCTTGGTGGCGGATGTCAGGTGCCGATTGGCATGCACTGCAGGGCGCTTGCGGGCGGGCAGAATTTCTCGATATTGGGGGTTGTTGCAGATCCTGAAGGAAACCGTGTGGTGCGGAGTGCCGCGATTGGCAACGATGCGGTAACCTTGGGGCAGGCACTGGCAGCGGATCTGCTGCACCAGGGAGCCGGGGAACTGTTTGCAGGAATCGGGATCGGTTGAGTGAAGTTGTGATGGGGCAGGGATTGTCGTCGGAAGCTTCTGGTGGAGTTGGCTCGGGGCCGCTTCAGGGCAAGCGGGTTTTGGTGACGCGGGCATTGCAACAGGCGGGCAAGCTGAGCGATGGATTGAGCGATCTGGGCGCGATACCAGTGGAAGTGCCAGTGCTGGAGATATTGCCGCCGGATTCGTATGAGCCGCTGGATGCGGCACTGCGCAAGATCGACAACTTCCAGTGGCTGATTCTCACCAGCGCCAACACGGTGAAGGCGATGGCTGCGCGCTGCAAGGTGCTGGGCGTGGAGTTTATGGACGCCGAGCATGTGAAGGTGGCTGCGGTGGGTTCGGCGACGGCTGAGGCGGCGCGGAAGGCTGGTTTTCGCGTGACGGTGGTGCCGGATGCGTACAACTCCGAGGGCCTGGTGGCTTCTCTGCGCGAGGCTGCGGTGGGTGAAGCGCTCGGCGGCAAGCGGGTATTGCTGGCGCGGGCCAAGGTAGCGCGGGACGTGATTCCTGAAGAGCTGAAGCGCTTTGGAGCGCTGATGACGGTAGTGGATGCGTACCAGACGGGGTTGCCGGAGGGAGCGCAGGAGCTGCTGGTTGCGGCGCTGGGCGAAGGCGTCGATGCGGCTACATTCACTTCGTCGTCGAGTGTGCGGAATCTGGCTGAGGTGGCGCGGGAGTCCGGGGTTGATTTTCCGCTTACGGGAGCTGCTGGGGCAGTGCCGGGGTTTTCGATTGGGCCGGTGACTTCGGCGACCATGCGAGAGTTTGGCTGGGCGCCGGCTGGCGAGGCTGCGGTTTCGGATATTCCGGCGTTGATTGCGGCGGTGGTTGAGGGACTAGGGACTAGGGACGAAGGGGATAGGGAGTAGAGACGAGTGGGAAGCGGATCCTTTGCTTTGCTCAGGATGACAAGGCATCCGTCATAGGATGGAAAGGCGCCCCGACCAGAACGACAACTTTATTTTGTCCAGAAGTTTTTGTGGACTTCGGCGGCCTCTTCTTCGATGAAGGGGCCGTTTACTTTTGTGTGACGTTGGCCTCGGGCGAAGACTTCGCGGCAGGGTAGGCGGAGGGTGGAGTTCGCTTCATGACTGCCGGTGAGGCTGTAGAGGGCTGATTCGGAGAGGGCGTAGATGACGCGGCCGATGCCGGTCCAATAGATGGCTCCGGCGCACATGGCGCAGGGTTCGGTGCTGGTGTAGAGGGTGGCGGTGCTGAGCTGCGCGGGTGTGAATTGACGTCCGACGAGGGAGCAGGCGAGGCGTTCGGCGTGCTGTGTGGGGTCGCCTTTGGGTGGGACGGCGTTGTTGCGGGCGGTGACGAGGATCTGGCCGCTGGCGTTGACTACGAGTGCGCCGAAAGGGTGAGCGCCGTGGTTGCGGGCGGCGGCGGCGAGCGAGATGGCCTGGCGGAGGAAGGCGAGGTCGTGGTCGGTCAGGGGTTGGGCGAGCGATTCTTGAGTCATTTCGATCCTGTCGTGCGGACTCGGTTATGAGTGCCAGGTTTTGTCCGGGGCGTGGCAGAGGGCTTCGAGGGGGCATTGGTGGCACTTGGGTTTGCGGGCTTCGCAGAGGGAGCGGCCGTGGTGGATGAGCTGATGAGAGAGCTTGATCCAGTGGTCGCGGGGGATGATTTGCATCAGCTCCTGCTCGACTTTGGGTGCGGAGTCGGATTTGGCGAGGCCGAGGCGGCGGGCGAGGCGGTAGACGTGGGTGTCAACGACGATGCCTTCTGCGAGGCCGAAACATACTCCCAAGACGACGGAGGCGGTTTTACGGGCTGCGCCGGGGACGGTGATGAGCTCGTCAAGAGTCTGGGGGACTTGGCCGGAGAATTTTTCAGTGATGACGCGGCCGGCGCCCTGGATGGATTTGGCCTTGTTGTGGAAGAAGCCAGTGGTGCGGATGAGCGCTTCCAGCGCTTCTAGCGGGGCTTCGCCCATTGCTTTCGGCGTTGGGAATGCGGCGAAGAGGGCGGGGGTGACCATGTTGACGCGGGCGTCGGTGCACTGGGCGCTGAGGATGGTGGCGACGAGGAGTTCCCAGGGGGAGGAGTGGGTGAGGGCGCACTCGGGGTCAGGGTAGTGTTCGTCAAGGGTGCGGAGGATCTGGGCGACGCGGTCTGGGGCGGTCTGGCGCTTGGCGGGCTTGCGGTTTTCGTTGGTGATGGCCGGCTTTGCGGGGCGCTTTTTGGGGGCGGACTTTTTTGCGGCTTTGGGGGGCATGGGCTTATTGTTCCATGTTGCTGGGGCTGGTGGGGAGCAGAATCCCTGCAGGAAGGTCAGCGGGAAAAACAAGAGCAACGACAGGCGGACTGTTGCGGCTCCCACCCGTGACACGATGAGACTGTGTCAAGGATGGGGCACCCGGCGATCAGGCTACTTCAAGGGTGGGAAACCCAGCATCGGAAGGCATTGTTATCCAAGTGAACCAGTGAGCCAGTTGGGGAGATTTTCGAGGGGGAGGCGGAGGCCTACGTAGAAGCTGCCGAAGAGGGCGTAGCGGGCGCTTACTTCGTCGAAGCGCATCTCGTAGATGAGGCGTTTGAAGGTGACGGGATCCTGGGCGAAGAGGTCGACGCCCCACTCCCAGTCGTCTAAACCGATTGAGCCTGAGATTATCTGGCGGACATCTTCGGCGTAGCGGCGGCCGATCATGCCGTGAAGGTGCATCATGCGCTGGCGGTCGGCCATGGTTTCGGTGTACCAGTTGACTTCTTCGCCGCGCTTGCGGTCCATGGGGTAGAAGCAGGCGTAGGGTGCGTCGGGAATTGTCGGGTAGATGCGGCTGGCCATGGCGGTGGCCTGGCGGGCGAGGGTTTCCTGAATGCCGGCGTTCCACTCGGGCGAGTGGGGCACGATGTCGCGAGCAGCGAGGGCGGAGTAGGTTTTGGCGGTGGATTCGTAGAGGCCGAGCTCGACGACGGAGAGGTAGCTGTAGGTTGGGGTGAGGAAATCGTGGAGTTCGGTCTGAGCGAGGAAGAGTTCGACCTGATTGAGGTCTTTGAAGGTGTCGCGCAGGTGGATGAACATGAGGTCGCCTTTGTGGCCGAGCAGGGAATAGAGGACGGACTGCTGTTTGGCTTCGGGGCCGGAGATGGCTTGGATTTTGGCGAGGGCCGCGACGGCGATGCGCTGCTGTTCGGCGGCGGAGAGTGCGCGCCAGGCCTTCCAGTTGAAGGTGAAGAGCTGGTGGAGCATGCTGGAGCCTTCGATAGTGAGCGGGACTGCTGGGGTTTCAGACATGGATTAAGCCTCGTGGATAGTTTACAGGGGTCAGGGGTCAAAAACTAAGGGCCAGGGGTCAGGGGTCAAAGGCTAGGGGTCAGGGGTCAGGGGTCAAAGGCTAGGGACGAGGGAGACGCGCAAATTGGACGTTTATACTAATTAGCTGTGACCGAACATATTGTTGCCAGCCTGGTTAAGTTTGTCATTTGGGTGATTTCGAGCACTGGATATGCCGGTGTTGGGTTGTTGATGGCGATTGAATCCGCCTGCATACCGCTGCCCTCTGAGATCATCATGCCGTTTGCGGGATACCTGGTGTTCAAGGGCCAGTTCAACCTGTTGCTGGTGGCTACGGCCGGTGCGCTGGGGTGCAATCTTGGCTCAGTGGTGGCGTATTGGGTGGGCGCGATTGGCGGACGGCCATTGGTGCTGCGCTACGGGCGATATGTGTTGATGAGCCCCAGGGACCTGGACCGGATGACCCATTTTTTTGAGAAGCACGGGTCGATCACGGTGCTGGTGGGGCGGTTGCTGCCGGTGGTGCGCACGTTTATTGCGCTGCCTGCGGGGATTGCGCGGATGCCGCAGTTGCGGTTTCACATTTACACGTTTATCGGGTCGTGGCCTTTCTGCTATGCGCTGGCGTATGCCGGGGCGAAGCTGGGGGAAAGCTGGGACGATCCACACTCGCCATTTCACACGATTTTCCATCGATTCCACACCGTAGTGGAGGTGGCAGTGGTGGCGGCTCTGGTCTGGTTTGTGTGGTCGCATTGGAAGCATCGGAATGAGGAAGCGGTTTAGGTATCAGGGTTCAGGGATCGGGCAATTTTGAATTGGATTTTTAAGCAGTAAGTACAACATTGGGAAGGTTAGGTTAGCGATGTCAAACGAAGTGGAAGTTGGCGGCAAGGCTGCTGCGATTGCGCCCGCGAAGGGCAAGCTTGGAGTGATGATAGTGGGCATGGGAGCCGTCGCTACGACGCTGATTGCGGGCGTGGAGGCGGTTCGGCGCGGGGTGGCGAAGCCGATCGGTTCGCTGACGCAAATGGGGACGATTCGGCTGGGGAAGCGGACGGATGGGAATTCGCCCCTGATCAGGGACTTTGTGCCGCTCGCTGACCTGAACGATGTGGTGTTTACGGGCTGGGATATTTTTGAGGACAACGTGTACGAGGCTGCCAGCCATGCGAAGGTGCTGGACCACGATCAATTGATGCAGATCAAGCCTTATCTGGAAGCTATCAAGCCGATGCCGGCGGTGTTTGACAACCACTATGTGAAGCGGCTGCACGGGACGCACGTGAAGGTGGGCAAGCACAAGTGCGACCTGGCGATGCAGGTGATTGCCGACATTGAGGCGTTCCGGGCGACGGTGGACCGGGTGGTAGTGCTGTGGGCGGGGTCGACGGAAATTTTCCTGGAGCCGACGGCAGTCCATGCTTCGATAGAGGCCTTTGAAAAAGGGATGGTCGCAAATGACCCCGCGATTGCGCCTTCGCAGATTTATGCGTATGCGGCGCTGAAGCTGGGGGTTCCGTTTGCCAATGGTGCGCCGAATCTGACGGTGGATTTGCCGGTGATGGTGGAGCTTTCGAAGAAATACGGCGCGCCGATTACCGGCAAGGATTTCAAAACGGGACAGACGTTTTTGAAGACGGTGCTGGCACCGGCCTTCAAAGCGCGGATGCTGGGCGTGGCGGGGTGGTACTCGACGAACATTCTGGGTAACCGGGATGGCGAGGTGCTGGACGACCCGGAGAGTTTCAAGACGAAGGAAGAGTCGAAGCTGGGGGTGCTTGACTTTATCCTGCAGCCGGAGCTTTACCCTGACCTGTATAAGGACCTGTATCACAAGGTGCGGATCAACTACTATCCACCGCGCGGGGACAACAAGGAAGGCTGGGATAACATTGATATTTTTGGCTGGCTGGGTTATCCGATGCAGATCAAGGTGGATTTCCTGTGCCGGGATTCGATTCTGGCTGCGCCGATTGCGCTGGACCTGGTGCTGTTTCTCGACCTTGCCAAGCGGACGCCGCAGTTGGCGAATATCGGCATTCAGGAGTGGCTGAGCTTTTATTGGAAGAGCCCGCAGACTGCTCCGGGGCTGTATCCGGAGCATGACTTGTTTATTCAGTTGATGAAGCTGAAGAACACGCTGCGGCACATCATGGGCGAGGATTTGATTACGCACCTGGGGCTGGAGTATTACGACTAAGGCATCTGCCATGCAGGCAGACGCCTCCCGTTGGTCGGCCAACGTAAAACGCCTCATCCGGAGTGGGTGGGGCGTTTTGATGTCGTGAAAACGGCAGTGCCTCATCGGTTAGGCTGAGGAAGGTCTGTTAGGTGTCCAGTTTATCAGGAGGATGGGTGATGAGTGAGTTTGTGACGTTGAAGACGGCGGATGGATTTGAGATTGGCGCGTATGTGGCGCGGCCTGAGGGCGAACCGATTGGCGGGCTGGTGGTGGTGCAGGAGATTTTTGGGGTGAATGCGCATATTCGAGCGGTGGCGGATGGGTATGCGAAGGACGGGTTTCTGGTGGTGGCTCCGGCGATGTTTGATCGCTTTGAGAAGGGTGTGGAATTGGGCTATGACGCCGAGGGCTGGAAGGCGGCGATGGGGTTTGCGGGGCGGCTGAATCCTGGGGATTCGCTGCACGATGTGGCTGCTGCGGTGGAATATGCCGCAACGGAGTCGGGCGAAAAAGTCGGCGTGGTGGGGTATTGCTTTGGCGGGTCGATGGCGTGGCTGGCGGCGACGCGGCTGAAGGTGGCGGCGGCAGTTGGATACTATGGCGGGATGATTGGGAAGTTTGCGACGGAGAAGCCGACAGCTCCGGTGATGCTGCATTTTGGCGCGCTGGATGAGCATATTCCTGCTGCGGTGGGGAAAGCGTTGAAGGCGGCGAATCCTGAGGCCGAGGTTTATTCGTACGAGGCGGGGCATGCTTTCAATCGTGATGCGGACCCAAAGGCTTATGTGGCGGAGGCTGCGGAGCTGGCGCGGACGCGGTCGGTCGAGTTTTTGAAGAAGCATCTAGTCTAGCGTGCGTGACTTTGTAAGTCGGAAGGCCCTGTCTGTTCGGATGGGGCCTTTGCTTTGCGGTGGACTGACTGCTTGCGTTGCAAACTTGGGTTGTGCCTGGCATGGAGTTTTCTGTTTTTCAACTGGGTGCGACAATCGTGCCAGGAGTCTATCGAGGGCTGGCAGGTCGGAGGGCCATGCGTGGAGGAATCTGCCGAAAAAAGGCAATTCGTTGATTTTGCTTTCGAAGAGGCGCAAATCCTTGCGGATAGCGTTTTTATCCCCTCTCGCATTACACTCGTAAGTTTTTGAAGGCGAGGGGTTTATGCATCGATTGAAAATGCCCGTGTGGTTTCTTGCGGGCGCGCTAATCCTCCTGCAGATGATCCTGGTGGCGGTCATTGTTCATGGTGAGTCGCTTACCTTCGATGAGGCCGGCCAAATTTTTGCCAGCTACATGATGTGGCATAGCGGCGACTACGGACTTAATCCGGAGCATCCGCCGCTGGTGAAGCTGGTGGCGACGCTGCCCCTGCTGCAGGAGAAGCTTTGGGTGCCTACCTTGAAACAGCGGTGGTTCAAGTCAGAGGCGTACCGGGATGGCCGCGAATTCATGGAACAGAATGACGACCCTGGGAGACGCCCAGACGGCTTTAGGCGACAAGAGCAGTGCGCGAGCCGGGTATGAATTGGCTCTGGCGGCTGCGCATCGACTGGAAGCTGACGCGCAGCCGCTGTATGTGCCGGATTTAGAGCAGAAGCTGCATTCGTGACGACGGCCTGGCATGAGGCGTGACCAGATTTGGGGTACGCCGGTCAGGAAAAGCTATAAAAGACTGCTAAAAAGCTATCGATACAAAGTATCCCGCCTTAAGCACGAGGAGACTGTGTTGAAGGTGGGGGCACCCTGGGCGGCGTTTTTGAAGAAGAATCAGATTCAAGGGAGGGCAAACCAGGATTCAGAGGCCGAGGAGGGGGAGGCTTTCGGCTTTGGCGGCATGACGCAGGTCCTGGTCGAGGGTAGCGAGGGGGAGCTTGAGGCGGAGGGCTAGTTCGAGGTAGGTGGCGTCGTAGACGGTAAGTTTGTGGCGGTCTGCAAGGGCGATTGTTCTGCCCCATGCTTGTGTACCAGTCTCTGAGTCGCAATCAATTGGAAGTTGGGTAAGCCACGCCAGGATTTCGCTTTTCTCGATTCGATCTAAACGACCTCTCTTCACACTCATGGAGAGGGAATTTGCGACTTAAAGTTTCCATAATTGAGGAACCTTAGCGGTCTGTATTGCGGTGTGGCGAAAAACCTCTTCGATAACCGGGGTGGATTGGTCAGGAAAGACTCGCGCTATGGTAGCGGAGCTATCGAGGACCAAACTCATTTGCGGCCCTCATCTCGATAAGCCTTCCATTCTTCCCAGACGAAAGGTCCTCTTTTGGCTTTCCTGGCCATGGCACTGATTTCGTCCAGTGCTTTCAAGGCTTGATCAATGTCATGCGAGGGGATATCGGGGACGAGGCGGGCGAACGGCTTTCCGTGGCGGGTGATGCGGACCTCTTCGCCTCTTTCGACGCGGTCGAGCAGGGAGCCGAGTTTGTTTTTTGCTTCGAATGCACCGACTTCGATCATGATTGACGTTCTTGAACAGACCAGCTTAAGCCAGCTTGACATCTTCCTCGT
The DNA here is from genome assembly GCA_025359885.1 of Acidobacteriota bacterium. Taxonomy (GTDB): domain Bacteria; phylum Acidobacteriota; class Terriglobia; order Terriglobales; family Acidobacteriaceae; genus Acidicapsa. The sequence goes on from JANYDG010000122.1 coordinate 40,303, forward strand.
GATCTTGTGCGGGCGGGGGTGGGGGCAGACGGCGGACTGTGAGGACGGTGATGTCGTCTTCCTGCCCGAAGTCTTTTGCTGCTTCGGCGATGAAGAAGGCGGATTGGCCGCTGAGGTTGTGGACGCGTTCAAAGCCGAAGAGTTCACCGTTGGGCTTGCGAGCCTCGGCGACGCCGTCCGACATCATGAGTAGGCGGTCGCCCGGGTGGAGATAGAGGCGGGTCTCGTCGTACTCGATGTTGCCGATGACGCCGAGGGGCAGGCCGCCGGGGAGAACGACTTCCTGGCTGTTGAGGTAGGGTGGAGGGTGCCCGGCGGAGGCGACGGTGAGTTCGCCGTTTGCAGAGAAGTAAGCGGCCTGACAGGTGGTGAGGCTGGAGCTGCCGACGAGGACTTCGTTGAGGGCAGAGAGCAGCTTGCCGGGGTCGGTTTGCGGCGAGCGGCGGAGTGCGCCCATAAGCATGGAGACGTTCATGGCGGCCTGGAGGCCGTGGCCAGCGACATCGCCGATTACGACGAGGAGTCCTCCGTCGCCGGTGGCGTTGATGTGGAAGAAGTCGCCGCCTACTTCGTTGGCGGGGGTGTAGATGGTGTCGACGTGGAAGCCGGGGGTTTTGGGTGATTCGCGAGGAATCATCAGTTCCTGGACGCTGCGGGCGGCGGCGAGTTCATTGGAGGCGCGTTCTCGCTCGCGGTGGATACGCTGAAAGCGGACGAAGATGATGAGGATGATGACGAAGATGCCGGCGAAATCGGCGACTGCGGAGAAGTGGATGGGAACAGGTCCGGCCTGGAAAGTGAGGGGCGACTGTACGGGTCCGGTTCCCATCCAACTGGTGGTCGCGGTAACGGAAGCCAGCTCAACCATGCCGACGATGCTCAGGAGCAGGGGGACGAGGAGCAAAGCTGCTTCAAAATTACGCTTGATCGTGGCTGCGGTAAGGGTGATGCCGGTAAACACGATCCACCCCAACACCCAGATGGTCGCGAAGAGTCCGGAAACGACGAATCCGATGGCGATGGCATCGCTTTGGTGGATGGAGTACAACAGGGGTCCGAAAGTAAGCAACAGGGGAGCAGAAAAGCGCAGGGCGAGGAGGTACCAGCGGCGGCGCAGGGCCAGGAACGAGACGAGGAATTCGAAGTAAAAATAGCCGGAGATGAGCAGAAACTGGATGACCAAGGCACCCATGCTGACTGTTTCGAGATTGGCGGTGGTGCCGACAATATCAAAAAAAGCGAGGGGGGCGACGGTGATGAGATGGAGACCGAGCCAGAGGTATTCGCGACGATCTCTCTGGGTGTAGAAGAGGGCGAGGAGGAAAAAGCCGAGGAGGAATTTGATGCAGGCGTCGACGAGGGCGGGGAGGCGCTCAAAGAGGACGGCATGTTCCCAGAGGTGGAGGTGATCGCGCAGGTCGTCGCCGCTGCCGAGCAGGAAGGTGCGGTTGGCGAAGAAGCCGGTGTAGGCGTCGAGACCGAAAGGGACGAAGGGGATGCGAACCGCGACGACGAGTGAGGTCTGTTCGGCAGGAATGTCGATGGGGTAGATACGGGAGATCTGCTGGAAGGCTTCTGGGTTCTTGCCGTTGGGACCCTCTGGGTTGATCAATTTTCCGTTGGCGAAAAGGTCGAGGCCGACGGTCTGGTTATTGATGGCGATCTGCGAATTGCGGGTGACAGGGAGTCGGACATAGATTGCCAGTGGTCCATGTTGCGGGGGGAGCTGGATGCGTATTCGGAACCAGGCGAAGGGGCGACTGTGCGGCTGACGGCGCTTTTCGGAGTTGGCATTGGGGTCGTTTGTCGGCCGAGGTTGGTCGGCATTTTGTTCGGTGTGGGCTTCGTCGAGCTCGGCGAGCGCTTCTTTGGCGTCGCGAATAGGCCAGGCAGAGTCGTCGAAATCGGGTTTGGCAGGATCGTTGGAGTGGGCGATGCCGAGGCGCCAGTTGCGGTCAAGAACGATGGGTGCGCCGAGCGCGGAGGCATCGAATACGACGGACTGGCCCACTTTTGGAATTTCGCCGGTGGGGGGATGTATTTTGGCGCGGGGAAAAAGGAAGTCACCGGGAGGGCGCTGATGGTCGTCGGGGCGCGTGCCAGCGGGCGGTGCAGCGGGGTTGGTAGTCGGGCTGGCTGGTGGCTTTTGGGCGATTGAGGGAGCGCTACAAAAGATGGCTGCAAGGGCGAGAATGGACAAGGCCGCCAGGGACCCCTTGCGGGGGACGAGAGGGAGAAGGCGTGCGATTTTCTGGTTCCGACGCGAGCGTATTTGTAAAGGCATCGTGCCCTCCACTGTATCGTAGACGGGCGGTAGTTCCAATGGGGAATGATGGGTGTGCCGATGGTGATTTGCGATCTGGTTTGTGTATTGGATGGACATATATCGAGATGGACGAGGAAATCGGGTTGGCGGGTACTCACGAAAGGGCGCATACTGGCGTCTAACGCGTCAGGTCGGTTTGTCGCTGGAGGTTTCGGTTATGCGAGATGTGTTGAATGGAATGCGGGCGGGTGTCTGGATGACGGCGTTGATGTTGGCCGCTCCGTTGACGTTGGGAGTGCCGGTGTTGGCGCAGACGGGACAGGCGACGGCGGGGTCGGGTACAACCGCAGCAGACAAGACTTCGGCAGACAAGGGAAGCGCTGAAGCGGGGAATGAGTCTGGCAAGGCAGCGGATCAAACGGATCAAAGGGATCAAAGGGATCAAGCAGTTCAAGCGAATCAACCGGAGCTGAAGACCAAGACAAAGGCTGAGGCGAAGGCGGATAGCAAAGCTGAAAGCAAGGCGCAGGCCGAGGCCAAGGCTGCAGCGGCTGCCCAAACGCCGATTGTGCTGGTGGAGCCGGGTAGCCAGAAAGTTGACGTGAGGAAGGGCAGTGTTGATGACGTGGATGCAGTAGGGAACCGCGACATTGGCGCACGCGGGATAGGGAACTGGTATTCAACGGACTACGAGATTCGGCTTGGCCGGAGCTATGCGGCGGAGATTGAGAAGAGTACCAAGTTTATCAACGACCCGGTCATTACGGAGTATGTGAACCGGATTGGGCAGAACCTGGTGAAGAATTCCGATGCCAAGGTGCCGTTCACAATCAAGGTTATCGATTCGGATGAGATCAACGCGATGGCGCTGCCGGGCGGCTTTTTTTATGTCAATTCAGGGTTGATTTTGAATGCGGATGAAGAGGCGGAACTGGCGGGCGTGATGGCGCATGAGATTGCCCACGTGGCGGCGCATCATGCAGCGCGACAGATGACGCGGTCTAACTACGCGCAGATTGGAATGGTGCCGCTGATCTTCATCGGCGGGTGGACGGGATACGGACTTTACGAAGCTGCATCAATCGGGATTCCGCTGACGTTTTTGCATTTTTCGAGGGAGTTTGAGGCGCAGGCGGACTACCTGGGAGTGCAGTACATGTACCGTGCGGGGTATGATCCGCAGGCGTTTATCAGCTTCTTCGAAAAGATTCAGGCGCTTGAAAAGCGGAAGCCGGGGACGCTTTCGCGGGCATTTGCTGACCATCCGCAGACGCCAGACAGGATAGGCCATTCTCAGGACGAGATTGCGCGCATCTTGCCGGCGAAGGATGAGTACACGGTGACGACGTCGGAGTTTGACGACATCAAGGCGCGGCTGGCGCGGATCGAAAACAAGCGGCGGTTGACGGATTCGAAGGACAAGAATCGGCCTTCGCTGCGGAAGGCGAGTGCTTCAAAGGATGGCAAGACGGCAGATGACAAGACGGCGCAGCAGACGGACCCGAATGCGAATCCGGATGATAAGCCGACGCTGCACCGGCGAGAGGACAACAACAACAATAATTGACCGACAACAAGCTTTGAGACAGGCGAGTGCCAAGGTGCCGGGAATCGATCCCGGCATCTTTTATTTTGGCGCGCAGGGTCCGGGCGCTTCAATTATTCTAGTGCGAGACAATCGAGGGTCGTATGCCGGGCGTGTTGTCGTGTTCCGGCTGGAAACTCTGCGATGATGTAGCGACGCGCTTATGAAAAAGATACTGATCCTTGCGGCCGCATTTCTGTTTATTGTGTTGCTGACGAATCTAGCGAACCGCGTTCCGGCAGATGGTGCGATGGGAACGTCTTTCAGTCTGAAGGCACAGAAGGTTGTGGCTTGTTCGTCGAAAGAGATTGTGCTGGTGGATGGTCACCAGAAGGCGACGCGTCTGGACAAGGACGAGAGTTGGCCGGATTGCTCGTCATTTCAGAGCAACCAGGTGCAGGACTTCTACCTTTCGCGGGGAGAGAAGACGCATTTTCTGGGATTTGAGAAGACGGTGTGGTGGCGGAAGGCGATGTAGGGAAAGCAAGTGTGAGTGTAAAAAGCTGATCCTTCGCTGAGCTCAGGGTGAAGAGGGAAGGCTGCTGAGGGATCAGCAGCCGTTTTTGCAGCGGGCCATGATGGCGGCGCGGAGTCGGTCGCGGACGGAGTTGGGGAGTTCGTAGACCTGGTGGGAGCGGTAGATTTCAATGGTTTTGCGGGTGGTGTTGAGGGTGACTTCGCAGTGTTCGCAGCCGCTGAGGTGTTCCCGGATCTGGGAACGGGTTTCCACCGACACGGAGTCGTCAATCAAGTCGTCAAGCAGGGCCAAAAACTCAGAGCAGGTCACTTCTCACCAGCCTTCTTCATACGGAAGTATCGGCTGAGGCGTTCGCGGAGTTGAAGCCGTGCACGCAGGAGCCGTGATTTGACAGCGGGTACGCTTAAACCGAGTGATTCCGCTGTTTCTTCCGTTGAAAGTCCTTCTACGTCTCGCAACTGGAAAACGACCCTGAACCCGAGTGGCAATCCCTGGATCGTTTTACGCAGGATTTCGGCTAGTTCTGCCTGGCCGTAATTCTGTTCCGGATTGGGACTCCAGTCGGCAAGATCGCGCGGGACGCTGCCTTCATCAGTCTCAATATCCTCATCAATCGACACCATCTTCCCGGTACGCCGCTTGCGCAGCCGCATGAGGGATTCGTTAACCGCGATGCGGACCAGCCAGGTGTAGAACTTGCTGTTTCCCTGGAACTGGTCGAGCTTCTCGTAGGCTTTGAGAAACGCGTCCTGGACTACGTCCTGCGCGTCTTCTCGATTTTGCGTAATGTGCTGCGCAATGCGGAAGATTTGCCGGTCGTACTTATTGACGAGCGTTTCAAAGGCCTGAACGTCTCCGGTCCGCGCACTGGCAACCAGTGCAACATCGGGATGCTGTTCGTTCTCTCCTGTTACTTGGATGGTCGCCATTGAAGTAAGTTGCGAAAAATCCGCTGCCTTTCCGCTGCCTGAGGATGGAGGGTGCCAAGCCGCCATCAAGCCTTAGTGTACCGGACAGGAATGGAGGTGACCAAGTGGCGGCGGGAAAGTCTGAGATGACATGGACTGCGGGTTTACGGCGATGGTTCAGATCTGAGGCAAGGTGCGCGGAAGAGAGTGAATCGGCTTAGAGTGATGGTATGAAGCAGTCTCGAAAAAAATCGGCGTTGGGGATGATCTGGCAGCGGACGCTGGTGTTGACGGCGGCGGCGCTGCTGCTGGGTGGAATTGCAGTGGGCACGGCGCTGGCGAGCGTTGCGAAGCACCACGCGAAAGCGAGTAGCAGCAGGTCGCATCAAGCCGTCGGTAAGGCTCGGAAGTCTCATGGGAACCGGGCGCAACGGTCAGCGAAGCTGCGGCAGGCTTTTGTGGCTTCGACGGAGCTGCGGCCGATGGCGCAGCAGTTGGCGGCGGTGCGGACTGCGGCGGCGTATGCAGGCGTGGCGGCCTATGCGCGGCAGCACCAGGGGGAGGCTGCTGCTGCGGCCTATCTGGCGCTGGGTCATGCGTATCTGTTGGATAACCGTTTTGGCGAGGCGGCGACGAATCTGCGCCAGGCGCAGGTGGCGGGGGATGCGCTGGCGGACTATGCGGAGTTTCTGGGGGCGAAAGCGCAGCATGACGGCGGCAACAACCAGGCGGCAGAGGCGCTGCTGAAGGATTTTTCTGAGCGGAATCCTGACAGCATTTTTGTTTTGCAGGTGCCGGAGCTGGAGGCGCAGGTGTTGCTGGGCATGAACGACGTGGCCGGTGCGCGGCGGGTGTTGGCTGCGACTCCTGAGGCGGCGGGCCGTTCGGGGTACCAGCTTGCCCTGGCCGAGGTGAGCCAGGCACAGGGATCCAACGAGGAAGCAGGGAGGTTATACAAGCATGTGCTGCTGACGTGGCCGCTGACCTTTGAGGCGACGACGGCGCGGTCGCGATTGACGGCGCTTGGGTTGGAATCGACGATGACAGCGGCCGAGGTACGAAGCCTGGGCGACGCGTACTACAACGGCGGGCGCTATGAGGAGGCTTCAGAGCAATATCATGCGCTGGCGCGGCAGAGCGGGTCAGACCTGGCGCAGCGTAACGGGTACGCGGTGGCGGCGGCTGCTTGTGATTTGAAGCTGAAGCGGCTGACGCGGGAGCAGGCCGAAGCGCTGGCTCCGACGACAGACGAGAATGGGGCGCGGCGGCTCTACCTGCTGATGGAACTGGCGCGGAACCGGGACGATCTAGAGGGGCAATCAGCGTATGTTGACCTCCTCAGGACGAGCTTTCCGCATAGCCAATGGCTCTCAGAGGCGCTGTTTTCAAGCGGTAACATGTACATGCTGCGCAAGGACTATCCGAGAGCGGTGACTTACTACTCGGAGCTGGCACGGAACTTTCCGCAGAACACGAATGCTGCTGCGGCGCACTGGCGGGCGGGTTGGTGGTCATACCGACAGGGTCTGTATCCGCAGGCGGCACAGATTTTCGAGGAACAGATCAAGCAGTATCCAGGTGCCAAGGAGACGGTGAGTGCGCTTTACTGGCGGGCGCGGATGTATGAGCAGCAGGATCACCAGCCAGGGATGGCTGCGGCGCATTACCGGACGCTGATTGCAGCCTACGGGCACTTTTTCTATGCCCAGATGGCGCGAGAACGGTTGGTAGCTTTGGGAGATGCTGCGCCTATGACTTCAACTGCATCTGTGCTGGGGCTTGACAAGTATGTGCCGGCGACGATTCCCAAGCTGGATGCAAGTTTCCCTGAGGGCGACCCGCACCTGGTGAAAGCGCATCTGCTGGTGAATGCCGGTTTGAGCGAGTATGTGCCACAGGAGATTGCGGCGGCTCCAGGTTCGGGGTCGTGGAGCGGGATTGCTGAGGCAAAGATTTATGCGTCGTATGGGGAGACTTACAGGGCGATGCGAGTGCTGAAGCGGGCACTGCCTTTTGCGGCTTCGGCGCCGATCAAGTCGATTCCGCTGGCGTACTGGCGGATTCTGTTCCCGGAAAGCTACTGGGAGACGATTGTTGCGGAATCCAAAAAGAACGGTCTGGACCCTTACCTGGTGGCTTCGCTAATCCGGCAGGAATCGGAGTTTAATCCATCGGCAATTTCGCGGGCGAATGCGTATGGGCTTATGCAGATGCTGCCGTCTGTTGGGCGGCAGATGGCGCGGGAAGAGGGCCTGGGTTCGATTGAGCCACGGCAACTTCTGGACCCGATTCTGAATATTCGGCTGGGAACGCGGTACCTCAAACAGACGCTGGACAAGTTTGGCGGGGTGGCAGAGTACGCGTTGGCGGCTTATAACGCCGGCGATAGTCGCGTGACCGATTGGCAGGCAGCTGGGCCGTATCAAGGGATTGACGAGTTTGTAGAGTCGATTCCGTTCACCGAGACTCGAGAGTATGTGCAGGCTATCGTGCGCAACCAGGACATTTACCGAGGCATTGACCAGTATGCGCAGAGCGCGCAGGGGAGCCAGCGGGCTGCAGGTGATGGAGTGCAGACAGTGGGGGCACACGGGAAGATGGCGCAGGCGACTCAAGTGCTTTCGTTAGCCCAATAATCGACAGGAGGCGTGGAGCCCGTTGCGCTGCGGTTGCTGATTAGATTTTTCACAGGATTGTGATTGACGAAACGGGCTGCACAGGAAAGACTGACTGTACTCACACGTTTTGCGATGATTTGAAGCGGCTTCACAAGGACACACGTTCCACTTCACGGTTTGCTGCGGACCACCCAAGGAAGCGGCTTACGTAACGGCCGCGACCCTGTCGAACTTACCCAATGGAGGGCAGGATGACAGCTGAGTTGCAGTTCCTCGAAGCATGGATTCCCGAAAAGATGGAGCCGGGTACGGTCTTTCTGCTTGAAGGCCCGAACTCGCTGGGGCACGGAAACAACCCATTTGTCGCGGTGCTGGCTTGCCCGGGATGCGGAACGGTGGGGTTGATTACGCGGCGACAGTTGCACGGATTTGAAACCATGATCTGCGGTGGCGAGGTGTGCTCTGCGGAATATGGATTTGATGGGGATAGCATCCGTTATCGTGCATCGCAATAGGCAGGATTCGGAAAAGTGGGCTCCTCGTCGGCAGCTATATTTTCCTGCCGGGCGTGCTCTCCGTTAGCATGGAGGAAGTGGTTGCTCGTTTTATGAAGAGCAGCTGGTGATATGTCGCCCGGATGGTGAAATCGGCAGACACAGCGGACTTAAAATCCGCAGACCGCAAGGTCGTGGGGGTTCAAGTCCCCCTCCGGGCACCAAAAGAGACTTATTCCGGCTGATGGGTGAGCCGGCCCGCCAATGGGTCGGAGATGGCTTAGTTAGAGCGACTTTTCTCGAAAACGGGACACGCACAGTGGGTGAGCCCATTGGAATCAAGGGTTATGATTCTTTGAGGAGCTGTAGGCAACTCCCCGGTTTCCTTGCGAACAGCAACGTCGGGAGGGATCAGGTTTGCACCATTTGCTGTAACGGCCCAAGGGGTGGGGTGGTTGCGGGCTTCAAACGCTACTGGATGGATAACGGACTGATTGCGATGGACTAGGGCGCAATACAGAGGAGAGGGCGGGAGGAGGAATCCCGAAGAAAAGCGTAAAAAGGCTTGCGAATCCTTGCGATTTCGGGATATACAGGGTTTGACGGCCGGGTGCGTGGCTGCGATGGTTTGTGGAGATAGACAGATGCGAGTAGCTGCGAAGACGAATTTACTGGTGCCCGAGATTCGCGAAGTGATGGATATACGACAGGCTTCGGATTACCTTGGGATTTCGTCGGATACGCTTTATAAATATGCTTCGGAAGCGTTTGTGCCTGCGTTCAAGCTGGGGAATCGTTGGCGGTTCAAGCGGTCGCGACTCGATGAGTGGATGGATCGCCAGTCGGATGCGGTGACTGCTGTTGCGGAATCCGAAGCGGGGGGGAAGAAGAAGCCGGTTCGTGGGGAATATTAGACGAACTCTGTTGAAATTGCTCGTATATCCGGTATCGAGGCGCTGATCGGTACTTCAGAGTTAACGAGTTCCGTAGAAGATGAGTTGGTTGTTACCTGCGATCCGACAATAAGTCAGGTCCGGTCTTTTTCTTATAGTGTTATAGTCATGGTTGATCCTTACAAACCGTTTCGCATTCCTTTGTTGATCGTTACGGGAGTGCTCAGTCTCCTTGTGTCTGCATGGGGAGCTTTTGCTGGACTTTGGGGAGGTGGAGGTAGCTCAATGGCAGAATCTGTGTTCTGGTTCTTGCCTGCAATGAGTCTTCCAGTATTTCTGGTCTCCTTTATGTTTAGACGCGTTGCTCTGGGCTGCGCATGTTTGATTGCATTTGGAACATTCGCTGCGCTTTTATCGGCCACACCAAGCATGCACTAACATGACCACACCCTTAATCCTTTGACGCTCGCGATTGGTTTGCTGGCGGTCATGTTTGGAAGTTGGGCCGACCCTTCGATACTGCCGGTATGCCTCTACTTCCTTTGAATCGTGGCTCCTTCTCGGAATCCACCCCAAGCGTGATATACCTAACCGGATGAATTGTTCGAAGCGAGTAGCGGGGTTGCGGCGGCGGATGAGTTCGCTGGCTGCTGGTTTGGCGGATGGTCAGGCCTTGACTGGCCTTTTGGTGACGCATCTGCCGGATGTGCGGTACTTGTGTGGATTTACGGGTTCGAGCGGGGCGCTTGCGGTAACCCGGCGTGGCTTGCGGCTCTTCACCGACGGCCGGTATACGGGGCAGGCAGCAGAGGAAGTGGCAGCGGCAGGTTCTGGCGCGAAGGTGGAGATTGTGCCCGCAGCGGCGGCTGTAGCGGCGGTGCAGTGGCTCGCTGTGCAGGCGGGTGAGAGTGGGAGCATCGCCTTTGATTCGGCTCATACCACTGTCGCGGAACTGGAGCGGTGGAAGTTGGCGTTGCCGGTGAAGCTGCGTCGGAAGCTGCTGGTGGGCGTGGCTGGGCCCGTGGAGCCGCTGCGGTGGATCAAGGATGAAGATGAGATTGCGGTGATTGCGGAGGCGGCGCGACTGGGCTGCGACCTCTTCAACCACATGCTGGGCTTTATCGAGCCGGGCCTTACGGAGACGGCAGTTGCCGCTGAACTCGAGTACCGGGCGCGGTTGAAAGGCGCTGAAGGCATGTCGTTTGAGACGATTGTGGCGGCGGGGGTGCGGTCAGCCCTGCCTCACGGCCGGGCGACCGGGGTGCGGCTGCCGAAGCGGGGGTTTGTGACGCTGGATTTCGGTGTTATTCTCAAGGGTTACTGCTCAGATATGACGAGGACTGTCTGCCTGGGCAAGCCGACGGCGCGAGAGCGACAGGTATACGAAGCGGTGCTGGAGGCGCAGTTGGCCGGTGTGGCGGCGGTGGCCGCTGGCGTGGAAACCGGTGCTGTGGACGAGGCAGCGAGGTCAGTACTGCGGCAGGCGGGTATGGCTGAGGCATTTAGCCATTCTACGGGGCATGGGGTTGGGAATGAGATTCACGAAGGACCGCGGATCGGGGCGGGGCAGAAGGAGAAGCTGGCACCGGGCATGGTGGTTACGATTGAGCCCGGGGTGTATTTTGCCGGTGAGTTTGGGGTTCGGATTGAGGACATGGTTGTGGTGAGGCGCGGGGGCGGGGATGTGCTGACGGATTCACCCAAGGCGCTGATTTTGTTATAGGTTGGTGGTTTTCAAGAGTTGAGGCAGGAAGTTTGGGAAGCCTGAAGCAAGTATCATCAGTGGAAGTGGTTTGGGAGAAGCGATCAAGATATGAAGCCAGACGGAATTGATGAGTTAAAAGAGCTGATTGCTTTTTTGCGAGAGAATGAGATTGCCGAGTTTGACCTGGATCGGGGCGATCTGAAGGTTCGGCTGAAGTTTGCTTCGGCAGTAGTGCAGGCTGCCCCGGCAGCTTCAAGTGGAATGGATATGGTTGCTCTTGCCCGGCTGCTGAGCGTCGGGGGCGGGGCAACATTACAGCCTGCGGCAGGTACCGTTGCGTTGCCAGCCGCTGCTGCCGCGATTGGCGGACCTGTGGCGGAGTCGGCAGCGGCTGAAGAGGTGCTGCACATTCTGAAGTCGCCGATTGTGGGGACGTTTTATGAATCGCCTTCGCCAGGGTCTTCTGCGTTTGTGTCGACGGGAGACCGGATCGACAAGGGGCAGGTGGTGTGCATTGTGGAAGCGATGAAGCTGATGAACGAGATTGAGGCCGATATGTCGGGCGAAATCGTGAAGCGGCTTGTAACCAACGGCCAGGCAGTTGAATATGGCCAACCTTTGTTTGCGATTCGGGTTGCATAATTGGCGATGCTACGGAAAGTATTGATAGCAAATCGCGGCGAGATCGCGCTGCGAGTGATAAGTGCGTGCCGTGAACTGGGCATTCAGACGGTAGCCGTGTACTCAGAAGCGGACCGGAACAGTTTGCATGTGCGTTTTGCAGATGAGGCGGTTTGTATTGGTCCGCCACGTCCGGGGGATAGCTATCTCAACGTTCCGGCAGTTATTTCTGCGGCAGAGATTACGAATGTAGACGCTATTCATCCCGGGTATGGACTGCTGAGCGAGAATGCAAACTTCGCTGAGGTTTGCCGGGTATCGAATATCAAGTTCATTGGACCGCCGCCGGAAGTGACTCGCCTGATGGGCGAGAAGGAGAAGGCGCGACAGGCGATGAAGAAGGCCAATGTGCCAATTCTGCCTGGTTCTGACGGTGTGGTTGCGGATGTTGAGGATGCGCTCAGATGGGCGGATCAGGTAGGGTATCCGGTCATCCTCAAGGCCAAGGCCGGCGGCGGCGGTCGTGGTATGCGCATTGTGCGGACGGCCGAAGAGCTTCCGAATCTGTACCATGCGGCTTCGAGCGAGGCTACGAATGCGTTTGGCAACGGCGAGCTGTACATGGAGAAATTCATCGAGCGGCCGCGCCATATCGAGTTTCAGATCCTCGCGGATGAGCATGGTAGTGTTGAGGTGCTTTTTGAGCGGGAATGCTCAATCCAGCGACGGCACCAAAAGCTGATCGAGGAAGCGCCTAGTCTGCAGGTTACTCCGGAAATTCGGGCACATCTAAGTGCGACGCTGAAGCGCTGCCTGACCGAGATTGGTTATCAGAACGCGGGAACGATCGAGTTCCTGATGGATGAAGACGGGTCAATCTACTTCATCGAGATGAATACGCGCATTCAGGTGGAGCATCCGGTCACCGAAGCTATTACGGGTGTGGATCTGGTCAAGGCGCAGTTACGGATTGCTTCTGGGGAGCGGTTGGACGAGATACTACCGAAGGATATCCAGATTCGCGGGCATGCGATTGAGTGCCGCATCAATGCGGAGCATCCCCATAAGTTTACCCCGAGCGCAGGCAAGATCACGGCGTTTAACGTCCCGGGCGGCAATGGAGTCAGGGTGGATACGGCGCAGTACGCTGAGGGTGTTGTGCCTCCCTATTATGACTCGCTGATCGCCAAGCTCATCGTTCACGGCAAGGATCGCGAAGAGGCAATTGCGCGTATGGAGCGGGCGCTCGGGATGTTTGTTGTCGAGGGAATCGAGACATCGATTCCGCTGCACCAAGACATTTTCAAGGACGCTGAGTTTCGCGCTGGGGACTTTGATACGAAGTTTATGGAGAGATTTTTGGCACGGAGGTGATAAGTGCGCATTAGCTCAATACGATACTCTCGGATGGCGCTGGCGGTGGGAATGCTGGCGCCATTGCTCTTTGTGGTCACGTTGGCTGGACAGATTCCGCTGTTGGTAACTCCTGGATTCGCTTCAGTGCATACGGGGGCGAGTTTCAAGTTCACGGCGTCGTATGCAGGGGCTTCGAATGCTGCACTGGTGTGGCAGGTGAACGGGGTTGCTGGTGGCAACGCTGTGGTGGGATTGGTGAGTGCAGAGGGGGAATACCGGGCTCCTGCTTCAGTACCGGCAGGGACGGTTGTGACGCTGCGCGTAATTGCGCCGGGAGCGGATGCAATGGAAGTGCCAGTTGCGGTAACTTCAGGGCTATCTTTGTATGTTTCCACGAAGGGTAAGGATACGAATTCGGGAACTCTTGCGCTGCCGTGGCGAACGATACAGCATGCGGCAGACACGGCGATTGCGGGTGACACGGTTTATGTGCGCGGCGGGACGTATCACGAGTCAGTGAACTTCAAGCATTCAGGTTCGGCGACAGCCGGATCGATTGTGTTTCAGAGTTACCCGAAGGAGTTGGCAGTCGTCGATGGAACCGGGGTACCTTGCTGCGGTGATTCGATTCAAGGCCTGTTTAATTTACAGGGAAGTTTCAGCTACGTGGTTTTGGAGGGGTTTACGATCCAGAATTATTCGAGCCGAAATATTACCAACGAGCCTGCGGCGATCTATGTGACGGGGTCTGGCAGCTACCTGCGTATTCTCAATAATATTGTGCATGGCATTACGGAGACCGCTGGGTCGCAGGGGAATGCACATGGAATTGGATTTTATGGAACTTCAACTGTGCCATTGAGCAACCTCTATGTGAGCGGCAATGTGATTTATGGCTTGAAGACGGGCAATAGTGAGGTCGTGGTTTTTGATGGGAATATCAATGGATTCTCCGTCACGGGGAATGTGATCCATGACAATGACAACATTGCGATCGATGCGACGGGTTTTTATCAGGTTGGGCCGAGTGGACGGGATCAGGTGCACAACGGGCTGATTGCGCTGAACACGGTCTATAACATCACAAGTTTGAAGAACCCGGCGTACAACGGCTACGGGGCTGATGGTATCTACTGTGATGGTTGCGCGCATGTTGTGATCGAGCGGAACCTCGTGTTCAATTGCGACCTGAATATCGAGGCGGCGAGCGAGACGCGTGGGCATGATGCTAGTTATGTAACGATTAGAAATAATGTGGTGTACGGCGGAAATCTGGCGGGGATTTCAATTGGGGGGTATTCGAGCGACCGCGGGGGGAGTGACCATGTGACGATTGTCAATAACACGCTTTGGAATAACAATCGGGCTAACCAGGGAGGGGACTTTCAGATACAGTTTCACGCGACGAGCAATGTATTTGAGAACAACATCGTATTTGCAGGGACTCAAGGTGTGATGGTGAACGGGCTGACCAATTCGACGGCTGCGCCTGTGGTGGCTGACTATAACACTTACTTTACGACGGCTACGCCTCAATGGTGGTATGAGGGCGTGATGCACACGACTTTCGCTTCGTATCAGACGGCTTCGGGACAGGATAAACATTCACACTTTGTGAATCCTGGAATGGTGAGCGTGAAAGTTCCTTATAGCTTTGATTTGCTGGCAAGTTCTCTGGCACGTGGGGCGGGTAGTGTGAGCCTGGGCGCGGCAGTTTACGGCACGCTCGATTTTGCCGGGAATGCGCGGACATCGGGTAGTGCCATTAATGCAGGAGCCTATCAAAAATAAGTAAAACGTAAGTCAGTAAAACGCACGGCAATTAGGCCTATCTGAAGACTAACCCGCCAGTACCGGGGGCACTGATGGGGCAGTCTACTCTTATCTCTCGGCCTTCAGCATCGGCGATGGGGTGGTGGGTTTGGGGGCATTGGGGCTAGCTTGAGCGTAGAGGTAGTCGCCGAGTGCTTCGATCTCCTCGTTGGTGCCGGTCAGCGGCGGCATGAATTTACGGTATGCGAGGTCAGCCTTGTATTCATGGAGCATGGTCAAGAGACTGCCGACGGACTGACGGTCGCGGTTGGCGAGCAGCTTATTGAGGGCGCGGTAGCCGGTGAGGGTGTGGCACGCGCCGCATTGGCCGCGGTACATGGCTTCGCCTTGCGCCCAGTGGGCACTGGTGCCCTGGTTAAGCCACAGGGAGTGCTCAAGGTAGCCGTTCTGGTTGCGGCCCGCAACCTCTGAGACTCGGAGGCCATTTGAATACATGTGTCGGCCAATGACAAAGGGTTTGCGGAGCATTTCGCGGGCTTGTTCGCCGGTGCCGGTGGCCATGAGGGCGAGGATCACGATGGCGGAGGCATGGGCAAGGGTGAAGTCCTTTGGATTTTTGTACGCCAGGTAGTAGGTGACGACAATGATGGTGGCCGAAGTGATGATCATGACCAGGGCAAGGCGGGTGACCTGGGAGAAGGTTCCGGAGCCGATGGTGGAGATGCCGAGGGTGAGCAGGGCGCGCTGCGAGGCGGGCACCGTGAGCAGGTACCAGAGCAAAGTGAGCGGCATCAGGACGAAGGAGGGAACGAGCCAACGGGTGGTCCAGCGCAGGTAGCTGGCTTTAAGGGCGGGCTGCTTGTCGCTGTCAATCCGGCTGCCGGTTACGAGGGCCCAGACTCCGGCGAGTGAAATGCAGACCAGGGTCCGCATGAGCAGGCTTGGCCAGTAGGTGGGATTGAAGAAGGCGTTCCAGAATTTGCTTGCTTCTGCGCCAGTGCCGGCTACTGCAAGCCAGGTGTCACCGGGAGTGAGCATGAAGGTGAGGATGCCATTGATGATGATCAGAGTGCAGACCGACGAGCCTGCATAAAGCCAGCCGACGGCTAGGTGGAGCTTGGCGGGGATGCGATCCCAGGTGTAGTAGTAGACGGCGATGGTGGTGAGTTCAATGAGGAAGAAGACCCACTCCATGGCCCAGCCAAAGACGAAGTTATGGATGAGTGTGCTGGTGGCCTCGGGCTGAGTGAGGCCGATGGCAAACCAGATGCCCACGCCGCTCACCGTGCCGAAGACACCGGTAATGAGCAGAAAGAAGCGTGAATGAGCCTTGAGCTGGGCCATCCAGTCGGTTCGACCCTCGAGCAGGGCTTTGCGCTCGGCCATGGGGAGCCAGAGGCCTCCTCCGACAGCGAATTGCGAGATCATGACGTGAAAGATCGCGATGATGGCAATGACTGAGCTACTGCCGAGGAACGGGACTTCCCAAAATGGGTAATTCATTGCAATTCTCCAGAGTTAGCGAATGCCCCAGTAGCCGAGGGCGGTGGTGACGAGCAGAGCGGTGACGGCGAAGAGGCCGAAGTAGTGTGCGATGCGTCCGCGGGCACTGGCTTTGTTTTCGCCGTCGTAAAGGGGAATGACCACCCAGAGCGCGAGGCCAACGGTAAAGAGCAGGATGCCGACAACTTCGCCGGTGGCTCCCGGAAGCCAGTTGCCGAGAATCTTGAGCATGTGAAATGGAGCCATGAAGTACCACTCGGGATGGATGCCGGCGGGTGCGGGTGAGAGGGCGTCGGCTTGCTTGCCCAGATCCCATGGATAGACCGAGGCCAGCAGCGCGAGCACATTCAAGGAAATGAGCCACATGGCGAGGTCTTTTTGGAAGAAGTTTGGGAAGAAGGGGATGCTCTTGCGCGCGGAGGCAGGTTTGGCTAGTTCGCTGGGTGGCAGGGCGTTGCCGTGCTTTTGCACGAGATACAGATGGAGACCGAGCAGGGGCAGGAAAAGCAGGGGGAGTACGACGACGTGGAGGGCAAAGAAACGCTGCACTGTGAACTCGCTGACGTCAGGGCCGCCACGGAGGATGGTAGCGGTGAAGGGTCCGAGGAACGGGAGTGAAGCGGGAATCTGTAGACCAACCTTGGTAGCGAAGTAGCTGAGCTCGTCCATGGGAAGGAGATAGCCGCTGAATCCGAAGAGGGCACCGAGGAACAGGAGGGCGATGCCGGTGAACCAGCCGATTTCCCGGGGCTTGCGGTAGGCCTTCATGAAGTAAACAGAGAACATGTGAACCAGGATGGCAAAGATGAAGAGGTTCGCTGACCATGAATGCGCCGAACGGATGAGCCAGCCAAAGTGCATCACATAGGTGATTTGACGGACGCTCTCGAAGGCTTCTGCGCCGGGGCGGTAGTAGACCAGCAGCAGGATGCCGGTGAATACCTGGATGAGGAAGAGGAAGAGGGAGATGCCGCCCCAGTAGTACCAGAAAGACTGCTTATGGGTGGGAACGGTCTTGTGCTGGGCAAAGGCGATGATTTCAGTGAGGCCGAGTCTTTCGTCGAGCCAATTGTAGAGGTATGCAACCATGGACATTTTCCTTTCCGGCAGGGCGGCGAATCAGGCTCGTGAGACGGTGACGCTGTCAACGGCGACGTTGACTTTGAAGGCTTTCAGTGGCTGAGGAGGTGGGCCGCTGACGTTTTTGCCGGTGTGTGGGTCGTAGACTCCGCCGTGACATGCGCAGTGAATGCGGTTCATTTGGGGCTCAAACTGGACAGTGCAGCCGAGGTGGGTGCAGACGGCGCTGAACGCGACCCAGGAGCCGTCTGCGCCATGAATGAGCATGGCCGGGGAACTGCCGAACTTGAACATCAAAGCCGAAGCAGCAGGCAGCTTGTGCGCATCTTTGAGCGTGACTTCGCTCACCGCGGTTTGGTTGGCCGCCATCTCTGCGGGTGAGGCGAGGTAGCGGTAGATGGGGTAGGCCATGGCTCCGATGTAGCATAGGCCAGCCGCCGCGGCGACACCCATAAATGCGCGGCGTGTGGGCGTGCTTTCGTTGTCTTGTTCTGTTTGCGGGAGGATTTCGTGTTGCGAAAGATGGGGCTGAAACGGGGTGTCACTCATGGTTAAAGGGCGCTCCCTTGGGCGGAAATTGCGGCGGTGGGTGCCTCGGCGATGGGGGTAGCGCGGGCGACGACGGAGATGAGCCAGCCGACGACGCCAAGTCCCACGACAAAGAGAACCAGGAAAATGCTGACGACACTCCAGTTGGTCACGACGGTACGTGCCCAGACGTCATAGCCCTTGCTGAGCAGGGTCAGGTCGCGAATTCCGTCGCGGTAGAGGGTCATGCAAGCGACGGAAAGGAACGCAAGTACCGGTGCAAGCCAACTGACAATTGCGCTGGTCGGCTTGGCGAAAGCGGCAAAGGCGGTGAAGAGAACGATGATGGCTGCGAGTGCGATCCAGCCGAATCCTGCGATTTTGTAGAGCAGATGACTGCTGAGACCGGTCTGGACGATGCTCGGCTGGGCTCTGTAGACAAGGTTGGCGGTTACAATCTGCAGGATGGCGGCGATGGCGGCAATACGCCCGCCGAGGGAAGAGAGGAATTTGCCTTCTGTAGCGGTAAAGGTGTGGCGACCGGCGAGATAAATCAACCAGAGGCCTGCCGCAACGAAACCTCCTGCAAGGAAAAACAGGAAGCGGGGGCTGGTTGTTGGGTCGCCAGTGGGCAGGTGCGTTCCGAGCGGAGAGACGGAGTACATCTGTTGCCAGACTTCTGGGCGGAGCATGAGGGTCATGTTGCTGGTGTAGATGTGGGCGATGCCACCGACACCAATCCATGCGCCCAGGCCCATCCACCAGACATTGCGACCTTTTTCGAGACCTGCAGAGAACTGATAGAGCAGCCAGTAGATGAGGATGAGCGCGGGAACGACGGCGATCCACCACGCACCCATCACAACGCTACTGGTGTAGATAGCGCGGCCGTAGAGAACCTGGGCAAAGAGCAACGGGGGAACGCCAAGGTTGATCACATAGGTCATGACGACTGTGAGGCGGCGGGCAATAGCGTTGGCCGCTGTCCGAGATTCTGGCGAGCGGCCGAGCAGATTGAGCAGAACGGCGATGAGCAGGCCACCGATGAGCATCTGCATAGCCACAAAATGCAGCGAAAGAGTAACGATGTGTAGCAGCTTGAAGAGCCAGATCGGGGCGGGGAGTGGAATTGGGTCTACAGCGGGAAAGCCATTCATCAGCACAGGTCCTCTTCGGCAACAGGTGGTCAGATCACGTGACGCAGGTAATTTCTTAACTTGATGCTATGGTGCGGTGCGCTGAGATGGGTGTGATGCAAGTCACGGAAGCACCTGGTAGGACGTGAGCGGGATTTTTTTCGGGAATGGTGAAACGAGGTGGGGTGGCGGCTCACTACTTCATTGGATGTCGTGAGGATCGCGATTTCCGAGTGAAGTGGAAGTACGGAAAGGAATTGCTATGCCCTCCCCCAAACAAATCAAAGTGGCAAAGGCCACCGAGTCGACAAAGGAGCACATCTCCTTTGCCAAGTTGTCACCTGAACTGGCGCGGCACAATTTTCATGCGCTGCTGGTCGCCAATCCCAACTATTTCGGCAATCTGAAGGAAAGCGGATTTCAGTCGGTGCTGAAGATTACCGGGGATACGAACTACGAGAGCCTGGGCTGTGTTGGGTATAACCCACAGTTGAAGCAGTTGCGGGCGACGATCAACATCAAGCAGGATGGCGGGTATTCGGGCGACCTGTGTACAGGTGGTTCGGATGAGTATGTGCGCTTTTTCCTGTCATTTGACAGCGGGGTGAGCTGGCAGGACCAGGGCATGCAGGCAGTGAACGTCTTTGACGTTGCCGGACCGAAGCCTCTTGAGTACGCGGTAACGCTGGGGATCAACCCTGCGGAGGAGTTCTGTTTTGTGGAGAACCTGCCGCTGGTACGGGCGATTCTGAGTTGGAATGCGCCGCCGCCAGCAGGCCAGCCGAACTGGACCCCGATCTGGGGCGATGTGCTGGATGCAAGGATTCAAATTGAGGGATTCGAGTTTATTCTGCTGAGCACGTTGCTGGCCGAGGCAAAGCTTCATTTGCCAGAGCAGTTCTTAAAGGCGATTGACCTGGGTCAGCCGGTGAAGGCAGCGCAAGCCAAGGCCCTGAGCCCGGTAGATCTGCATCATCTTTATGCGGAGACGAAGGTGCCGCAGCACCGGTATCTGGCACCGCTGCTGGCTTCAACGACGGGTTCGTCTTCGGCAGCTGCGAAGGCAGCGCACCTGCACCAGTCCCATGCAAAGGCCGTGACGAGCTTTGGCGGGATTGCCAATATCAATGTCGCGAAGCTGGTGGAAGAATGGTTGAATACCAGCGGCAATACCAGCTTTGAAGAGATTGACTGCGTCGGCCTGGATCCGAACTCAAGCCAGCTTGTGGGTGTGTTGCGGGTGAAACAGAGCGGCGGCTATTCGGGTGCGCCGTGCACGCCTGGTAGCCAGGAATTTGTGGCTTTCTGGGTGGATTGGGGCACCGGTTTTCAGTTTGCCGGGACTACATCGGTAACGGTGCATGACTTCAGCGCGGTGCCGTCGGGCGGGCTTGAGTACAACGTGTTTTTGCCGGTGGACCTGCTTTCGCACGCGCAGCCCTGTTACGACGGGCCGAAGACAGCAATAGTAAGGGCTGTGCTGAGCTGGAATACTCCCCCATCGACAACCGACCCGTTCGCCCCAGTGGTGTGGGGTAATGCGACGGAAGGTCTGATCCTGGTGCCACCGGGCCCGGTGATCGGCAATGGGCAGCAGGTGCCGGTTCTGAGCGCAGTCGGCGACATTGAGGTGTCGAAGATTGGTGGCGATGGCCGAATTACGAGTGCAAACGCGATTACGACAGGCGCGCACTTTGCAGATGCTCCATTTGGCGGGCGGGTGACGCTGGCGGGGGCGATTTCCAATCCTACGCCGGGACTGAAGTATCGCGTGATGAAGGCTCCGCACGGCAGTGGCACGTTTTCGCCTGTGGCGAATGAGCCGCTCGGACTGACGCTGGTCATTAATGACTTCAATGGCGTGAGCTGGACGCAAACGGACCTGACGCTGCATGCGGATGCAGACGGGTATTACGTGTACCAGGCGAGCTCGGTGAACCATTTTGTCGAGGGCCAGTTGCTGGGCGAGTGGTACACGACGGGGGCTGACAGCGGCAACGCCTTTGACCTGCGGGTTGACCTGAGCGTGGATGGGAATCCGGCACACGACATTCAAAGCGACATAGTGGTTGTGCTGGTGAATAACGAGACCCCGACGGCAACGCTGACGCCGACGTTTGGCGAATGCGGGAAGGTCGCTCCAGGAGCGGTGATTTCGGGTGTGTTCACGGCAACGGCGACCGACTTTGGGTCGTTCGGGTTTACTATCCTGCCGCCCGGACCTGCGCATGGGGTGTTGCCGACGCCTGCTGGCGGAAGCTCGACCTGGTTGGGCGGTGCAATTTCTGACCCCGGCGTGGTGGTTGCTTCGTTCTCACTGGATACGACTGGAATGGATGCCTGTGGCTACTCGCTGACGCTGGGCGTGTGGGACCGGACAAACGTCAACAGTGGTCAGACGAACAATTATCACCAGGACTCAGTCGGGTTCTGCCTGGATAACGTGTTCGCTGGTTAAAAACTCTCTCCCCCAGAGCGGACGGGAATTGCTCACGCCAGAAGCGGCGAAGGCAAGTCCCGTCTGGAATTTTCCGTGATGGATCCAGGAGCCTCGGTTGAGGCTGATGGGAATGAATGATGAACGACGGTGAGACGATCTGGAGGTTTTGCCTGGCAACGCTGGCGGTTTGGCGGGTCAGCCATTTGCTGGCGGAAGAAGACGGGCCTTGGGATCTGATTTTGAAGGTCCGGGGTTGGCTGGGGTCGAGCATATTGGGGCGTCTGATGGATTGCTTTTACTGCCTGAGCATGTGGGTCAGCCTGCCACTGGCGGTTTGGGTAAGCCGGATAAGGGAAGGCGGCAGTTGGATTGGCTCTTTAGTTGTCTGGCTGGCAGTGTCCGGTGGCGCCTGTCTGCTGGAGCGGTTGACGATTGTGCCGGAAGCTGGAGTAATAACGGCCGAAATTGAAAGCTTGGAAGGGGATTGACGATGTGCTGCGGACAGAGGAGACGTGCATTGAAGATGAGCGGAGAACAGGATGAAAGCGGCGGCGAGAGCCTGGTAAAGCTGCTGTACTATGGGCATGCTCCGGTGCATATTCGCGGGCCGGTGACGGGGCGACTGTACCAGTTTTCGCGGGAACAGACGACTCAGGCGGTCGATGCGCGTGATGCTGTCTCGATGCTTCGGACGCGGCTTTTCAGGCAAACGCGATGAGCGCGGGTGTGGGTTTGGCAATGCCGGTGCAGCGCGGTGCTGGCGTAGCTGGAGGATCCCGGCGGGTGAGGCTGGCCGTGTGCGAGCGTCGGGTACCGACAGCCTTTCGACCGCAGGAACTGGTGCTTGAGACAGGGCCGGAGAACGGGCTGGAGAGCGGGTTAGAGAACCTTCCTGATACGGGGGCGAAAGATGCTGCGATACTATACGAGCGTTCACGCAGAGCGTCGGAGCATGGGTTGGAATTTCATTCATTTGATGCGGGTTATATTGACCGCCTGAGTGCTGGGCATCGGGAAACGCAAGAGCATTTCGTGCGCTACTTTACCGCGCTGATTGAGATGAAGCTGCGGTCAAAGCTGCGGTCTCCCCAGGCAGTTGAGGACGTGTGCCAGGAGACATTTGCGCGGGTGCTCAAGGCGGTGCGGCAGCCGGGAACGGTGCGCCAGCCAGAGCGGTTTGGCGCGTTCGTCAACACGGTTTGCAACCATGTGCTGCATGAGCATTATCGATTTGCGGCGCGCGGCGATTCACTGGACGACGAGGGGCAGCCCGAATTGCCTTCAAAAGCACCGGATGCCTTGCAGGCGGTGGCTTCGGCAGAGATGAAAGAAAAGGTCGGAGAGATTATGCGGCATATGCCGGAGCGTGACCGGAAGCTCTTGTACGGGGTTTTTTTTGAGGATCAGGACCGGGATGAACTATGCGCACAGCTTCGCGTGAACCGGGTGTATCTGCGCACGCTGCTGCTGCGAGCGAAGCTGGAGTTCAAGGGGGAGTACCTGAAGAGGTACGGGGACCAGCGACCTTTTGGCATGAAGGGGCAGGAAGTTTGAAACGAATTGGAGCGGCGCGCCACTATCAGAGGAAGCGCATGACTGCGTGGGGTTGAGACGATGGATCATAGTGAAGCAGTAAAGGCGATGGTGGTCGAGCGGTATCTGCTGGACGAGCTGCTGCCTAATGAGCGCGAGGCATTTGAAGAGCATTTTTTTGATTGCTCAGAGTGTGCGATGGATTTGCGTGCGGCAGCAGCGTTTGTCGATGAAGCACGAGTGCAGTTGCCGGCGATGATGGCGGCGGAAGTGAGAACCCCGGTGGAGTCGGCGAAGGTCGCCAGGACGGCCTGGTGGCGGTCACTGTTTGCCACTCCCATGGTGATGGGACCGGTGTTTGCGGCGCTGCTGGTGATGGTGGGATATCAGAATTTTGTGGTGGTTCCGGAATTAAGGACTGAAGCGCGTGAACCTCGGATGATGCCTCTTATCGGTCTGAATGGAGAGGCACGGGGTGCCGCGAAGGTGATTGCGGTAGATCCAAAAGCTGGGGCAGCTTTGGCTGTGGATTTTCCCGAGCAGACAGGTTACTCTTCTTTCGCATTTGATTTGTATGATCCGGCGGGTAAAGCGGCGTGGAGCCATAGTGTGCTTGCGGCCCGGGATGGAGCCCCGAATGGAGACAATGATGCCGCGGGCGCAGGACGGTTGATGTTGCAGATTCCGGCGGAAGGGTTGCGCGAAGGGGCGTATACACTTGCGGTTTCAGGAGTTGGCGCGCAGGGCGAACGGACGCCGCTTGAAAAGTATGGGTTTGAGATTCGGCTCAAGAACTAGGGCCGCAGGATTTAGATTGGTTGCAATGGTGCTTGCGGCCAGATGCGGTTGGCTGGCGATGTCAGTTTGATCGCAGTGAGCTTTCGGCGAGAGAGCGCAGAGTCCTGGTATTGTCCACGGGCGCAAAATTTCCCCCACACGAATTGGAAAGTGAGTTGTGATGGCTGACGTTGTTGAGAGAACACATCATTTCCACGCGGAAGCATCGGTACTTTCAGGTGCTCTGCAGTTGCCTGTGAAGCAGGATATTCAGTTGCAGGCGTTTGCGAAATTACCGGAGACGGGCGGGTATCTGGCACAGCAGGCGGGGCCATACCGGCTTGAGAACGTGCTTTCATTCAAGTCGGCAAAGACGCAGGTGGCGGGCAATCGAGAGATCAAGCCGGGCCATGGATGGAGCACGCTTGTGACTTCAGTAGTTGAGGGGCTCAATGTGCTTGACGTGATTACGGCTGACCGGGTCGTGGGACAGATCAGCACGGAGCATCCGCTGGTGGGGCATATTCCCAAGGTGACTTTTCTGGGCACACGATTTGAAAATCTGCGCATCAATGGGCATCTGGTGAAGCTGGATCTTGACCTGGAATTGTTTGGTGAGAAGCCGCAGGGCGAGGTTTCACATATGCAGAATCCAGCATTTCTGGCGAAGCTTTCAAAGCAGCATGTTGTGCTGCAAGCCGATCCGGCAAGCACGGCTGAGGAGTCTGCGCGTTACAATCGACAGCAAAAGGGTCTTGGGGATGCGGAGAAGGTGGAATGTTCGCTGGTCAATCACGTAGAGGGTGGGCATCCGGGCCGTTCGTTCGGGCACGTGGTGCGGATACCCGACTTTGGCGTGGTAACGCTGGCCCATCTGCAGTTGATCGAGTCGGACTTCTGCGACGTGGTACCTCACAAGACGACGTTCGAACTGACAATGGTGGACATTCAGATGGGGTGCATCGCCACGGGGAGCGCGTCGGTGGCAAAGATGATTACCAATGGGCATACAAAGCCCTAGGTTGGGCGGCCCTGGCGCTCTGCATCTTAGCCGGGTTGAGTTGTCATAAGGGCTTGCCGCCCAAGATTCAGTTCTCGCGGACGTTGATCTTATTTCAGCAGGGAGAATTGGCGACGAGCGAAGGGTTTGCCTCCAGTTATTCACGAAGGTACATTCGCTCGAGTCCGGAATGGTCGGATAAGTTCAAAATATTAGAAGCAGAATCGGCTTCCTGGCGAGGAATGAACCAGGAAGCCATTTCTATAGTACGAGAAATAGACTCAGTGTCTCTCCCGTCCGAAACTGCGATCAAGAGGCTATCGATTCTCGGCTCAGCATATGCTCATCTGCATCGATTCGAAGAATCTCAACAAGAGTTGCTGCAAGCGGATCAACTCTGTTCCAAGGATCCTGTCGCTTCGTGTGCTGAGATGTTTCGTGCGCGTGCTTCTCTTGCTATCCAGCAAGGCGAGAACGAAGAAGCAAATCGCTTGTATCAACTAAGCCTTGCAATTGCTCGCCAGTTTGGGCAGGGGTGGGATGAGTCAGTTGCCCTAATGAACATGGGAGGAAATCGCTTGCAGCAAGAGCGATTTGACGAGGCACTAGATCACTTACGCGATGCTGAGAAGATTGCATCCGATCTCAACGCCAGCGACATACTTGTAAACATTAATGGCAATCTAGGGTGGGCCTACTACAAGCTCGGAGATTCAGAAAAGGCGCTTGGTCTCTTTGCGGATGCTGAAGAGAGGGCCGTTTCCCTGGGTGACATCGACGGTGCGATCACTTGGCTGTCAACTGCAGGATTCGTATATCAGGATTCGCATGACTTTGAACAGGCGGCGGGCTCATATGAAAAGGCTCTCGAGCTTTCGCGGCAAATCAACAGTAAAGAAGGCATTGTAAGTACGCTCGAGGATCTCGCACATGTTTCTATCCAAGCCGGGAACTTGAAGGAGGCGGAGGGCTATCTGGTGCAAGTGGAGCCGTTAATCGCGGCCAATGGAAATCGACTCGATGCCCTGGATGTGATGCTGGCACGTGGGAAGATTGCGGCGGCGCGGACGGAGGTTGGTCGGGCAGAGGGGCTGTTTCGGGAGGTGGAGAACGACCCGGCCAGCCAGACCTCAATGAAGCTGGGGGCCGAGCATGAGCTGGCCCGCCTGTATGAGTCGGTGGGACATGCAGGCGAAGCGGAGAAGATGTACCGGGCCGCGCTGGGGACGTTTGAGGGTGCGCGGGAACAGTTGAAGGAAGAGGATTCGAAGCTTCCGTTTCTAGCGAATGCGGCGGGGATTTATGACGATTATGTTGATTTTCTGATTGGTAAGGGGCGGGTCGGGGAGGCGCTGCTGGTCGCGGACGGAAGCCGGGCGCGCACTCTTGCGGGAGCCTCAGGGGGAGGCGGCAAGCCAAATTTTCGCGGCAAATCAATCGTGAATCCTCAAGCGGTAGCCCACAAGGCTGAGGCGACACTTTTGTTTTACTGGATGGGCAAGCGGCGGTCGTATCTGTGGGCGGTCACTGGTGAGAAGACCAAGCTTTTCGAGTTACCCGCATTGAACGAGGTAGCGCCGCTGGTGGAGCGCTACCGCAAGGCGCTGTTGCGCGAGGATGTTGACCCGATTGAGGCGGTTGGCAGCGCCGGAAATGTCGCGGGCCATGAGCTGTACGCGAAGCTTGTGGCCCCGGCGGCGAGGTTGATTCAGCCGGGGCGGCCGGTGATGATCCTGGCAGACGGGGAGTTGAGCCAGTTGAATTTCGAGACGCTGCTGGTTTCCGGGCCGGGCTTGACGACACATTATTGGATTGAAGATGTGGCGCTGATGGCTGCGCCTTCCGTGGCAATGCTGGCTGCGGCGCGGCCGGAGGTTGGGCGTACACAAGCGCGGGGCCTGGTCGGAGGGAAGTTACTGCTGATGGGGGATGCGGTTTCAGCAGGACCGGAGTATCCGCAGCTGGAGCAGGCAGCGACAGAGATGTCGCTGGTGCAGAAGCATTTTGGGACGAGTGCGATCGCGTTTCGCGGAGAGCAGGCAACACCGGCAGCTTATCTGAAGAGCGAGCCGGGGAGATTTGCCTACATCCACTTTGTGACGCACGGCGTTGCAAGTCGGCGAGAGCCGCTGGAATCTGCGATTGTGCTCTCGCGCACCGGGGCAACTGGGGAAGACGGATTCAAGCTCTACGCAAAGGACATCATGCTGCATCGGCTTGATGCGCAGCTGGTTACGATCTCTGCCTGCAACGGGAGCGGAACCGTCGCCTACCGCGGCGAGGGCCTGGTCGGACTTTCGTGGGCCTTTCTCCGGGCCGGAGCGCATAACGCAATTGGGGCACTCTGGGAAGTGAGTGACGAATCGACGCCCAGGCTGATGGATACCCTCTATGCCGGCATCGAAACCGGTCTGGGTCCGGCAAAGGCGCTGCGGCAGGCAAAGCTGGAGCTGCTTCGTTCCCGGGGAAAGTTCAAACGGGCGTACTATTGGGCTCCATTTCAGATATATACGCGGCTGTGAGCGCAGACCGGGGCAGAGACAGCCAGATTCCTAACTGATTCGCGAGCTTTAGAGCTGAGCTGGGGATGCAGGTGCGTGGTTGGGATGGATGAGATTCGGGCTGGGATATACTCAGGGCTTCCGGGAACGAAAATGCTGCGGGTGACGTAATGGATTTGTAGCAGGAACACGGCTTCTGGATTTTTAGCGAACTGTTGATGAGTTTCACGGTGATTGCCGATAAAAATGCGTCCGAAGGGTAGGGCGCAACGTCTTGATGATTGGCACCCCACATGCCTTAACGAATAAGTGGAGAGGATTCATGCATTTGTCTTGGAATCGTATGCATACGCAGGAGATAGGCAAAGAGATGGGTAATATTGAGTTGATGAGCAACCGGAGCGAGCGAGTGAAGAACCAGGCGGGGCGTTTGCGCGCGTTTGCGGTTGTTCTTTTAGGACTGACGACGGCAATACCGTCAGGATTCGGTCAGCAGGCGGGGCAAGCCGCTCCCCAGGCTGGGGACAAGGTGTTGACGGAGCTGCCGGCTGCACCGGTCCCAACAGCGACTGAGCCGTTATTCTTGCGGAGCACATCTGCGGACTTCAGCAAGCCGCATGCCTTCTTCAAGAATCCGCTGAAGATTTTCACTGGGCCGGATGTACCGAAAGCGAGCTTTATGAACTCGGTACGCCTGACA
Source organism: Acidobacteriota bacterium (assembly GCA_025359885.1). GTDB lineage: Bacteria > Acidobacteriota > Terriglobia > Terriglobales > Acidobacteriaceae > Acidicapsa. Next base: position 68,198 of record JANYDG010000122.1, read on the forward strand.
GACCTGGTCAAGAACGGCAAGATTTATCTGAGCCTGAGCGATGCCTTAACGCTGGCTTTGGAGAATAACTACGATTTGGCGATTGCGCGCTACAACCTCGACATTGCTGATACCGATCTGTTGCGGGCCAAGGCAGGCGGCGGCCTTCGTGGTGTGAACTCAGGCCTCGTCACCAATACCCTGGGCGGTTCCTCACAGACACTGACTGTGGGCGGCGGCCCTGGGGGTACCTCTTCCGGCGCAGCGACTGGTAGCTCCGGCCTGGTAGTTTCGACTGACGGCGCCGGACCGCAGCCCACCAATCTAGACCCTTACATCACGGGTACGTTGCAGTTTGACCGCCAGCACACGGCGAGTTCGAGCTTCTTTACCGGTGGCTCCAGCACGACAAACACCTATGATTTTACCTACAATCAAGGATTTGCAACGGGAACGAATGCGGTCATCGCCTTTAATAACAGCTACAGCGCGACGAGCAATTCAGTGTCCAGCCTGAGTCCGCAGATCAATTCAAGCTACAAGGCCACCGTGACCCAACACCTGCTCCAGGGCGGGGGCCTTTGGGTCAATAAGCGCTTCGTTCAGGAAGCCATATACGACCGCCGGATTACTGACTCCGCTTTCCGGGCGCAGATCCTCTACACAGTAAACCAGATTGAAAACATCTACTGGGCGCTGGTGAGTTCGTACGAAGATCTGCAGGCCAAGGAGCGCGCGCTTGAGCAGAGCAGCAAGGTTTCAGCCGATGATCGCAAGCAGCTTGAAATCGGCACCATGGCTCCGCTTGACGTCGTGACGGCTGACTCAGCGGTTGCGGCAGACAAACAGGCGCTCATCAGTTCACAAAGCAATTTGAACTATCAGCAGCTGATTATCAAGCAGGCAATCGCCCGCAACCTAGGCGATGCGGCGTTGATTGCCGCTCCGATTATTCCGACGGACCGTGTGAGCCTGGACCCGTTGCCAGAGGAGAAGCAGTCTGCCGACGAGCTTGCGCAGATTGCATTCCAGCAACGTCCGGAGCTGGAGCAGGCGCTGCTCTCGATCAAGAAGGATGACATCACGCTCCGTGGTGCCAACAACGCACTTCTTCCCGTGTTTGATGTGTACGGGTACCTGGGTGGATCGGGCCTTGCTGGCTCCCACAACAAGAACTGCACCACTTTTTGTAACCCACCTTTTCCACCCGCAACCGGTTACGGCACCGCGTTGGACAATGCCTTCAACAACACCTCGCCGGACAAGGGCGTTGGATTCAACCTGACCATTCCCTTGCGCAATCGCACAGCTCAGGCTGATCGGGCCCGTTCGCTGATTGAATATCGTCAAGCCCAGTTGAGGTTGGAGCAGTTGTATACAGAAATCAAGATGCAGGTGGTGAATCAGCAATACGCGCTGACCAATGACCGTGCAGCGGTGCTTGCGGCTGAGGCTTCGCAACGCTTTAACGCGCAAAGTCTTGATTCCGAGCAGAAGAAGCTGCATCTGGGGGCTTCAACCACCGCTCTGGTTTTGCAGCAGTCGCGGAACCTGGCGACGGCAGAGAACAGCCTGACGGCGGCACGAGCAGGATACGCAAAGGATCGGGCTAGCTTATATCAGCTTCTCGCGAGCACATTGCAGCACTACGGCATCAATCTGAGCGATGCGGCGACTGGTGAAGTCAAGCAGGTTCCGGTCATTCCTGGGGTGCAGCCTGCCAAGGATGGAAAAGAGCCAAGCCTTACGACTCCGGTGCAGTAAGCGCTTTTGTCACTGGCAAAAAAGCCTGGCCCCTGATAGGGTCGGGCTTTTTTGCTTCTGTTGTCAGCGGGAATCGGTGAGTATCGAAGTTCATATTTTGTTTCGCGTTTAGCGTTCGGCGACGAAGTCGAGGAGGGTAAAGAATTCGGGAAAGCTGATGTTTGCAGACTCCGAACCCTGAATCAGCGTATCGCCTGAGGCGCGCAGTGCTGCCACCGAAAACGCCATGGCGATTCGGTGGTCACCGCCAGAGTCGATGGTGGCCCCGTGGAGGTGCTGGTTGCCTGGGACGTCCATCCCGTCTTCGTACTCAGTGACTTCTGCGCCCATCGCGCGAAGGTTCTGGACGACTAGAGCAATCCTGTCCGACTCTTTCACTCGCAGTTCCTTCGCGTCGCGGATTCGGATGCCTCCTCGGGTATAGGGGGCGATGGCGGCTAGTACGGGTAGTTCGTCGATGAGCTGTGCCGCCAGCGCGCCGGTCACTGAAGTGCTGCCAAGGCCTGCAGTCGGCGAAGTCACCTGTACTGTGCCAACAAGCTCCGCATGTTTGTCCTCTAGATTGAGCACGCTGATCTGTGCACCGAGCGAGGTCAGCACATCCAGCAGTGTGGCACGCGTTGGGTTCAACCCAAGCGAGTCGATCAACAATTGCGAGCCAGGAAAGATCGCAGCGGCGCAAAGGAAGAACGCCGCGGAGGAAATGTCGCCGGGAACCGAAGCCCGTATCGCGGTGAGCGTTTGCGGGCCGCTGATACTCACGGAATCGACGCTACGATCGACCTTGGCTCCGAATGCGCGGAGGGCGAGTTCAGAGTGATCGCGCGTCCTGACTGATTCATGGACGGTAGTCGTGCCCTCGGTCTGCAGGCCTGCCAGAAGGATGCAGGTCTTGACCTGGGCGCTTGGAACCGGTGTAGTGTAAGCGAGTGCCGTAAGCTGAGTACCGTTGATGTGAACCGGAGCGTGCCCCTCGGTGAGGATGATTTGCGCGCCCATTGAGGCCAGAGGCGTTTGGATGCGCTTCATGGGACGGCGCGTGAGCGAGGCGTCGCCGACGAGTGTGAACTCGCCCTGCTGGGGAGCGAGCAACCCGGAGATCATGCGCATCGTGCTGCCAGAGTTACCGCAATCGAGTGGTCCAGTGGGTTGTTTGACCTTGCCACCGACGCCGGTGACTTCGATTATGCCATCCTCAGGCCGTGAAATGGTTGCTCCAAGTGCCTCCATGCAGGCCAGGGTTGAGGCGCAGTCTGCACCTGTAGAAAAGTTTGTAAATCGCGAGGTGCTTTCTGCAAATGCGGCGAGCATGCCGTAACGGTGGCTGATGGACTTGTCGCCGGGAAGGCGGAGGCTGCCGTATATATTTTTGGCGGGGCGGATGATGCGTTCTTCAGAAACTGAGTTGGCGGTGTGCATGGGGCTCCGAGGAAGACTGTCCTAGTCAGTTTACCGGAACCAGATGGCTATATTCGAATCAGAGGAACTATCGCACCCTCAGCACGAGGATGGTCTCGTCGTCGAAACGGTCTTTGCCAGCCTGAAATTTGGCTACGTCAGCGAAGATGGATTCGGCGATTTGGGAGGCAGGCATATGCCTTGATCCGCAGAGCACTGTCGTGAGCCGGTCGGCGCCGTACATTTCGCCCTCCTTATTTTCTGCGTCTGTGATGCCGTCGGAGACGAAGACGAAGGCATCGCCCGGCTGGGTGACGATGGAGAACTCTTCGTAATGAGCCCCTGGACCGTATTCGCTGCGAGCAGAGGGGAACATGCCAAGGGGGAAGCCTTCGGCGGAGAGGGTGGTGACTTCTCCTCTGCGGCAAAAGATGGGCGGGACGGCTCCAGCATTGGCGACCTGAAGGGTACGCTCCTCGTCATTCCAGACGGTGTAAAGCATGGTGACGTATTGGGATTCGAGCTTGCGCTCCTGGAGGGCGTCATTGAGCAGTGTAAGCATGTGGGCTGGATTGGGATGGTGCAGGGCGGCGGAGCGCATGATGCCGCTGACGAGTGCGGCAAAAAGTGCGGCAGGAGCGGCCTTTCCGCTGACATCCCCGAGCATGATGGCAGATCGGTTGCTGTCGTATTCGATGAAATCGTAAAGATCGCCGCCGATGGAGCGTGCGGGTAGAAAGCGGGCAGCAAGTTCTGCGTTCTGGTGCACGGGACAGGTGGAGGGCAGCAGGCGTAGCTGAACCTGGCGGGCCATGGAGAGATCGCGATCAAGCTGCTGCTCATGGCGCAGGACCTGGCTGTACAGGCGTGCGTTTTCAATTGCGATGGCAATTTGGGCGGCGAGGGTGGTGAGGGTGCGCTCGTGGCGCTCGTGGAAGTAGCCGGGACGGATGTGTTCGAGATCGAGGACGCCGACGACGCGGTTCTTGTAGAACAGCGGCACGACCATCTCGGAGTGGGTTTCTGGGTTGATCTCGTGGTAACGAGGGTCGTTGCGCACTTCAGGGACATTGATGAGCCGCCACTCACGCACAGCAGCGCCGACCAGACCTGTCTCAATCGGCAGCCAGCGTGAGGGAACACTGGCCTGGCCAAAGCGCCAGTTGTAGCGGGTGACGAGGCGGTCGCCCTTGGTGTTCACAAGCATGATTGAAAACATCTGGTAGTCGATAAGGCGGCGCAGGAGCTGACCGATGCGTTCAAAAAGCTGGTCGAGGTCCAGGATGGAAGTCAGCTCGACGGCAATTTCATTGAGGACTTCGAGCGCCTGGGCCTGGCGAGTAACGCGGGAGTAGAGGCGCGCGTTCTGGATGGCCTGGCCGATGCGCGAAGCGGTGAGGGTGAGCAGGTGCAGGTGTTCTGGACGGAAGTAATTGGCCTCTTCACTTTCAATGTCGAGGACGCCGATCAGCTTGTTTTTGTTGATAAGAGGTACGGCTAGCTCGGAGCGAACGAGGTTGTTTGCTGAGATGTAGTTTGCATTGACTGGATTCGCAGCGTCGGTCACGTCGTTGAGCAGGATTGCCTGGCGGGTTCGAGCCACCTGGCCGACAATGCCTTGATCTATCGGGACTGGCTGGCGCTCGATTTCAGGAGTGTGGCCAATCTGGAATCGCATGCGGAGTTCCTGGCCGCGCTCGTCGAGCAGGAGGATGGCGAAGATGCGATAAGGAATGACCCCGCGAACGAGTTCTGCCGAGCGTTTGAGCAAAGTTCTGAGGTCGAGGGTGGTGTTGAGGGCCTCTGCGAGTTGCAGGAGGAAGCTGTAATCGTTGGGCTCGATGCGGGCGTTGATGGGGTCAAGGTAGTTGCCGGACGAGGGGCGATAATCTCCTTCCAACTCGTGCGCAGGCATGGGTTCAGGGAGGCGCGGGGGAAGATTAGCTTTTTTCGGCATCGGGTTTGATTGTAACGGTTTCATTACTCGGGGCGGGCACGAAAACTACAGTTGTAATTCGCTGTGACCAGCCGCGATCAATGGACCTGGGCGCGCGCGGCGGGAAAAAGCTTGAAGTGGTGCCTGGAACCGTAGTAGACATTGTGCTGGCGAAACTCGCGGCTATTTTGGGGTAGTAGGCGGGCCGTAGAGCTTCGGGTCGTCGGCCAAATATGCTTCCAGAAATTCTGTAAATCTATGAGAGATCACCGGTTATGCGGGGAAGTCGGGGAGGATTATCCTATTTTGGAAGAACGGATCGGAGCCCAGGTAAATTGCGTAGTACCAGCACTCAACCAGATAGTCAGCAAAGAAATAGTAGGAATCAGACCCCAGTAAGTTGAAGCCCTTGATGTCGACGCGGCGGACTTCGTGGAGCGGCCAGAAGCGGAAAACATTCGTGTCACCATCCCCATCGGTTCCATTGAGCCTTAGAAAATACTCCCGGAAATCGGTCGGAAGTTGAACAGCATTTCGAAGTTCAAAAGCTGCCACGTCCTCGTCGGATGCGACGGGCGGGGCTTTCAGGTGCTTGACCCTTGCCGATTCGTACCAGTAGGATTCGACCCGTTCGAGAATGTCCATGCAGTGTACTCTCTGAAGGCTACTCTGCGCCCAGTTCTCGCACCATGGCGACGGAGGCCGATGCGCCGATGCGGTTGGCTCCCGCCTCAAGCATGGTGCGGGCGTCGGCGAGGGAACGGATGCCGCCAGAGGCTTTGACGCCGCAGCGGGAGCCTGCGACACCGCGGAGCAGGGCAACATCGACAGCGGTCGCGCCACTGGAGGAGAAGCCAGTCGAAGTCTTGATGAAGTCGGCACCAGCATGGATGGCGATCTCAGAGGCGCGGAGCTTTTCCTCGACGGAGAGCAGACAGGTTTCGAGGATAACCTTGAGCAGGGCGCGACGGCTGTGGACAACCTCGGCAACACTGCGGATGGTTCGTTCGACAGCGTCGTACTCGCCGCTTTTGAGTTGCCCAATGGAAATGACCATGTCGAGCTCGCGGGCACCGAGTTTGGTGAGGGATTCGGCCTCGTGTCGAAGGGTTGAAGCATGAGTAGCGCCGAGCGGAAAGCCGATGACGACACCAACCGGGATGCCGGATCCGGCGAGCAGGTTGGCGGCGGTTGAGACCCAGACAGGGTTGACCATGGCGCAGGCAAAACCGTAACGGATGGCTTCGTCGCATAGATTTTCGACCTGAGTGCGGGTTGCCTCGGGCTTGAGCAGGGTGTGGTCGATTACGGTGGCTAGTTTGCGCCAGTCGCCAAGAGTTTCGGCAGTGAAGCTGGTTGCGTCGAAGTTTCCGTTATCGATCTCTGTATCAAGTTCAAAACTGCTGTAGGCCGATAAGGAGGTGGCCTGAACAGGGGAAGCAGGGAAGTGCGTCTGAGTAGGCATTCTCCTGGGTACTCCTTTGCGATGATTCTAGGGATGCGGCGGGGAAGCCGGTTGTTCGAAATGGCACAGTTGATGGTGAGCCGCTATTGGGCGTCAGGTGGCATAAGGCAGATGTCGGGCAGATTGCGGTACCGCTCGGCGTAGTCCATGCCAAAGCCGATGACAAAGAGGTTGGGGATGGAGAAACCTGTATAGTCAGCCTCGATTTTTTCAATGCGGCGGGAGGGTTTGTCGAGCAGGGCGGCGATACGCAGGCTCTTGGGGTGGTGCTGGAGGAAGATTTTGCGCAGGTAAGTCAGTGTCAGGCCAGTGTCCAGGATGTCTTCGACGATGAGCACGTTCTTGCCTTCGATCGGCTCGTCAAGATCTTTGATCAGCTTGACTGCGCCGGAGGTACGATTGCTTTTTCCATAGCTGGAGACGGCGACGAAATCGAAAGTCGTATCGACGGTGACAGCGCGGGCCAGGTCGGCGAGGAAGGGCGCTGCGCCCTTGAGGACACCGATCATGACTAGTTTCTCGCCTTCGAGGTCGTGGGTTATCTGCTTGCCCATTTCCTTGATGCGCTCGGCGATTTGTTCGCGGGTGAAGAGGACTTCGAGACCTTGGTAGGTGGACATAAGAGCTAGTATCCGCTATGGGGTGGCATTGAGGGAAGCGCGCCGGAACCAGTCAATCCCTACGGATATACTTGGTGAGACATGTTGCCTTATATCCATATCGGGATTCATTTTGTGATGAACGTGTTTGGCCGGTTGATTCCGGTTGGGCCGTGCGATGTGCCTACCTTTGGGCTAATGCTCTGGGTAGCGACCGTGTCGGGCGCAGTCGTGATGCACTGGAGCTTTCGCCGTGCGCGGGTTGAAGCGGATGCTCTGGGGATTGTGGCGCTTACTGTCGTCGCCGGAATCGTAGGCGCAAAGTTGTGGCATGTCCTTGATTCCCCGGCTGAGTTCCAGGCTGATGGCTGGTCAGTACTGTGGTCAACGGGTGGGTTTGCATGGTTTGGCGGACTGGTCGCGGGCATTATCGCCCTTCTGGTGCAGGGCAGGCAGGCTGGCCTCAAGGGTCTGCGGATGTTGGATCTAGCGGCTCCAGCGGCTGCAGTCGGCTATGCGATTGGTCGGATTGGCTGCCTGACATCGGGCGATGGTGACTATGGGATTCCGACGACTTTGCCGTGGGGCATGGGCTTTCCGGATGGGATCGATCCGACGCCTCCCGGGGTGCGTGTGCATCCTACGCCACTCTATGAATTGATTGTTGGGCTGGGGATTGGCTGGTGGCTCTGGTGGCGCGGAGGAAAGAATCGCCCGACCGGAGCGATCGTGGGCGAATATCTGCTGCTGAGCGGGGTGGCGCGGTTCCTGGTGGAGTTTATCCGGCGCAATCCTGCTGTGATTCTAGGGCTTTCGAATGCGCAGCTTGCGAGCCTTGGGTCGGTCGTTGCTGGGTTGGTGCTGATGTGGATTGCGGTGCGCAGAACAACTCCCGCTCCGAAAGAGCCGGTTGAAATGGCCAAGGCTGCATAAAATTTGGATTCCCGCATCGTGGGCGAAGGATTTTTTTGCCCCAGACAGCATTCAATCTCGCCTAGCCCTCTGGAGTATGGGACCAGTCGCAGGGGATTTCCTGCCGGAGTCGGGAGCTCTCCTGCGCCCACTCCAGGATGCGGGCTACGCGCCAAGCGTCGATGAGCGGGACTGGTGGTTCGGCCTTGCCGAGGATGGCGTCTCGTACCCCTGCATAGTAGAGGCGATAGTCACTCGGGACTGGTTTGACAGGTTGAGTGACGATAGAGTCTTCGACGTCGACTGCAAGCGTTCCCCAACGGGAGGATGGTTCGTCGGCCCAATGCGGGCCTTTGGTTTCGATGACCCTGGGATCTGCCTTGAGCAGGTTTTCCTGAGGGTCGAGTCCCCATTTAAGAAAGCCACCATGCGTCCCGCGAACGTTGAACCGAGGCCGGGGAAATGCCGAGAGGCAGTTTGCGCCCAGGCTGACGAAGTGCCGAGGGTAGCGCAGGCGGATGGTGAAGGAATCATTGATTTCTGAAACCTCACGTTCGGTGAGGACTTCCGCACTGACGCCCTGTGGCTGGCCAAATAGCACGAGAGCCTGATCTACGAGGTGGGTGCCGAGGTCGAGGAGGATGCCGGTGCTGGGGCCTGCTTCTTCACGCCAACTGCCGACGCGGGGCAGACGGCGCCAGCGGTCAAAGGTGGACTCAAGAGAGACAACAGTGCCGAGTTTTTGTTCGCGCAGGAGTTTCAAAAGAGTCTGGAAGTCACTGTCCCAGCGGCGGTTATGGAAAGGGATGAGGTGGCGCTGCTGCTGGCCTGAGAGAGCGATCAGTTCGGCAATCTCGGCCGATGCGCCGGCAACCGGTTTGTCCACGACGACATGGCGACCGGCAAGCAGAACCTGCTTTGCCTGCGGATAGTGCAGCTCATTGGGTGTGGCTAGAACAACAGCTTCAATCGTCAGGTCCTCAAGCATGGCTTCGAGGGAGGTATGGGTGGCGATGGCTGGATAGACTTTTTCAGCATTGCGGGAGCTGCGCTCAACGATAGCTGCGAGGGTAAGGCCATCGACAGCATCGATGATGGGAGCGTGAAAGACTTTGCCTGCAAGCCCGTAACCAACTACACCGACGCGAATCATCGAAGGACCCCTCACTGTTTCGTCCAGATTTTAGCAGGTGGCAATGAAGTTATTTGGGCTGCATCCGAAGCTGACCGAGGTGGTAAGCGGAATGACTGACGCGGCTGAGGAAAATGGCTAGACGGTTGCGATGAGGTTCGAGGGCGAAGTCTTCTTCGGAGATGGCGGAATGTCGTTCCAGCCACTCGGCCGGGGTGAGCGTGCTGAAAAGTACGGCGAGGCGAGCGTTGAGGTCTTTCCAGTCCTGGCGAAGCTCGGCGACAGGCGGAATTTCGGCGACAGCGCGGTCGGGGCTTTCAAGGAACGCGGGGCGTAAATGAGCAAAGTTTGCCTCGCCCAGGCGTAACTGCGGAATCATGTAATCGTTCACGACAAGCAGATGACCGAGCAGGTAGATGGGGCGATTCTTGTCGGGGGCGATCTCGGTGAGCATGGCTTCATCGCTGAGCGATTCAAAGAACTGGCTGGCGCGACCAACCCATTGATCCCATGATTTGAGGACGGTAGAAACGAAGACCTGGTCGGCTGATGATTCACTCTGTGACATCGGGAAACCTCTCGTCAATGGATGCGGAATGTCAGAATGTTGCTTCACGGAAGATCAATTAATAATGTTGGCTACCGTCGCGGGCGAATCAGGGCCTTTGGGGTGGCGAGCTGCCATGCTCGAAGAATCAGATCAGCGAGAATAGCGTCGCTCGCCTGCGTTAGTTCGACGCCAATCCAGCCTTTAACGCCGACGTATGGTGGTTTGAAGTAGAGTTCGGGGGCTTCGGCGATCATCACGGCCTGCGCGCCCGGCGGGGCAGGAATCCAGATGGCGGTGTGGCCGTCGCTATGGTGGTTGTTGGCGAACATGACGAAGACTCGCTTGTGGACGAAGAACGTGGGTTCGCCGTGGGAGAGTTTTTCGGTGGTGCGTGGAAGCGCGAGGGCAAGTCTGCGTACCCGGTCGATTTGCTGCTCTGCCGTAAGGTCAGTGGTCATGGCTTTAAGCAAGTTAGCACGCTTCTCTTCCAGCAAGTTGACGGAGGCTTCGGGTTGGGCAAACTAGCTGCTTGGGCTGTTTACCAGTTAATTAACTGCAGGGTTTGAAAATATTGGAGGGGGGAGGGGGTACCCCTTTTTGGTACCTGCCGCCCGTGCGGTGAGAATGCATGTTTTCGCTTCACTGCTTTTATTGTGCAGGATTGGAGGCAAATCTTCGGCAACAGGTGCCAGGTTTCCTTACGCAGGCAGGCAGCCGCAAGGAACCTATTTTGTTGCCGGCAGTGGCGACTGAGTTTTCTTTTTGAGGATGGCAGCGGAGATCAGGGTCATGATGAGGCCGACGGGAAAGGGTTCGAGAAAGGTAATGGCTGAATTGTAGAGGGGGTTCTCGTACATCTTTCGATACTGCTGCAATTGCTGCAGTTGAGCCATAAGGGCTTCGTGGGATGCGCCAGAGGCCTTGGCTTTTTCGATTATGTGGGCTGCGTATTTATCCATGAAGTCGTGAAGGATGGTGAAGTAGAGAACTTCCCAGGTGGCGACATAGAAAAGACAGGTGATACCGGTGATGGCAATGCCGACGGTGAAGGCTTTGGCGAATGTGATGCGGCCCTGACCGGTCGATTCGCGGTAAGCGCGGATGCCGAAGAAGACGAAAAGGAAGGAGAGAACGATCAGGGTGTAGCCGAGGTATTCGGCGCGGTCGAGGCCAATTTTGTCTTCAAAGGGAACTGTGGCCACCATCGTGAATGAAGTGAAGATGCCGCCCATCAGTCCGAACTTGAGAATGCTCTTTTTCATTGCTGTCTCCTTTTGCGTTGTGAAGACACGATAGCGCGAGTCCAGGGTCCTATGTCGTCATTCTTTTGGGTGATTTTGGAGGCTGGAGCTGGAAATCATTCGTTTGAGGGATGATTTCAGGGGAGCAGGCCGAATTCTTTGCCTATTTGAACAGCCTGGGTGCGGCGTTTGGCCCCTAGTTTGTCAAACGCGCGGCTGCAGTGAGTTTTGATGGTGTTTTCGCTGACGAAGAGGCGGGATGCGATTTCGCTGTTGCTGAGGCCTTGGGCGACGAGGGTGAGGACCTCCAGTTCGCGAGGCGTGATGTTGAGGGCTTCTCGCTTATTTCGGTCGGGGGTGAAGGTCAATGTTAAGGGTGTCTGCCGAATATCGGGCGAACGGTTGGTAGCGAGCTTGCGGCCAAGCCAGATGCCGAGGAGGGCGAAGATTCCAGCGACGAGCCCGCCATAGATGGCAAACGAGTGTTCAACCACCAGAAAGCGGTACTCGGACCACTTGAGCAGGGTGATCAGGAGACCGCCGATGGCTCCGAAGATGAGGATTTGGTGCTTCATAGGGCTGGATGGATAGAAAACAAGTTTACGGCACGCTCTGAGTGCTGAGCCTGATTTTCTTACAGAAGCCGGTCAGTCATCGATCCTGATGGTACTGAGGGTGTGGTTGTGAGCCACTGCTGAAGATTGAGTAGATCGCACTTCAGGACGATGGAAGTGGAGGCGATAGCCATGTGTCAATTTAAAAGGTTCAGATGTCTGCTCCGGGCGGGGCTGGGAGAGTTGTTTAGGCGAGGAGAATTGGTTGCGCAGCGGCTCGGGTAAATCAGATTCAATTGAACAGGTCAACTTTCGCGGATATATTGCGGAACTCGATGGCCTGCGCGCGGTCGGTCTGAGCTTGGTACTGCTGCATCACTTTTCGCCTGAGGGTCTGAGTCAGTATTTGTTTCAACTGGGCAACCGGTCGGCTGCTTTTGGCGATCAAAGAGCAGCGGTGCGCTCTTTTTGCGATGCTTGCACCATTTCCTTTTGTGGCCATGTTTCTCGCTTCCGGCGACAAGGGCGCAACCATTTATGGCGTCGAGGTGCTGCTGCGGATGAAGTTTTTTGCCCAACTTCACGTGTTGGCGGTGAACTATCCGGTGACCGACCGTTGGGCTGCTGCGGCAATCAGCCTGCTTCTTCTGGGGTCGTTTGGAGTGGTGTCCTGGAGGAGTTCTCATAACCGGCAGGGAAGTTAGCGGCGGCATGTGCAGGCGATCGGAACGGTTGCAGCGGCTATCGTGGCCTTTGCGATCATGATGGTGTTTCCTGACAATATGGGCGGCGGTTGGACACAGTTTCGGCGCTTTGAAGTGTTTCCCTACTTTTTCATTTTGTTGGCGATGGCATTTGAGGGGTTTACAGCCAAGGTGATGGCGGTGGTAACGACGGCGTCGGTGGTGTTGGTGTTTTCGATGGTCGATCGGCAGACGATGATTCGAGAGCAGATGGAGCCGCTGGCTCAGGTAGACAAACTGGTGGGAGCGCACTGCACTGTGCTGCCCCTGGCGATAGAGATCCGGCCCAGGGTCTACGAAGAGCTGGCGTGGATGGACTGCCAGCCGTTTTTCCAGAGTGCGAGCCGATTGGAGCAGCATGGTAATCGAGTTGTACTCTTCAACTATCTGGCGCGACTCAGCCCGTATCCAGTTCATTTCAAGCCAGAAATTGAGCGGCAGTCGCAGATTTTTCATTGGACGCCGGCGCAGCCTGAGGCAGCAATCGATCGGGTGGATATTGACCGCTTTGAAGCGACGTCGGGGATGCGTGTGGATTACATCCTGGTTTGGGGTCGTCCATGGCGAAAAAAGCAGGAAGTACAGCGCCAGGTGGCCTATGCGATCAGCCGCTTTGACCCGTTGTACAGGTCTGCAAATGGAATGGTTGCACTGTACCGGCGGCAAGGTATCCACAACGAATCCTGTGACGTCAACGGGCCTGTGAAGCAAGGGTTGGACCAGGTTCACGAGGAATAATCAGCAATTTTTACTTTGTTCTTGACACGATGTTGCGTTGAAAGTCACAATCTCGACGCAGATCAGTTTTTCCCACCATCCGCATGTGAACCGCGTTTCCCGAATTTCCCGGAGGCAAGACATGAATCACCTTTGTTCTGGCGTTCGCCAGTCTGGCGAAACTAGTAGCTTTTCGTGCATTTTGAAGAAGGCTATAGCTTTTGGGGTCGCGATTGCCGCGATGCTCAGCTTTGGAGCTGTCCAAGCGCAGGCGCAAGCTGCGGATGAATTACAGGCGCAGGTTGAGGCGCAGCACGGCCAGGGGTCTCTTCAGGGAATAGCGAAGGGGACTGCATCGAACTTGAGGGTTATTCCACTTCTGCCCAAGCATGGAGAGGACAAGACGGGTCGTCCGTCAGCTTTGTCAGCACCTGCGGGTGCGCACCTCACCTACTTTGGTGGGCCTGTCATTTCAGCTGTTCAGGTTGTGATTGTGGTTTACGGTAGCGGATCGTATGACTCTCACATCGGAGTGACTACGACGCCGAGTATGTCCTCCTTCTTCAATCAGCTTGTTACGGGTGGGTTTGCAGATTTTTTGAATTCCGAATACCACACGACGAACCAGTCGATTGCACACGGCACGGTATTAGGGATTTACACAATCGCACCGAGTGCGGCAAACAACGGTTCAACGATTACAGATGCCCAGATCCAGAGCGAATTGCAGGCTCAGATCACGGCGGGTCATCTGCCCGCGCCGACCTACGATGCTGGCGGTAACGTGAACACGATCTACATGACGTATTTCCCTCATGGGAAGACGATCTCGCAGGGCGGTTCCAACAGCTGCCAGGCGGGTGGATTCTGCGCGTATCACGGCACCTCAAGCAACACGGCTCATAATGCTGGCTTCCTCTACGGCGTAATGCCGGATATGCAGGCGGGCAGCGGCTGCGATACGGGCTGCGGTAGCGCTTCATCGGCATTTGGCAACTATACTTCGGTGACCAGTCACGAGCTGGCCGAAGCCATTACGGATGCTGACGTGGGCATTGCTACAGCAAGCGCCGCCCCGCTGGCCTGGTATGACAGTACCAACGGTGAGATTGGCGATATCTGCAATGCTCAGCAGGGCACGTTTGTCGGCTCGGACGGGCAGACCTACACGTTTCAGCTTGAATTTTCGAATGCGCAGAGCAACTGCATCGGCTTCCTGGGCGCATCGGGTGGAACAACGCCCGATTTCAGCATCAGCGCATCGGCTGTGAGCATTGTTGCTGGGTCAGCGGGCTCAAGCTCGGTGACAACTAGCCTTGTGGGAGCTTCAGGAACGATTTCACTGGCACTTTCTGGAGTGCCAACCGGTGTGACGGCATCTGTGAGCCCAAATCCGGTTGTTGCTGGCATTGGGGCGACGGTGAGCATTTTTGTTGCCTCCACGGTGGCTGCAGGCAGCTATTCGATCACAGTGACCGGTACCGAAGGCACGAAGATTCACGCCGCCACGGTGGCGCTGACGGTTACAGCTTCCGGCGGTGGTGGCGGTGGCACAATCACCAATGGCGGATTTGAAACTGGAAATCTGAGCGGCTGGACTGCGGCAGGTGCAATCGAAGGAATTTCAACGACCGCTCATACCGGAAACTACTCGGCACAGATGGGGAGCACGAGCCCAACCAACGGAGACAGTTCGATCACGCAGACGTTTACTGCGCCGACAGGTGCCACGGCTGTCTCTTTCTGGTACAAGATGACCTGCCCGGATACGGTCACCTATGATTGGGCGACTGCCACCCTGAAGGACAATACCGCAGGCACGACGGCGACCCCGCTGGCGAAGACTTGTGCCACGTCCGCCTCGTGGATCAACGTAACCAGCCCACTTACAGCCGGTCACAGCTATACTTTGACTCTGACCAGCCACGACGACAACTATGCAGGTGACCCCTCTTACACCCTCTATGACGACATCACGATTACGACGGGTGGCGGCGGTGGTGGCGGAACCGGAGTAACGAATGGCGGATTCGAAAGCGCATCGACTGGTTGGACCCTTGCCGGTGCCTCTGAGACGATTGCCACGACCGGGTGCCGGACGGGAGTTGGTTGCGCCAAAGACGGCTTGTCGACGCCAACCAATGGCGACAGCACCTTTGCGCAGACCTTCACTGTTCCCGCCGGCAAGACCCAGTTGAGTCTCTGGTACGAGATGACCTGCCCGGATTCTGTGACCTACGACTGGGCTACTGTGACGCTGAAAAACAATACGGCGAACACGACCGCTACCCTGCTGCCCAAGACCTGCGCGACCAATGCTGCATGGGTCAATCTGACTGGGGCAGTCACGGCGGGTTCGAGCTACACGGTGACTCTGACCAGCCACGATGATAACTACGCGAGTGATCCGAGCTTCACGCTGTATGACGATGTGGTGCTTCAATAAGCCGTAGAGTCTAGCTGCACACCTCGATAACCTTCCAGGCCGCCAGTTATTTGGCGGCCTGGTTGCGTTTGAGGCTTGCTCAATCGCATCGGCGCTTAGGCGCTATTGGATCGAGAATTTCTCTTCTGCGAGATCCTGGGTGGCCTGCGTGATGGATTCTGGGCGACCGAGGTCGCGCCAATAGGCATCGTCGGCACGGAAGGCGACTATGGTTTCTCTCTGGGCTGCGAGTCGCACATAGGTATTGATGATTGAAAAGGCAGATTGCTCGTCAAGCAGTTCAAATATGCGGGGCGAGAGGACGTGGATGCCCGCGAAGGCCAGGGATTGCAGTGTATCGGTTGGGCGGACGAGCTCCACGAGGGGCTCGTTGGTATGCTCAGAGCGCGCGGTCTGGCGGCCGCAGAGTTGGCCTTGCTCATCGAAGAGCAGCTTGCGGGATGATTTGCGATTCTGCACAGCGAGGGTGGCCAGGGCGCAATGCTCGATGTGGTACCGGACCATGCGGCGAAGATCGATAGTGCTGACGATATCGACATTGTGCAAGACAAACGGTTCGGAGCTGGAGGAATCCCGAAGGAAAGACGCTGCCAGTTTGAGCCCACCGCCGGTGTCGAGCAGGTCTTGTTCGTGCGAAACCTGTATATTCATGCCGAAGTTGCGATTGACCTTGAGGTAATCGACGATCATATCGGCGCAGTGATGAGCGTTGACGATGACGTCGTGAATGCCGATGGAGCGCATGCGGGCGAGGGCGACTTCGAGCATGGTATGGCTCGCGAGCTCGACAAGAGCTTTGGGTCGGTCGTTGGTGAGCGGGCGGAGGCGTGTGCCGAGGCCGGCGGCGAGGATCATTGCCTTCATTTGCCCATCTTTTCCAGCTCGATGTGACAGAGCTCGACGTCGACGCCGCTGACTCCGCGCAAATGCTTTGCGAGCTTCTCTGCCATGAAGACGGAGCGGTGCTGGCCGCCTGTACAGCCGAAGGAGACCATGAGGTTTTTGAATCCGCGACTTTGATAGCCGCTTACGCTTGCATCGACGAGCGAACGGGCGCTCGCGTAGAACTGGTGCACGCTCTCCTGCTGGTTGAGGTATGCAATGACGGGCGCATCTTTGCCGGTGAGCTGGCGAAACTGTTCCTCGCGGCCGGGATTGGGGAGGCTGCGGGCGTCGAAGACGAAGCCGCCGCCATTGCCGGAAGGATCGATGGGACTCTGGCGGTGGAAGGAAAAGCTGAAGATGCGGACTTTTAACAGCTCTGCCGAGGTCGAGAGTCTTTGGAGTTTCTGCGAATTGGTTATTGCGTCGAGCGCTTCCGTCAATGCCGGAAGGGCGATGGGGAGCTGGACGTTGGCGGCGAGCCAGCGGAGGTTCTTGAGCGCGAAGGGCACGGATTGCAGGAAGTGAGCCTTGCGCTCGTAAAAGCCGCGGAAGCCGTAGGCCCCCAGGGCCTGGAGGATGCGGATGTAGACGAAGGCGTAGTAGTGGTGCATGAAGGCGGCCCGGTCAACTGGGATGCAAGCGGCGAGGCAGTCGAGGTAGTGGTCGAGGAGCTGCTGGCGGAATTCCGGGGGCAGGTCGGCCTTGCCGTCGTAGAGCAGGGAGGCGATGTCGTATTGGAGCGCGCCTTTGCGGCCGCCCTGGTAGTCGAGGAAGAAGGGTTCGCCGTTCTGGAGCATGATGTTGCGGGATTGGAAGTCGCGATAGAGGAAAAAGTCGCTGGGGGCGGTGAGGAGGAAGTCGGAGAGGCGGGTGAAGTCGTCTTCGAGGGCCTGCTCGTTGAAGGGGATGCCGGAGAGGCGGAGGAAGTAGTACTTGAAATAGTTCAAGTCCCAGGCTATGGATTGGCGGTCGAAGCTGGGGCGGGGGTAGCAGACGTGGTAGTTGAGGTCGCGGGCGGCCTTGACCTGGAAGCGCGGCAGGATGGCGACGACTTTGCGATAGGCTTCGAAGGCCGGGGGGGCGATGGAGGCGCCGTCGCGGTTTTCGTTCAAGAACTGGAAGAGGGTGGCGTCGCCGAGGTCTTGCTGGAGGTAGGCGCCCTGGGTGAGGTCTTCGGCGTAGATTTCGGGGACGGGGAGGTTGTGGCGGCGGAAGTGGCGGGAAAATTCGAGGAAGGCGAGGTTCTCTTCATGGACGGAGTAGAGCACGCCGATGGCGGTGGATTGGGCGCTGGTGAGGCGGACGATGGCGCGGCCGGAGCCGCCGAGCTGGCCCTGGAGCGGAGTGACTGTTTCGGCGGGTTGGTGGAAGTGCTGCTGGAAGAGCTGCTTTAGGGGGTCCATGAACCGCTTTCTGGAATTGCGGAGTGCGACTTAAGGATACCGATGACTGGCAGGGACTTGCAAAGATTGAGAGCTGGGTTTGAAAAGGCGAACAGAGGGGGAAAATGGGGGGGGGGAGGGGGGGCTATTTGGGGATTTTATCGGTGGATTTATTGCGATCTGCAATATTTTTGTTGTTTTGGGAGGCCTGAGCTGCTTGCGTGGCGATTTGGGCGGCGTAGAGGATCTTGGTGCCGTCGGCCGGATGGATGATGCCGATGAGCATGGCGTAGGCGACGCAGGCGATGAAGTCGGAGATGTTTTCTGGATTGTGGAGACGGGGGATTGCGTCGATGTAGGCACGGTCTCCCTTATTATTTATTTCGAACTGGGCGCAGCCTCTCGATCTGGCGTCCTGGCGGGCATCATCTAAGGCATTACAGCAGCGAACGACGGCGTTGACAGGTATTTGGGGCGAAGTGGGCCCAGCCTGAGCTGTGAGCGTCGAGCCGGGTTGTGGGGTTTCCTCATTTTCGGTCAATTTCGGCGAAATGGATGGGTTGTTGCGGACGATCTGGTTCGCCAGCTTCAGATTGCGCAGGAGGGTGTCGATTTCGGGGTTGCCGGTGGTGAGGATGGCTGCGGCGGACAGGTCGAATGTCTGGCTGGTGTTCATGCGGATTTTTCCCTTCCGGCGGTCCTTTTTGCCGGCGGACCGCTTTATTCGATTGTGCGCTTTTGCGGGGTAATTACGTGCAGCGGTTGGGAGGGATTTTTGGGGGGATTTGTGGTTTGTTTTGTGGGGTTTAGAGCATCTCTCCTATTGCTGTAGAGTCTTGAATGGAAGCCTGAACCATGCTTTTGCATCTGCCGGAGTCAGTAGCGGCAGTAGTTCTGCAATGGCCAGATCGAGCGCCTCTGTGGTTCGCGCCTTTGCTGAGCG
>JANYDG010000013.1 GCA_025359885.1 Acidobacteriota bacterium
CGAGTATTGGAGATTGTTTGCAGCATTCGCTGCGAGAATGGTTAAAGAACAGGAAGCCTCCAGGAAACGACCATTTACGGAAAATCGATATAGGCTTTGATCAGATCATTGAGGGGATAGCGTGCTCGATTTCATTGGCAAATTGCAACGGACACATGTCTGCGGAGAGTTGCGCGCAGCAGACGCAGGCAAACAAGTGATACTCATGGGCTGGGTCAACCGCCGTCGCGACCACGGCAACCTCATCTTCCTCGACGTGCGCGACCGCAGCGGCATCGTGCAGGTCGTTCTCGACAAGGAGCTCGTCCCCGAAGGCCATGCCAAAGGCGAGGCCATCCGCCCTGAATACGTCATCGCCGCCATCGGCCGCGTCACCCTGCGCGACGACCTCGCCATCAATCCCAAGATGCCCACAGGCGAAATCGAGATTGAAACGACCGAGCTCCTCGTCTTGAACGACGCCCGCCTCGCGCCCTTCTCCCCCGCCGAAGAAGCCATTGCCAACGAAGAGGTTCGCCTCAAATACCGTTACGTCGATCTGCGTCGCGCCGAAATGCAGCGCAACTTCATGGTGCGCCACCGCATCACCCTCGCCGTGCGCCAGAGCCTCAGCGACCAGGGCTTTCTCGAAATCGAAACCCCCATCCTGACCAAGTCCACCCCCGAGGGCGCACGCGACTTCCTCGTGCCCAGCCGCGTCCATCCCGGCGAATTCTACGCCCTGCCCCAGTCCCCGCAGATCTTCAAACAGATCCTCATGATCTCCGGCTTCGACAAATACTTCCAGATCGCCCGCTGCTTCCGTGACGAAGATCTCCGCGCCGACCGCCAGCTTGAGTTCACCCAGGTCGATCTCGAAATGAGCTTCCCCCAGCAGGAAACCGTCTTTGGCGTCGTTGAAAAATTCCTCGCCGCCGGTTTCGCCGCCGCCGGAGTCACCATCCCCGCGCCCTTCCCGCGCATCACCTATGACGAATCCATGCGCCGCTTCGGCTCAGACAAGCCCGACCTGCGCCTGCCCGGCCTCACCGACGTCCGCCCCGCCTTCACCGACGAGGCGCTCGCCACCCTCCAGATTGACCCCGCGCTCCCCGTCGTTGCCCTCCGCATTCCCCAGGTCGGCGAGCTCAGCCGCAAAGAGCGCGAAGACAACCACCCCCTCTTTGATCAGAAGAAGGGCGCGAAATTTATCGACGACTTCAAGCGCCTCGCCAAGGGATTCCCGGAGGCTGCCGCCAAAGTCCGCGAACTCACCCTGGCCGACGAATCCGACTTCGTCATCATCGTCGCCGGGGACCCCGCACACCCCGTCAAAGCCAGCGACACCAAGTTCCCTGGCCGCCTCTCCGAGCGCGAAATCAACGTCTACCTCGCCGCCGGAAACTTCCGCAGCGACCTCGCCAAAAAATACGCCAGCCGCCACCTGGCTTTCGCCGTCACCGAAACAGTCGTCCGAGATACCGACCCCAATGGCGCGCAGATTGACGGTTCCCAGGCCTTCCAGCCCATCTGGGTCACCGATTTCCCCATGTTTGAATACGACGCCGCCATCTCCAAATGGATGCCGGCCCACCACCCCTTCACCTCGCCGCATGAGAAAGATATGGCCAACCTCGTCAACGACCCGGCCAGCGTCCGCGCCAACTGCTACGACCTCGCGATGAACGGTCTCGAACTCGGCTCCGGCTCCATCCGAATCCATCGCAAAGACGTGCAGCAGCAGATCTTCGCCTCACTCGGCATTACCGAAGAGGAAGCGCGCGCACGCTTCGGCTTCTTCCTCGACGCCCTCGAATACGGCACCCCGCCCCACGGCGGCATCGCTCTCGGCCTTGACCGCATCTCCATGCTCCTCGCCGGCGCGCCCAGCCTCCGCGAAGTGATTGCCTTCCCCAAAACCGCCAAGGCCATCGACGTCATGGTCGACGCCCCCACCGGCGTCACCGATCAGCAACTCAAGGAACTCCACATCCGCGTAGCCCTGAAGAGCTAGTTGTTTCCGGTATCCGGGCTGACCTGATGCTCCAAATAAAAGACCGCCGCTCCTTTTCTGGGAAACGGCGGTCTTTTTTGCTTTCCAGACTGTGCAGTCTACTGTTTCGCCAGCCATGCCTTCAGGTTTGCTTCTTGCGCCTGCCGCAGGTCGATGCAGTCGTTGATCTGGTCCTTGGCCTGCGTCAGCGCCCTGTCTGCCGCCATCACCTTGTGCGTAACAAAAAACCCAGCGACCTCCTGAATCCGGTCCGCGCTGCAAAATGACCCGGTTGCGCCCACAATGTAAGCCCCGCCAAACGTCGTCAGCTGCGCTGTGACTTTGTCCCAGTTGTCCTGAACATAGCGCCACGCCAGCTCCTGCGTATCGCGGCTGCGAACCTCCATCGCCAGCAACCCGGCAGCATCCTGATTACGAACCTTGCCAGAGACTGCGTAGTCCAATGCGCGCTTCGTGAGCGCTGGTTCGCGGAAAAGCGCAAGCGCATACAGAGCATGCGAACGCTGCTGCGGGTTGGGTGCACTTGTGCTCAGCCCCTCCAGCTTGTCAAAGAGCGCCACATCCCCGTTGCGCGCCGCAATGCCCAGCGCCGTTTCAAACAGCGTTGTATCCACACTGGCAGAGTCGGTGAGTCCCTGGATTGCAATCGCTTTCGCCTCGGCAATTGCATCCGGATCTTTGCCCAATCCTGCAACCAGGTTCAACAGCTCCGCGCGTAGTTCCCGCTTCACCGGAGTATCCGCAGCAGTCGGAGCGCCCAGCTTCTTGTACGAGTCCGCAAACTTCGACCGTACCCACGCATGCAACTGGTCCCGCTCCTCACCCGTAGCGATACGAGTATCTACCGCAATAAGGCTGGCAACAGCCGAGCCAATTACCTGCGCACTCTCGTCCTTGCTGATTGCCGTGACCAGGTCGAGATACTGCCCGACACTCGCCTTCCCGGCCCGGGTCACCGCCCACGTATCTCCGAGCAGGCTGATGCGCTCTTCCGGCTGCAGATCGCTCTCCACTTTTGTGACCAACTGCCGGTAAGCTCCCTCCGGATAAAGTGTCCGGTAATAGCCCTTACCCCCGGCATTGGCAAACAGGAAAGGCGCCGCCGGCAGCTTCAGCTTCTGGCTCTCTGCCGACAACACTTCGCACGAATTCTTCGCAGCCTTGAAGCAGACTGGCAGCGTCCAGGTTTCTGGCCCCTCCGGCTTGTTCTTCGCATTGAGAAAGAATCGCCCCTCACTCACTTGAACCGTAGAATCCCCGGGCTCTCCAAATGTAATCAGTGGAACCCCCGGCTGCGACACCAGGCTATCCATGATCTTATCCACCGGCTTATGACTCACCGCAGTTTGTGCTGACCAGAAATCCTCAGCAGTAGCGTTGCCGTATAAGTGCGCTGCCAGGTACTGGTGTACCCCTGCGCGAAAAGTCTCTTCGCCCAGATAGTTCTCCACCATCAGCAGCACCGCTCCAGCCTTGCCATAACTGATCCCGTCAAACATCTCATTGATTTCGCTGGGCGTCTCAGCCTTCGCTCGAATGGTCCGCGTAACTCGCTGCGCATCCAGGTTCAGAGTCCCCTGAACGTCCGCCACCACTTCCTGCGTCGTGTTCCATTCCGGCTTCCATGCCTCAATCGGCTTGTTCTCCATCCACGTGGCAAAGCCTTCGTTCAGCCACACATTGTCCCACCACTGCATCGTCACCATATCGCCAAACCATTGATGCGCCATCTCATGGGCCACCACAGCAGCGACTCGCTTTTGCGCACCCACAGACGCATGCGCTGAATCAAGCAGCAAGTCCGTCTCGCGGTAAGTAATCGCTCCAAAATTCTCCATCGCACCTGCCTCAAAATCCGGCAGCGCAATCATGTCCAGCTTGGGCATTGGATACTTGATGCCAAAATAAGTGTTGTAGTAGTGCAACACATACTCGGCGGCAGTAAGTGCAAATGCCCCGTACTGCACCTGGTCCGGCGTAGCACATGCTCGAATCGGCACTCCATCGCTCGAACCGCTCAGACACTGAAAGTCCCCCACCAGGAACGCCAGCAGATACGTCGACATCCTCGGAGTTACCGCAAAACTGATCGCATGCTTGTCCCCGGCAACCGCCTCATCCTTCACAATATTCGTGTTAGAGATAGCTGTGTCAGCCTTGTCTACCACCAGCGTGATAAGGAAGGTAGCTTTCAATGCAGGCTCGTCAAAGCTCGGAAAAGCCCGCCTCGCATCCGTCGATTCAAACTGAGTCACGGCATAGTTCCGCTTCGCTGTCTTCGACAAATAGAACCCACGCAGCTCATTGTTCAGAATGCCCGTATACCGAATCGCGAGCTTAACTTTGCCCGCTGGAATCGGTTCTCCAAAATGCAGCTTCGCCTGTTGCTTTTCCTCATCCGTCGTTACCGTCGCGGTCAACGACTTGCCGCCCGCCTCTGCCGTGACCTCAACGAACTTGATTTCAGCAGCATTGAGCGTAATATCCGCCAACGGCTTCGCAGTAGCAATATCAATCGTTTCGCTGCCGGCAAACGTCGCCGCTTTCAAATCCGGCGTCAGCGTCAGGGCATAGTGCTCAGGCGTGACGCTGCCAGGCAGACGCTGCGCCTGAGCATATCCAACAAAAGCAAGCAGCAATGTAGCGATCATGCAACGATTCGTTAAGCGATGAAGCGAAAAAGGCATCTCGTGTCCTCAACTGGGTTTCCCCGATTTTCTCATGCAACAACAGGTTTGCGCAGTCGCTGGTTCAACTGCGTGTTGCTCTGGTAGCCTTGGGTGTTTTCACGTTCTTACTGGAGGTACTCCATTGTCTTTCTTCAAGGCTGATGCCCAATCCGGCTCAAGTTCGATTCGTGCCGGTTCGCTTACCGACTTAAGCGAAGACGAACGCCTCCTCCAGTCCACAGTCCGGCGCTTTGCCGCTGAAGTCGTTGCTCCCCATGTCCGCAAAATGGACGAAAGTCAGCAATTCGTCCCCGGTCTCATCGCCAAACTCGCCGATCTCGGTCTCATGGGCATCGAAGTCCCAGACGAGGTTGGCGGAGCGGGCGGCACCTTCTTTGACGCTATCCTCGCCGTCGAGGCCCTCTCTGAAGTAGACGCCTCGGTCGGCCTCGTCGTCGATATCCAGAACACCCTCTGCGTCAACGCCTTTCTCCGCTGGGGCACTCTCGCTCAAAAAGCCCATTGGCTACCCCGGATGGCCGAAGGCATGATCTGCTCCTACGCCCTCAGTGAAGCCGGTTCCGGCTCCGACGCCTTTGCCCTCACCACCCGCGCCACCTGCACTGCATCCGGATACCGTATCACTGGCCGCAAAATGTGGATTAGCAACGCCCCCGAAGCTGGCCTCTTCCTCGTCTTCGCCAACCTCAATCCCGAGGCGGGCTACCGCGGCATCACCGCCTTCCTCGTTCCCGCTGGCACCCCAGGCCTCACCGTAGGCCGCAAGGAAGACAAGCTCGGCATCCGCGCCTCAAGCACCTGCGAAGTCATCTTCGAAGACTGCGAAATCCCCGCAGACCACCTCTTCGGTGAAGAAGGCCGCGGTTACAAAATCGCTATCGAGGTCCTCAACGAGGGTCGCATCGGCATCGGTGCGCAAATGCTGGGCCTCGCCCAGGGCGCATGGAAGCACGCCGCCCGCTATGCCCAGCAACGAAAGCAGTTCGGCAAACCCATCGCAAGCTTCCAGGCCGTTCAGTTCAACCTCGCCGAAATGGCCACTGACATCGAAGCCGCCCGCCTCATGGTCTACAACGCAGCCCGCCGCAAAGATCTGGGGCTCCCCTTCGTCACCGAAGCTGCGATGACCAAATACTTCGTCTCCCAGGTCGCAGAACGTGTCGCCAGCCAATGCGTTGAGGTCTTTGGCGGCAATGGATACGTCCGCGACTACCCGGCAGAAAAATACTTCCGCGACGCCAAAATTGGCAAAATCTACGAGGGCACCTCAAATATGCAACTCATGACCATCGCCAAACAACTGCTCACCGACCCGGTCAAAATCTAGTTCAGAAATAGAGCGCCCGACACAGCCGCCACCTGTCGAATATGCTCCGGCCTTGTCCGGCAGCATCCACCCACCATCTGCGCACCCGCCTCAAACCACGCCCGCGCCTGCGTTCCAAAATTCTCCGGATCACCCGAACCCGTCCAGCATCGCCGCTCTGCATCCCAACCCTCGCCCGAGTTCGGATACACCACAATCGGCTTGCCCGATGCCGCTTTCAACTCCGGCAGCAGCAGCGGCAACCACCGGGGCTGTGTGCAGTTAATCCCCACCGCCACGGTCTGCGGAAAGCCAGCCGCGACCGCCGCGCACGTGCGCAGCAGTTCCCCATGCGCCACCTGCCACTCTTCCGCGCGCCCGTCCGGGCAATTGAAGCAGAACCACGCCGCCAACCCCGGCCAAGGCTCCAGCGCCTCTCCAATCGCCCGCACCTCTTCGAGCGATGGCAGCGTCTCAAACGCCAGCAGATCCGCCTCGCTCCCCGCCAGCACCGCAATGCGCTCCCGGTGAAATGCCACCAGTTCCGCAAACGAGCAATCGTAGTCTCCCCGATACTCCGACCCATCGTGCAGCGCCGCTCCATAGGGCCCCAGCGAAGCCGCAATCAGGGTTCTCCTGCCCGCAAACTCCCGCCGCGCCTCCACGGCCAGCTCCACCGACCGCAGCAGCGCCTGGTCCGCCCGCTCCGCCGTGAGCCCAAACTCCGCGTACCCCCTCCGCGAAACCTGGTAGCTCGCCGTCAGCAGCACATCTGCTCCCGCCTCAAGATAGGCGCGGTGCACAGCCAGCACCTTCTCCGGCTGCTCCTCAAGCACATGCGCCGACCAAAGCGGTCCGCTGATGTCAGCCCCCAGAAACTCAAGCTCCGAAGCCATGCCACCATCCAGAACCCGCACGTTTTCAAAGTCCTCAGCCCTCAGAATTTTCATCTCCAAATCATACGACTCCGCCTCGCAGGCAGGCTGCGCTGGCCAATCCGCGATCAAGTTCGCGACCGGGTCAACGTTCGGCATTGCTCGCCGCACATCAGCCATTACGCCGCGTTCTTCGCCGATTGCATACCAAACGACAAGCATTGCAAACTGAATCCGCTCCATCAGCCAGCTCACCGTTTTCTGGTACACTCAGAGCAGTGCTCGTTGCCGCCCATTCGTCACCAGGCCGGCGCGGAACAACAAGCACAAACGCAACAACCTTGTTCGGGGAGTGGCTCAGCCTGGTAGAGCACCTGGTTCGGGACCAGGGGGTCGGAGGTTCGAATCCTCTCTCCCCGACCAATAAATCCGATAGAATCAGTACTTTATAGTCCTGCCTTTTCCATGCTGGATCTTAATCTGGGTCCAAATAGAGACTCAACCCCTTCGACAGCTTCCCGCGCATCTGCCGGAACCGAGTGAATATACGTCCCTCGCGTCAGTTTCGAACATGAATGTCCAAGCAGCCCCTGAACCGTACCGAGTGGTGTTCCCACCGAATCGAGCAACGTTGCATGTGCACCGCTGAACCAGTACCAGCGAGCCCGTTGCCACAACATTCAGGACAAGTTACCTTCAGTTCGTTTAAGTCGCCATTGAAGTTGCCCATGTGCGTTTGTTGACTATTCATCCACTGACAAGGTTACACGGCCGAGTCCTGAGAGCATCGTTTCACACCACTCCTCAAACCGCTTCCTATCTCCCTCGGCATGCACCCACAGTCTATTTCGTGGCTGGAACTTCGAACGTATCCTTCACTTCATACGTAGGAGTCGCCGCTGCCGGGTCCTGCACCCGCTCCATTGTCGCCTTCAACGCTTTGCCGTCAAAAACGAACTTGATGTAGTGATAGTTGGGAAACGCCGGATCCTGGAACTTGTCTGCCGGCGTGCGGGCAATCGGATAAGGTTTTGCTCCGCCTCCACCCGAAACAAGATAGGTGACATCATTCTCAAGAAACCGCTCATAGTTATGAATGTGCCCGGCAATTACAATGATTTTCGCCTTGCTTACCGCTGCCTGCTTCTCAAGCAGCAACGCCAGCGCGTGCTCATTAGGCCGCACGTCGTGCGAGTGGTCGTCCAGGATTGAGTCTGCAACCGGGGGATGGTGGAGCGAAAAGAACACAAACTTGGCCGTCTTTGGCAGGTGAGCCAGTTGGTCTACCAGCCATGCATTCTGTCGGCTTCCCTCAAGCAAAGACAAGTTTGAATCGAGGGTGATGATGTAGGCGTCGCGCATCTCCACCGAGTACCAACGACGGCTCTTTAGTTCAGGAAAGGCATTCCACCAATTCTTCGGCTCACGCGCTTCGTCGCCGTGCAGCTCATGGTTGCCCATTGCCGGATAGACGCGCAGCTTCGCGTCACGCCAGGGCGCAGTTTCCTGGTGATAGACCTCATAGTCGTTCACCACGTTTCCGCTATATGGCACATCTCCAGAAAGCAGTATCGCGTCCGGCTTCTCTGATGCCACTTGATTGACCAGCCAGCGACGCACCTTGGGGTTGGTGACCTTTTCGTTGGTCGGGTCAGTAAACCGCAGGTCTCCATAGGCGATCAAGGTCCAGTGTTTGGGTATCTCTTGATCCGCAACGCGAAATGTAGGTCCCGTCGCGCTGACCAGATCTTTGGTGAGAACTTCATCTGGCAAAGCTTCGGAGCCTTTTTGTGCGTTGGCACCCGTCATCAAGACAAACGAAATCATCAGCAGAGAGCAGGACGTCAATACGATCCGATTGGTGCGCAATTTATTGAGAAAATGCAAGGTACCTCCTGCGCATCAGTGACGCGAAGCATTTCAGGGGACATGGTCGACCAGAAGTACGAAGCGGGCTGCGCTATTCGATCAAAGAAAAGCCCCGATGCGCAAGTCTTTCTGGACTGCCGTAACCCCTGAAATGCTTCAAATCACCAACACGAACTCATTCAAGTCTAATATCCGCAGGTTGACTGAAAAGAGGATGGGGGCAGCCGAGCTTACTCTGCGGCCCCGCCTCATACTACTTATCGCGGGTTGAACTCCATCGAATGCCACCGGCATACGTTGGCTTGTAGTACTCACGCTGCACCACATACTGCGTGCTGCCGTTGTAGAAGCCGAAGACCTCATTATTGAGGTTGAGTCCGTACCCATAAACGGTAAAGCCAAAGGGAAGCTTGTAGCTGGCCTGGGTATCAAACTGATAGTGCGCGTACAGGTAGTTATCGCCCACGGGCCCCTTGATGCCAACCGAGTCCGCGCCATCCTGCCATTGATAGGCATAGATCATCGCGTCATCGTAGGTCATACCGACACGCATGGAGAAGTGCTTGGTATCGTAGTTGGGGCTGAAATTCCAGGTCTGAGGAGCCTGCCTCAACAGCGCCGGTTGGTCTGAGCGCCCAGAAAGATCACGCGCTTTGGAGTTGGTGTAGCTGTAGTTGGCTGAGATGCCCAGGCCGCTGAAGACACTCGGAAGAAAGGCAAGCCGCTGTTGGTAGCCAACTTCGATGCCTTGCACATAGCCGCTGCCGGCATTGCCGGGCTCACTTACCTTGTACCCCTTGAAAGGGCCTGAGGTCGGAATGGTTTGCGTTGTCGTGATGGGGTCCGTCAGGTCCTTGTAAAAATAGCCAGCCTGAATCAGGCCGAGGGGCGTAAGGTAGCGCTCATACAGAACGTCGTAATTGTTGGCGTGTTCAGCCTTCAGGTTAGGATTGCCGATGCTGATTGTCGGCGGATTTTGCGTGGTGTCGGGCTGGCCGACTGCGGCTGAAATATCCTGTGGATTCGGACGAGCCAACCCACGTCCGTAGACCAGGCGAAGATCAGAGTCTTTATCCAGCGCAAACCGGAGCGAGGCACTTGGCAGCACGTCAAGATAGTCGCCGCCCGCCTTGAACGTCAGGGTAGTCGGCGGAGTTGCAAGCGAGCCATCAAAGCTAACGGTATTCAAATGGGTAGCTTCGATGCGAACGCCGGTAACCAATCGCAAGCGGCTCGCCAACTCGATCGTATTCATCAGGTAGCCGGCCGGAATCCGCTCCACCAGGTCATAGTTGTTTGAGTTAACGCCCACCCCACCGCTCATGGTGAACAGTCCGGAGTTGCTCATCACATAGCTCTTCACCTTGCCCCAATCCGTGACCGGACCAATCTTGTAAGTCTTGTCGTAGTATCCGGGGTCGGTGAAGGTGCTGTACCACTCGGGGTGATCCACCACTTTGATGTTGCCGTTCGGGGTGAACTGCTCGTCATACGTGTCGTCAAACTTGTGGGAATTGCGTATCTTCCCGCCCAGCTCGAACGTTCCGAAGTGAGTGCCGAAATGGTATAGATGTGAGTAGGAAGCAGAACCCTGCAGGTTGAGCTGGACGCTCTGTCCAAACGTGGGCAGCGTGAAGTCGCGGAGTTTGTAGTTGTTGCGGTCGAGCGAATTATCGGCACCACTTCCGAAGCAGCCCGCACTCCAACCCGGTCGATAAATGCTGACACCTGGGATATTGAAACACGCGATATCGGGATTTCCAATCCACTTATACCTCGCTCCGCCGCTGCCACCGAGGGAGCGGGCACGGGAAACCGAGACGCTCCAGTTAACCGTTGACGCATTGAAGATGTGGCGACCCTGGAGGGCTACGCTGCCAACCGCAAGGTTCGGTCGACGCCAGTCCTGGCTGTATTTGGGTACATCGCCATCGTTCAAGGAGAATACCCACTTGTTGCCCCAGTTACGAAATGTCGAATACAGGCCCCGGATCGAGATTTCAGAACCTTCACGAAGTTTGTAATCGACGCTCGCAGTTGCACCCCAGCGGGCGCGGTTATAGACGTAGTCGCGCAAGTCGATACCGTCGTAATGCGGAGTCTTGCTGTCTGCCGTCGGAGACGGTTCAATGTCGTTGATTCCGCGGCCGTTGTAGTCGTAAGTGAATCCACCCAACAGGCCCAGCTTCTTATTGGGCAAAAATCGGCGGCCAATCGTTCCACCCGCCTGCTCGACGTCACGGCCATCCCTTAGGATTGGTGTGTGGCCGAAAATGCCGTAAAGATTCACGGTTGGTGTGTCGCCAGCAGTCTTGGTCACCAGGTTCACCGATCCACCGATGCCGTCTGCATCAATGTTGGCCTGCAATGTCTTGTTAATTTCAACCGAGTCCACAAGATCAGAGGCGATCGTATCCAGCTTGATCTGACGAACACCCGACTCTGGTGACGGAATCGTCACCCCATCCACCATCGTGTTGCTCAGTCGAGGCTCTGTACCGCGAATCTGGACGTACTTGCCTTCGCCTTCATCTCGCTCAATCGTGACAGAAGCCATGCGACCAAGCGCATCGGCGATGTTCGCGTTAGGCAGCGAAGTGATGACCTCAGCCGGTAGCACCTGTAGAATGTTCTCCGCCGCGCGAGTTCGGTTGATGGCCTCTGCCTCACCATGCGGCCGGTCTGCGGTCACGATGATTTCTTCGTTTGCGTTGGCGACCTTCAACAGGGCATCGATGCGTATTGTCTGGCCGGCAACCACCGTGACGCTGCCCGTAAAGGCCTTGAATCCAACATAGGAGACAGTGACTTCGTAGGTGCCAGGGGATAGATCGGAAATCGTGAAGTTGCCCTGTCCGTCAGAAATGATGGGACGAATCTGGGGTTGCAACTCGACCTTGGCACCCGCGAGGGCCGCAGACTGACTATCCCTGACCGCGCCGCTGATCACACCCTTGCCAGACTGGCCAAATGCAGGGAACACAGTGAGAAGAAAGAACAAAATAGAGCCTGTAAAGTATTTTTGCAATCGCATGACGCTCCTTGTTCCGGGCACAGCCCAGATTTGCTCGCGTTTCAGGCCGAGATTCGACCTGTCCCCAAGCTAGGAGTTCATCTTTAAATTCCTGTAACAATCCGGTGAAAGAACTGAAACATTGTGAGGCTGTTGCGATGGGCTGAAAGCCTCCAAAAAGCTCGATACCCCCTGGGGGCTGTCAAAAACTCCACATTCCCCCTGAGACGTTCCCTTGCATCGCTACCCCAAAAAGCCCAGAGTTGCCATGGGAAAGTTTGTAATGTTGGGGAAAACATTCGGCAGATGACCAGCGTCCACCCCAAACCACTGCGCCATCGTCGCTCCATACTGAGATATCGCGGTCGTGGGAATCAACGTTCCACGCATGTTCGCGTCATAGTTGTTCCCCGGCACCAGAGAGGGGAATGTCCCGTAAATCTTCCCACCCTGCACCCCGCCGCCCACGATGAAGTGATGACTACCCCAGGCGTGGTCGCTTCCATCATTGCCGCTCGGCGTCAGCGTTCGGCCAAATTCAGAGGCCGTAAAAGTGGTCACATTCTGATCAATCCCGAGCTCCTGCGTTGCCTGGTAAAACGCGTTCACGGCCTGGCTCACATACTTGAGCAGAACTTGTTGTGTCTCCTTCTGCTGGCCATGGGTATCAAAGCTGCCTATCTGGCAAAAGAAGATTTGCCGGCTCAGCCCCAGGCTATTGCGCACCGACATCACATTCGCCACCGTCTGTAGCTGCGCGGCCAGCGGATTGCCAGCCGGAAACTGGGTCGTCAACGTCGATGTCTGCAAAAGCCCGGTCAGCGTGTTCGCGTAGTCGTTGCCGCGCGAGAGTACGCCATTTCCCGCCTGCACCAGTTGCAAACCATTGTCAAACGTCAGCAATTGCTGCATTCCGGTTGCCGTCGATGGCGCGTTCTTGATTCCATTCAACGTCGCCATCCCGGTAACACTGGTGCTCCCCTGGTACGGCGGCGGCACAGTGGCCGGAAAAGTTTGCTGCCCCGCGCAGAATATACCGCAGCCACCAATCGATGAAATCGGCGGAAATACCGCGCCACTATTCTGCGATTGCATGAAGTCGGCAATGCGGCCACCCCAGCCGCTCGACGCAATCCCATTCGGTATCGCGCTCTGCCATTGGCTGCTCTGGTCAGAATGAGAAAAAAGCGAACTCGGCACCACCGACCTGTTGCTGCCCTGATAGCCTGATCGATCAATCGGCGTGACCAGGTTGCCCACATTGGCCAGCACGGCTGCCTTACCCTGGTTATACAGTGCCTGTATCTCTGGCATGCTCGGGTGCAGGCCATACGAGTCGCTGCCATCCATAATCAGATGCAGCGAACTCTGAGGCAGAGCCAGTGCCTTCCGCCCCTGCGCATACAAGCTATAGTTCTGCTGCGCCGTCGAGACCGGGATCACCATATTGTG
Organism: Acidobacteriota bacterium; assembly: GCA_025359885.1. Classification (GTDB taxonomy): domain Bacteria; phylum Acidobacteriota; class Terriglobia; order Terriglobales; family Acidobacteriaceae; genus Acidicapsa. The sequence goes on from JANYDG010000013.1 coordinate 13,199, forward strand.
ACCATCATTGCCTCCCGCAAGATAGATACAGACCAGCGCCTGATAGCCGCCAGGCGAGGCTGCCAATGCATTCATCTCACCAAACTTGGCAAGAATACTGGCGGCGCCAAGAGCGGACACTGACCGCAACGAATCCCGCAGAAACTCTCTTCTCGACCGTATCAACATCTCTGATCTCTCCTTAGACTGCATATACCTGTGCTCACCACGTCAAATCGTTACAAACCTGCCACACATCCTGACCCCGCCGGTCATCCTCCGCCGATCAACTCAATGCCAGACGTTGTAGTAACTCGAAGTGAGAATCAGGTAGCAGGCTCGCTCAACCCGGCGTAGATTACCACCTGTCTCCCCCGCCACCGCGGTCTCAATCGTGGCCTTCATTGCGGCTGGCATCGTGCCATGCGTGAGTGTCAAGTCCAGCGCGTCCACCAGCTTCTGTGGCGAAGAAGCCAGCGTCACAAATGCCGACACATCCACCGAAGTCCCCGGACCAAACGTCTCCACCGGGTCAGACCACTGGCTGAACAAGTCTGATACAAGATTCGCCCGCATCACCGCATTGTTTGGCGAGTAAATCTGGAACTCCCCGCCCTGCAGCGCTGTACCTGGAACGCCCGTATTCGGCGCGTAGTAATTGAACACGCTGGGAGCATCAAATATGTTCTGACCTTGCTCTGCAAGCTCCCAGTGGTAGTAGTTGCTGTCGTCCATATGACCGCCAAAGGCGCGCACCAGACCCACGACAAACAGCGCCGGCTCCTGCAGATGGCCGTCATTCGGCTGGTCCAGCCCGCCTTCATCGTTGGCCCGCGCCTCCGGGTCCAGCAGTATCGCCCGAATTACCGTTTTCATATCTCCGCGCATGCCATTGCCATTCTTGAAGGCTGCCGCCACACGAGTCACATACGCCGGGCTGGGATTGCTCTTCACCAGGTGCTTGATAAGCTGCTTCGCAACGAACGGCCCGATATTCGGATGATTGAAGATATTCAGCATCGCATTCGCCAGATCCTGCTGCGCCGTCGCTCCCGCTGGCGAAACATACCCGTTCAAGAGTTGCTTGGATCCCTCATCATGCTCTGCTTCATACGCAGCCAGCGGCCCAAACGAACTGATATAGGAATTCCACTGCACCGTCTTGCTCGGCGCCGGCGCGTAGGTCCATCCCGTGTAGACCCGCGCAAACTCCGTCACCGTAAATTGAGAGTAAGTCGGTATCGGAAGATTGTTACTGTCCAGTTGAAGCGTTCCATCCGGATTCAGCAGATAAGTCCCAATCGTGAAAAGCTGCATCAGTTCCCGCGCATAGTTCTCATTGGCTACACTACCCGCTGTCGGATCAGCCTTCGCATTGTTTGCCATGTCCAGATACTGACCCATCGCCGGACTTAGCGTCACATCTGCCATGATCTTGCGGTAATTCGTAAATGCATCCCCAAGCAGCATGTCCTGGTACTGCACCATGTTCTTGTTCCAAATCAGGCGCTCCAGCGAAGTTACAAAAATCTGGCTCAGCGCAAAAGCGACCTTCTGCCGCAGCTGGTCCTGTTTGTTCACTGCGTTGGTCAGAAACTGCTCCGGCAGTCCTCCCTGCGTCGCCGTAATATTCTTGTAATTCGAAATCTGAGGCTGGTTAAACTGGTCCGTAATCCACGCATCAAAGCCCATTGCCTGCACGCGCTCGGCCTCCATGGGAGATGGCCCAAACGCCGCTTGCTCCAGGAAACGCCGCGCCGCCGCCGCGCTCACCTTCGGCTTTGCCAAACCTATCTGAACAGGAAACGGAGCCCCGATCGCCGTCCGATTGCCAACCGTCACCGTCGCCGGTCCCGGCTTGTTGAAGAAGCCCGTAATTCTCAGTTCGTTGCCCACCAGCCGAGTTGTGACAGACGCTCCCCGTATCACCGCCACAGAACCACTCGATAGCCCCGTCCCCTGCACACTCACGTCAAACAGTCCCAACGGAATCTGCCCACCGTTGCCCACTGCCGTAATCACTGGCGTCGGCGGCGGAATCGTCACCGACGCAGTCCCGGAACCCTGCGGCCCGTTCACATAAATCCGGTCAGCTCCCAGTCGAGGCCACACCGCCGGGGCCGTATAGAGCCCCGTGCTCGACACCGTTCCAAAATCCGCAGCCCACGTCACTGCGCCCGCCGAAGTAAACTGCTGCGTCTTGCCTAGTCCCAGCGTCACCGTCGATGGCGAAACCGCCTGTAACGCCCCGCCCACCAATGTCACCACCGCAGCAGCCGTTCCGCCCGGTCCCGTCGCCGTCACCGTCACCTTGTTCGAAGCAGGCATCACATACGGAGCGATATACTGGCCCGCCGAAGTGATAATTCCCACCGTCGCCTTCCAGCTTGTCGCTCCCACCGAGGTGAACTGCTGCCGCTGCGCCAGATGCACGTATACCTTTGCCGGCGAAATCTGCTGCGCTGCCACCTGGGCTCCAGCCCTTACGCCCGCATCAAATAATGACCCAGCCATCATTCCCGGCTGTATCGCTTCACCCGCAGTGTCTTGAACAGGCAAAGTACGCGCCACCGGGGACAACACCAGTGCACAGAGCAGAAGGGTGAAACTCTGCAGGGAAACTCGCATAGCGGGTCATACTCCTTGGAAATTCGTGCGCGGCAGCATCTGCATCCACCACAGACTCCACCAATATCAGTTCGCATCGACCGAATGGGACGTTTTGTGCAACCAATCGGGTCCATGCATAAAACTGTTGATTACATAAGTAACGCTATAGGTAACCTCTTTGCCTGACAAGTGAAATCTTCCTCGTTTCTGCACAAAAATCCCACCTGTCTCTTCAAACCCCTTGCTCAAGCATTTTCAAGAACTGTGCAGAGCGAGACAACGATGCTGCCCGGATTTTTGCCTCACGAGATTCCGACCTCGCCAAAGCAAGAAACTTCACAGCATTTTCTGAAAAATGCCTGAAACTCTGCCCACAGCAGCTGTTCTTTCTCCTCCTGTTTTGCAATACACAAATAAATTAAAACCTGATACTTTGTTCCGATGCGCCGCCTTTGCATGCTTCTCGCTACCTCCCTGCTGCCCTGCCTCGCCCAGGCTCACGCCTTTCAGAACACTGAAGCCGTCCAGCGCCAACTCACCCAGGTTGACGCAGCAGCAGCCAACGGCCCCTTCCGCCCCGACTGGGATTCCCTCGGAGCCTACCGCGTACCAGACTGGTTCCGCGACGCCAAGTTTGGCATCTTCATTCACTGGGGCGTTTACTCGGTTCCCGCCTTCGGTACCGAGTGGTACCCCCGCGACATGTATCAGAAGAGCAATCCCGCCTTTGCCCACCACGTCGCCACCTACGGAGCTCAGGCCAGTTTTGGGTACAAGGACTTCATCCCGCTCTTCCATGGCGAACGCTTTGACCCCGACGCATGGGTCGATCTCTTCGCCCGTGCCGGTGCCCGCTACATCGTTCCCGTCGCCGAGCACTGTGACGGCTTTGCCATGTACAACTCCAACCTCGACCCATGGAACGCCGTCAAAATGGGCCCTCATCGCGACATCGTCGGCTCTCTCGCATCCGCCACCCGCAAGCGCGGCCTCCACTTCGGAGCGTCATCCCACCGCGCCGAGCACTTCTGGTGGTACAACGGCGGTACCGAATTCCCCTCCGACGTTTCCGACCCGCGCTACGCCACGCTCTACGGCCCCGCCCAGCCGACATTCCTCCCCGGCCAGCAGAATCCGCAAAAAACTGAACTCTACCCCGACCCCAACCATCTCGAACGCTGGGTTGCACCCGACCCCGCCTTCATGGACGACTGGCTCGCGCGCAGCTCTGAGATTGTCGAAAATTATCACCCTGACCTGCTCTATTTCGACTGGTGGATAGGCCACCCCGCCTTCCAGCCCTACCTCAAGCGATTCACCGCCTACTTCTACAACCAGGCCGCAGCCCGCAAGCAAGGCGTCGTCCTTACCTACAAAGAGCATTATTTCCCCGAAAATGCAGCCGTCCTCGATATTGAGCGCGGCAAGCTTGACGCTCTCCGCCTGCTCCCCTGGCAAACCGATACGTCAGTCAGCGTGCGCTCCTGGGGCTATGTCAAAAACGACGAGTATCGCGACGCTAAATCCCTCATCGACGAGCTCGCCGATATCGTCAGCAAAAACGGCAATCTCCTCCTCAACGTGGGCCCCAAAGCCGACGGTACCATCCCCCACGAGGCCCGCTCCGTCCTGCTCCAGATGGGCGCCTGGCTCCAGACCAACGGCGAAGCGATCTACGGCTCCCGCCCCTTCCTCCTCTACGGCGAGGGCCCCACCAAAGTCGCCAGTTCCGCCCTCAACACCGACAAGCAGGAGTTCACCGCCGAGGACGTCCGCTACACCACCCGCAACGGCAACCTCTACGCCATCGCCCTCGGCTGGCCCACCAGCGGCGAGCTCCATCTGCACACCCTCTGGCAGCGCACTCCCTACCTCCCCGGCCCCGTCTGCCAGGTCCAGCTCCTCGGCTCAGAAGCCAAACTCACATGGACCCAGCAGCCCGACGGCCTGCACATTCAGCTCCCCGCCATCAAACCCGACGAACCAGCATTTGTCTTCCGTATCCAGTCAGCAAGCGCCGGAAAAGCATGCTCATGAGAATGAATCGGCTTCGTCACTCCACCTCGGCCAGCGCATCGCCATCGCAATCCTGCTCGCATGCACTCTCGCTCCATCATTCGCAGCCAAACCCGCCGCCCAAACCATCAGC
>JANYDG010000058.1 GCA_025359885.1 Acidobacteriota bacterium
GCAAGAGTAGCGGGCCTTTCTGCTGCTAAAAAATTCGTCCGGACTTCAAGCTTCCCGCCACCGAGTCTGCCCGACCTCGGCCACCAGCAACCTCAACTCATTTGCCTGTGGTGGTCGTTGTCGTGGTTGTCGCCCTCGGCGGAAAGAAATCAGAAATCGAGCTGATAATCCCGTGGAACCCATCCGCTCCACCAGCCAGCAGCGCCGTCGTCACCAAAACATCAAAGTTGCGAAAGAACGATTGCTGGTGCCAGTCGAGTGCGTCAAAAATCTTCACATTGCTCAGAAAAGGTGCCAGCGCCCGCAGTCCCGCCGCTGCCGCGCAAAAGCTCATGATCAGGCTCGCCGCAAAGGCATAGCGTTGCGTCTCACCTTTATATTGATCCAGCGCCGCATTCGCCGCAGCCAGGTCTGCTGCATTCGCCGCAGTTTGCACCGGGTTCGCAGGATTTGCCGGCCTCGCCTGGATCGCATCAACCGCACGATGCAGTTGAGCCGCTCCAGCATCCCGCCACGGGCTGATCAAGATCTCAACCGCTCGCTCCAGAAACGCCGCAGTCAGAATCAGCGGCGTCAACTTCGTCAGCAGGTCCTGCGGAGCTAGTGTCAGGTCAATCCCATTCCACTTTTGCCCGAAAGCAAAATACACCAGCCCACCCGCCACCACCACAAACCCCAGCGTCAGCGGATTCTCCCAAAGCCTCTTGAACATGCCGTAAACTCCTCGCCGGAACTCTAATCGAACTCAGTCCCTAAGTCCAGCATTTTCAACTTGAAGCACAAAAAAGCGGCGCAGACCCTGAGGTCTGCGCCGCCGTTGATGTTGCTTGTAATTTGACTAGAACTCCAACCGCACCGAGATCTGACCCGAACGAGCTCCGCCAAAGTCAGCGCCCACTGAATTCGAGATGATGCCAAAGCTGCTCGAACTCAGGTTCATGTTAGGGTCGCCCAGGTTGGTGTGGTTCAACACGTTGGTAAACGTGCCTTCCGCCTTCACCTTGAAGCGCTCGCTGATGTTAAACGTCTTGTTCAGACCGGCCGACAGATTGAAGAGTCCAGGACCCTGCACCGACCCGACCTGGCTGTTACCAAAGCGCCCGATCGGCAGCGCGTAAGGATTGCCTTCCTGGCCGTTGCCCGTTGTGCAGGCAGTTCCTGCAACCCACGTAGGATTGCCAGGGCAGGCAAACGCCGCAGAGTTCACCCAGTTCAACCGGGTACGGTTGGAGGGCTTCACGCTGATTCCCTTGAGTTGATCGGCATGCTGGTTGCGATGACCAAGGTCAAAGCCGCCCGCAGCTCCGTTCAAACCAGAACCGGTGCCCGAAGGATCACCCTGTCCGTTGGGGAAATACGGTGTTTCAAATGCGCCTGTCTGAACCGTCAAAATCGACGTCACGCGCCAACCGCCCGCGATCAAATCCGCTGACCGCGGAATATTCGCGCCAAACATGCGTCCATGACCGTAAGGCAGGTCATAGAGCACGGTCGTGTTCCAGCGATGACGACGCGTTCCAAACACATTGCCAAAGTCGACGTGTCGATCCAGCACTGAGGTTGCCCGTTGTCCGCCGCCTTCTCCGCCAAACCCGCTGTTGGCCGGGCCCTGGTTATCAGCCAGCGCCTTGGCCCACGTGTAGGTCGAGTGGAATTCCAGGCCCCTCTGCAAGCGGTGGCTGGCTTCAAGCTGCAGAGATTCATAGCTGGAATTCGCGCCGGTTGCGCGGGTGTTGATACGGCCCCAGTTCGGGAAGAGTCGCGAAGAAATCGGCGCATTGAAGGCCGATACCGTCGTCGAGATGGGAAGCGTGTTCTCATCCGGAGCCCACACCAGATCATGGGTGGCCGAACCGATATACGTGGCGCTGGCCGCGTAGCCCGCTCCGAAGTCGTGACCCACGCTCAGCGACCACTGTTCTGTGTAAGGATCCTTCCAGTTCGTGCTGTTCGCCGTACCGAAGTAATCCGTTCCGTAGCAGTTCGAGCAGCCGCCATTGCCGGCGCCCGCGTAGATGTTAGGCCACTGGTAGCCAATCGCGTGAGTTTCAGCATCGTAGGAGTTCGAGTACTGCGTCGTCGCAGCCTGCACCGTGCCAGTCAGCGAGTAAAAGCTCGATCCCAGCATGTTGATGTTGTAGATACCGTAGCCACCGCGAACCGACCACTTGTCATCCGCGAACGGACGGAAGGCAAATCCAACCCGCGGCAGAAAGCGCAGGTGAGGAAACTTCTTCAGGCCCTTCGGATAGCCAGCCTGGCTATTGGTCTGGACCGGCATGCAAGGCGCGCCATTGACCACAGATGAGTTCGTCTTCGTCACGCCGTCCGGGTCACACGCATTCGCGCTCGCCAAAAAGCTTTGTGCCAGCAGCTTGTTCTTGCCATCCGGGTAGATAACGCCGCCCGATTTGGCAAAGCTCGGATCAAAGTTGCCGATGTCCCCGCCCTTGTCAGAGTAGCCAGGGTGCAGTTCGTAACGCAGACCAAGGGTCAACGTCAACCGCGGATTGACATGCCACTCATCCTGCGCAAATCCATGATAGTGGTACGAAACACCGTCGTTGTCCTGCGAAACCACGTCATAGAACGTCTGGTCAGGAATCCCCAACAGGAAGTCGCCGAAATCCACGCCCGTGAACATGCCGTTGCTGCCGCTCGTGTTAAAGGTGTACGTACCGTAGTTATCCGATCCGTTGAAGCCAAGTGTCGAGTAGGCTTCAAGCTTCTGTGCATTGAAACCAAACTTGAAGTTGTGGTTCCCATGCGACCAGATCATCGTGTCGCTGTAGTCAAACGTGAAAGACTTGCTCGGATTGCTCAAACGATCCGCATTCAGAGCCTGGATATTGTTGAAGTCCATCTCCGGAATGCCGTTGTAGAACAGGTTCTGCAAGCCAACCCAGCCTTCGCCGGTCGTCCACGCCTTGCCGTTAAAGGGGTTCTCACTGCCCGAAATGAACCGCGTAAAGCCAAAGCTGGCTTCGTTGATCAGGTTCGGCTTGATCGTCCAGTTGCCGTCCACCTTGAATACCTTGCTCACACCCGTGTTCACAGTCGAGGGCAGGCCAAGCAAGGCATACGAATTGCTGGGCAGATTCTTGTAGCTGAAACGGCCCCACAAAAGGAATTTCTGGTTGGAACCAAAATACTGGTCGCCACGCACGTCAAACTGATCCGAATGCGCGCTCTGGTCCACGTTCTTCTGCCAGTTCGGCGTTCCATCATCCGTGTACGCAGCCGGATCACCAATGTTCGGGTCCGGGTAAAAGGTCTTCAGCGTGTCCTGAGCAATCTTGCTGAGCAATCCACTCGGGAGACTGTTGCCAACATTGGCGCCCGTGAACGGATTCTTCAGTCCCTTGAAAGCATTTCCGCCGTTGCCGTCCGGCACAATGTACTTCGTGAAATCGCCCTGCTTCATCAGCGTGCTCGGCACAATCGCCTGCACGGTCGTCTGTGCCGGATGACGCCAGCCTTCGTAATCCGCAAAAAAGAAGCTCTTGTTGTGACCGTCAAAGAAGTGAGGAATCACCACGGGCCCGCTCAAGCTGCCGCCAAACGTGTTGCCGTGCGTTGAGGGCTTCTTCGTCGTCGTAGGACGCGTATAAGCAATCGCGTCAAATGCCGAGTTCTGGTAGTACCAGAATCCCGACCCGTGAATCTGGTTACCGCCGCCCTTGGTCGTGACAATCACCTGGCCCGGATCACCATATTCTGCGCCATTCAGCGCGCCGTCTGCGCGGATCTCCGCAATCGACTCGGTCGAAGGATAGGAATCCGCCATCTGCGTGCCGCCACCAGGATTCTTCAGCGTAATACCGTCAACCGTGATATCCACCTGGTAAGGCAGCGCGCCCTGCAGTGAAATACCGCTGCTGTCGTTGTCCTTCTGAACACCCGGCAGAGCCGACAGGATCGCGTCCGCGCTCGTGCCACTGAAGCTCGCACGCGTGTTCACTGGAAGGTTGATTGCGTCATCGGCCGTAAACGTACTGCTGATCGTCGGCGAATCCGTTTCAATCGCCGCAGCCGAATCGCCAGTGACAGTTACTTCCTGTTGCACAGCGCCCACCGAGAGCGTCGCATCCATGCGCAACTGCTGGCGAACTGAAAGCGCCACGCTCGTCGTCGACCACTTCTGAAAGCCTGCGGCCTCAACCTTCAGGTCATACCGTCCCGCCTGCACATCAGAGAACTGGTAATCTCCCCGAGGTCCGCTCCTCGTCGTACGCACCACTCCGGCCCCGTTGTTGGTCAACGTGACCTCCGCGCCCGGAACCACCGCTCCAATACTGTCTTTCACAGTGCCCAGAATCGAACCCTGCGTCGATTGTGCCCACAACTGGCCCGTGAAAGCCAGAGTCAGCAGCAGCGTCAATACCGTCATCGAATCAACGATGCTCCGGCTGACCCGTCTGAATATGTCATGTTGCATAGGTAGTGCCTCCTGAATTGAAAAAATGTGCAAACGCCTCTGAAAAGCGTCCGAACCCAAAAAAAGATAGATATTGCGGCAAGAGAGATGATTCATCCGCATTCGCTGGGAAGGCAGCTCGAAGAGCCGCCGAGTACGACCGGATCTCAGTCCAAAGCGGTTCAGGTACTCCAGAATCTGAATTTCGGCGCTCTGCATCCCGCCAGTTGTCCTGTGATCCTTAACGTTACTCTAATTTCCTTCAGATTCAAGCACTTCAACGTCCTGTTAATTCTCACCTCCCAAAACTTCCCTTCTCACAATCATGTCGATGTGGTCAAAAATACTCAAAATACTGCTTTCGGCCGTAGTACTTCTCTCCCCCAAAAACTTTCGCTTGCAACTCCCGCCTCCGCCTCGTAGCATCCCTATCTGCAACAAAGTCAGCTCTCAGGGGAGTCCCAAAAAAGCATGCAAAGGCGAGACTTCGTCAAAGCTATCCTGGCGGCTACAGCTGCCGCACCCGCCGCACTGGCCCAGCAGCAGGCAGTTCCGGCCGCCACACCGCCACCGCCGCCCACAGCTCCCGGACCTGTTCCCTGGATGCGCGGTCTCATGGAGGCAAAACAGCTTCCCATCGGACTCCTCGTCGCCGACTCCCTCGCCCGCCCCGACGCTCGCTACCTCTCCGATCGCCAGTTCGCCACCCTTCGCCACCTGTGTGAAATCTTCCAGCCCTCAAGCAAGGGCTATCCCGGCGCCCTCGAAGCCGGAACCCCGGAATTCCTCGACTTCCTCATCAGCGCCTCACCGGCTGACCGCCAGCACTCCTTTCAGTCCGGCCTTGACCGCCTCGACTCTGAAGCTCAGCAGCACTTCAGCACCGCCTTTGCCTCAACCAGCCCCCAGCAGGCCGACCAACTCATCCGCCCATGGCTCCGCACCTGGATGTCCGACCACCCCCCCGCCGAACCATACGAAAACTTCATCAACCTCATCCATCACGACATCCGCACTGCCACCGAAAACTCCCAGGCGTGGAGCGATGCCGCTCACCGCGCCGGTAAACAAACCCCCAACGTCGATCTCTACTGGTACGCCACAGACCCCGACCTCCATCGCGAAGGCCACTCCCTCCCCCAAATCCAAAACCACGCAAAGGCATAAGCAAGAGAATATGGCCGACGAAACTGTAGACGTACTCATCATCGGCTCCGGCCACTCCGGCGGCATGGCAGCCAAAATCCTCACCCAAAAGGGCATCAGTTGCCTCATGCTCAACGCCGGCCCCGTCGCCGACGTGCCCAGGGACACAGCCGTAAAGGCCGCCTACGAGCTGCCGTATCGAGGCTTCAAACAGCCCGGCCAACTCCCTCACGTCTTCCAGTCCAATGAATTCAACGCCAACACCTGGGTAGACGAAAAGGAAGTTCCCTACACCCACGACCCCCAAAAGCCCTATAACTGGGTCCGCGTGCGCCTCTTCGGCGGCCGCTCGCTCTTCTGGTCGCGCGCCTCCTTCCGCCTCAGCGACTATGAATTCAAAGCCAAAACCCACGACGGCTATGGCGATGACTGGCCCATCAGCCACGCCGATCTCGCCCCGTACTACGCCCGAGTCGAGGGCATCTTCCGCGTTCAGGGCGAACTCGCCAACCTTCCCCAGTTCCCCGATGGAAACTTCATCCCCGATACAGACCCCTGGTGCGGCTCCATGCAGCGCTTCCGCGCCTCCGCCGCCAAACGCAACATCCCCATTTCCAAACAGCGCACCTCCCTTGGCCTCGACGGCCTCGCCAGCTCCGTGAACCTCCTCCTCCCCGACGCCTTCGCCACCGGAAAACTCCGCGCCATTCCAAATGTCATCGTGCGCTCTCTGACAGTCGATAAGTCCACCGGATTGGTCAACGAAGCCCACTTCGTCGATCGCCTCACCCGCCGCGAAATGTCCGTCAAAGCCCGCGTCGTCGTCCTCGCCGCCGGCACGCTCGAGAGCACCCGGCTGCTCCTCAACTCACAGCTCGCTAACTCCAGCGGAGTCATGGGCCACTACCTCATCGACCAGATCTATGGCGCAGGTTTCGCCTGCTCCGTGCCCGAGGCGCGCAACGGCAGGTCAACTGAGCAACTCATGAGCGGCAGCGCCATCATCCCCCGCTTTCGTAACATCAGCTCCAGGGAAAGTAAATTCCTCCGCGGCTACGCCCTCAATGTCTGGAGCGGCACCGGCGGTATCGAACCGCGTAACTTTGCCACCTACGGCGCCGAACTGCAGCAGAAGTTAGAGACTTACCACGGCAGCGGCTTCTCCACCGGCATCATGGGCGAAGTCCTCGCCCGCCGGGAAAACCACGTCCGCATCAGCAAAGATGTTGTCGACGCCTGGGGCATCCCCTCCCTCCACATCGAAACGAATTACACCGACAACGAATTCAATATGGCCCGCGACGCCGTCGATACCGGCATGCAAATCGCCGAGGATGCAGGCTTTGAGATCCTGACAAAAAATTACGATCCCAACCCGCCCGGATACAGCATCCACGAGTTAGGCACCTGTCGCATGGGGGATGACCCTAAAAGCAGCGTCCTCAATAAGTGGAATCAATCCCACGACTTGAAAAACCTCTTCGTCATCGACGGCAGCAGCTTTGTCAGCGCCGGTTGGCAAAATCCCACCATGACCATCAGCGCCCTCGCCATGCGTGCTGCCGACTATCTCGCTGAACAGATGCGCCTCGGCAACGTCTAATCACCCTTGAATCCAAACCAACCGTTCATACTGAAGATGGAGTTATCTTGAAACAATCACGAAGAGAGTTTATCCAATCCACATCCGCTTCACTCGTCTGCGCCAGCGCCCTCCTTTCAAGCGCAACAGCCTTTGCCCGTGGGCTCAAATTGCCCCTCGGTCTGCAGCTGTACTCGGTCCGCGACCTGCTCCCCAAAGACTTTGCCGGTACGCTCAAATCGCTCGGCGGCCTCGGCTTCGTCGAGGTCGAGTCAGCGGGCTATTATGACCATTCCGCTGCGGAAGTCAAAGCCGCTCTCGATGTCGCAGGCCTCAAATTAGTCAGCGCCCACTACGCATCTGACCCCTTGCACGAAAAGTTTGACGAGATCCTCGCATTCAATCATGAGTTAGGCGTAAAGACCCTCGTTTGCTCCTCACCGGGATTCAAAGATCCGGCCCGCGTCAAAGGCATGGGCTGGGCTGAACGCAATCACGCAATGACTCTTGAAGACTGGCGCTGGAATGCGGATCAATTCAATATGTTTGGCGAAAAGGTCAAATCCGCCGGAATGAACTTTGGCTATCACAACCACATCGCTGAGTTTCGAGTAACTGATGGCATCGTTCCTTATGACGAGTTACTGCGCCTCACGGATCCAGCTAAAGTCACAATGGAAATGGACTGCGGCTGGGTTACCGTCGGCGGAGGCAATCCCATTGAGTATCTCCGCAAGCATCCGAATCGCATCTCAATGCTCCATGTCAAGGACTTTGTAGGGCTCATGAAGCCCGTTGCCGGCAAGGAAGCAGCAGAGCCCAAGCCAGTCGAGTTAGGCACCGGCACCATCGACTACGCGCCGATCTTTGCCGAGGCCGCCAGGGGCGGCAACATCAAACACATCTTTGTCGAACAGGAAGCCTTCACTGTTCCGCCCATGCAGTCGCTCAAGATGGACGCAGACTACATGCACAAGCTGGGCATAGCTTAGCTTTATAACTCCAGGATCTAACTCACCTCTGCGGCGTGCAGCGCAAGTCCGCGCGCCACGGAGGTGAATTCATTCCCACTGCGCACCTTGTCCAATGTAAATCGCCGCTCAAAGATCGCCCGGACCGCCGGTACGAACGATGTACCCCCCGTCAAAAAGACTCGGTCAACATCCCCATAACTGACCCCGGTCGTTTCAAACAGCCCGGTAACGCAATTCTCGATTTCCGACAGGTCTTCTGCAATCCAACCTTCAAACTCGGTGCGTGTTACCACCTGCCGTAACTCCATACTGCCATCGACAAAGCTGAGCTCCGCTGATTCCGAACGGGAAAGTTCATACTTCAGCCGCTGCACCGCCTGGTGCAGTTGATAACCCAGGTCTTCCTCAATCAGCGTCATCAGCGCGACAATCTTCTCCGGTTCCATCGCGCGCACCCGAGCGCTCTTGAGAATCTCGGTTACATTGCGTGTCCGCAAAAACGAAAGGTAGTGCCAGCGCTCCAGGTTGGCATAGATCCACGCCGGTACTGCCGGCAGCATCTTACTCGCCGGATGCAGCAGTGACCCAGCACCCAGAGCAGGCGAAACAAGCTTGCGAACAATGCGCGCGTCAAATGCGTCCCCTGCCAGCCCAAGACCGCTGTTGCCCAGCAGATCTGCCGGCTCACGACCTCGCTTGCGGATGCCGGGGCCAACCCGCAGCAGCGAAAAGTCGCTCGTTCCGCCGCCAAAGTCACCGATCAAAATCAGCTCGTCGTGGTCCAGTGTAGCCTCGTAAGCATAGGCCGCCGCCACAGGTTCAGCCAGCAGGGTGATGGATTCGAAGCCCGCCAATTCAAAGGCCCGCCGCAGTCGCTCCACTGCATAAATTTCCTCAGCCTCGGTTTCTGCACCCACAAAACGCACCGGTCGCCCCACCACCGCCGAACGAATCACGATCCCAAATTGACTCTCCGCCTGTGTCCGCAGGTCGCGCAACATATGCGCGATCAGCGATTCAAAGCTGAAATGCCGACCCAATATCTCCGTTCCAGTCAAGCTGCTGCTACTCAGGTAGCTCTTCAGCGACTGGATCAGCCGCCCCTTCCTGTCAGCGTCCAGGTAATGCTCAATCGCGCTCGGGCCCGACCACGTCCCGATCCGCAGGTGCCCCGCCTGCCGCATCCGCTCAAGATAAAGCACCGACCGAAAGCTCTCCGTAACCCCACCACGACGCGGAAAACTGACCAGCTCAACGTCCAGATTCCCCGAAGATTGACCAATCGCGCGAGCGACCGAGCTGTTTGTCGTCCCGAAGTCAATTCCGATGGCAGATTTCAGGGCGCTGGGCATCCTCTCATTATCGCAAGCCCTTGCCCCATCACCTCCGCCAATCCCGCAGCCTACCTGCTCCCTATCGACTCCTTCTCAAGAACTCCTGCCGACTAGTCGTTGTCTTTCACCGGCTTCTTGAGCTGCGACCTGGTCGATTCAAGATGCTTCTGGATCTCCTCAGCGTCATCCTGGTCGCGCAGGCTGGCGGCTTCCTGCTTCGTCTTGGGCTTCGCGATCTTCGCCAGTGCCGGGTCAAAGACGCGTGGGTCGCTGGCGACAAAGGTAAACGGCTTGAGGTCTGCTTTTGCGCTGAATATGCCGGTCAGGTCACCCGCCAAAGCATCTTCAAGATTGAGCGAACCCACGCCCAGCAGCGAGTTGATGGTGCGGGTAATGCTGCCCATGCTGCTGTGCTCGTGGCTCACCGAACCCGGAGTAACCCAGGGGCTTGCGATGCCAAGGATGCTGC